>NZ_DASTEP010000224.1:0-17841 GCF_035709525.1 Hymenobacter sp. | reverse complement strand
AGGTAAACGACGAGTCATGCTGAGCGTAGTGAAGCATCTTTACCGCTTCCTCCAAACGGTTCAACGAAGCGGTAGAGATGCTTCACTGCGTTCAGCATGACTCGTTTCTTCGTTTTGCTCCGCAAACAAACCTATCGCCCTATTTTTACGCTACCTCCAACGGCCCTGCACCATGACTTACACGAACAAGCACCTTATTGAGGCGTACACCAGCCTCTTAGAGGGCCTTAGCGCGACCAGTAAGCTAGAGCTAATCGAAAGCCTGGCGCAATCGCTGCAACGCGGCCAGCCTGACCAAGACGTGAGCTTTTTCCAATCTTTCGGGGCTTTCGGCTCGGATAAGCCGGCCGAGGAAATCGTGGCTGATATCAAGGCAAGCCGACAGTTTCGCCGTAAGGATATTTCCTTCTGATGCCTTATTTACTTGACACGAACACCTGCGTTTTCTTTCTGCGGGGAAAGCTGGATTTAAACAAAATCATTCGGGAGAAGGGCCGCGAAAATTGCTTTCTTTCAGAAATCACGGTAGCCGAGCTGCGCTACGGTGCCGAAAACAGCGACCACCCTACCAAGTCGCACCAAGCTGTCGATAACTTCGTCGGGGGCCTGGCTATTCTGCCTATTTTCAGTTGCATCAGGCGCTACGCCCAAGAGAAAGTGCGCCTTCGCAAGCTGGGCCGGCCCATGCACGACGAGTTCGACCTGCTCATCGGCGTTACGGCCGTGGAGCACGAGCTAATACTGGTAACGGACAACACCAAGGATTTTGTGCATATCGAAGGCATTGCGTTGGAGAATTGGTTTGTGAGGAGCTAACCGTTCAAACCTCTGCCCCGCCAGCCCGTTTGGCAAGCACGCTCATAGTGCTTTCATGCGGATTCCTTACCTCCTGACTACCCTGCTCGCCCTACCCGCCCTGCGCGGCCAGGCGCAAGCCCCTACCCCCACCGACACCACCACCCGCGCCCTGCCCGCCGCCACCGTGGTAGGCTACGGCCAGCGGCTGCCGCTCCGGCGCACGGCGGCCGGCGTGGGTGTTATCGACCAGGCTATTATCCAGCGGTTTAATGAAAGCTCGCCGGCCGCGGCCGTGAACACGCTACCCGGCGTGCGGCTGGAGGAGCGCGCCACCGGCAGCTACCGCCTCAGCGTGCGGGGCAGCACGCTGCGCTCGCCGTTCGGGGTGCGCAATGTGAAGCTGTACTACTTCGACATTCCCTTCACGGAGGCCAACGGCACCACGCCGCTCAACATCCTCGACCCCGCGCAGCTCGGGCGGCTGGAGGTGCTGAAGGGGCCGGCCGGCAGCGTGTACGGCGCGGGCACGGGCGGCGTGGTGCGCCTCGAAAACCGCCGCCCCGCCGCCGGCCAGGCGCAAGCCCAGGTGGGCTACTCGGCGGGCTCGTTCGGGCTGCGGCGCTTCACGGCCGCGGTCGAAACCAGCCAGCAAAACGGCGACTACTGGCGGGCGCAGTACGCGCACCAGCAGCTCGATGGCTACCGCCAGCAGAGCAGTTTGCGCCGCGATGTTTTTGCCCTGGATGGGCAGGTTTCGCCTTCCGATAAGCAGACGCTCGCCATCCACGCGCTCTACACCGACCTCTACTACCAGCTGCCGGGCGGCCTCACGCGGGCACAGTTCGAGGCCGACCCGCGGCAGGCGCGGCCGGGCACGGCCGCCGCGCCCGGCACCGTGGTGCAGCAGGGCAGCTACGCCTCGCAAACCGGCCTGCTGGGGCTCACGCACGAGTACCGCTTTTCGGAGCGCTGGCGCACCACGGCCACGGTGTACGGCCGCACCGTGCGCGTGGCCACGCCTTACCTGGTTGACTGGCAGCGCGATGCCGGGCTGGGCGGCGGCGGCCGGGCCACCCTCAGCTACCGGGGGCGGCTGGCCGGGCGGGTGCTGCGGGCGCAGGCGGGCGGCGAGTTTCAGGCGTCGTTCACCGATTCGCGCAGCTACCTCAACGTGCGCGGCAACCCCACTACCCTGCGCTACGACGACGAGCTGACCACCCGCACGGGCTTCGCCTTCGCGCAGGCCGACTACGAGCTGCCGGCCGGCTTTTTGCTCACGGCCGGGGCCAGCTACAACCGCCTGCGCTACCACATCGCCCGCGTGAGCAGCGCCGCCACCAACCCCAATGGCTACGTAGTAACCCAGAATTTCCGGCCCGAAGTGCTGCCCCGCGTGGCCTTGCTCAAGGAAATCACGCCCGCCATTTCGGCCTACGCCAGCGTGAGCACCGGCTACTCGCCGCCCTCCGAGGCCGAGCTGCGCCCTTCGGATGGCAGCATCAACCTCGACCTGCAAGCCGAGCGCGGCACCAGCTACGAGCTCGGCGGCCGAGGCCAGCTGCTGGGCGGCCGCCTCACGTTCGACGTGGCTTTATTTGACTTCGCGCTGCGCAATACCATCGTATCGCGCACCGACGCGCAAGGCTTTCAGCTCTACGCCAACTCGGGCAACACCCGCCAGCGCGGGGCCGAAATCGCGGCCAGCGGCTACCTCTGGCAGCCGGCCGGGCCCGCCACCAGTTCCGCCGAGGCGCAACCCAACGGCCTGCGCCTGTGGGGCAGCTATGCTTATAATCACTTCCGCTTCGGCAGCTACGAGTCGGCCAGCGGCCAGAGCTTCGGCGGCAACCGCCTCACGGGCAGCGCGCCGCACACGCTCAGCACGGGGCTCGATTTCGGCGTGGCGGGCTTTTACCTCAGCCCCACGCTCAGCCACCAGGCCCGCATTGCGCTCAACGATGCTAATACTGACTACGCGGCGGCCTACTGGGTGCTGGGCAGCCGGGCCGGCTGGCGGCGCACGCTGTGCCGCCTGGCCCTGGAAGTGTACGGCGGCGTGGAGAATGCTACCGACCGCCGCTATAGCCTCGGCAACGACCTCAATGCCTTCGGGGGGCGCTACTTCCAGCCCGCGCCGGGGCGCAACTACTACGCGGGCACGCAGGTGGGCTGGCGCTGGCGGTAGCATTGTATCGCACAACTGCGCTTTCGGAGTGCAACTCCGAAAGCGCTGCTGGCGCTGCTGCATGTGGCAGTACTTGAGGCACGCGGCACTTTCTCCGGCCCCCGCGCCCAATCTTTGCGCCCATGTTTACGCGCGAGTATTTGCAGTCATTGGCCACGGCCACGGTTTTCAGCCGGGGCAAAGACTACTTCCGGTCGAAAAGCGTGGGGCGCATCACCCGCGAGGGCGACAAGTTCACGGCCAAAGTTCATGGCTCCTACCCCTACAAAGTGCAGCTGACGCTACGGGCGGGCGGCGCTAAGCTGAAGTGCAACTGCCCCTACGATTTCGATGGCATCTGCAAGCACGCGGTGGCGCTGGGGCTGGCCGTGCTCGAAGAGTTTGGCCCGCGCCTGGCGGCCAGCGGGGCGGCCGCGCCCGCCTTTAGCCCGGCCGCACTGGAGGCGGCCTTGCGCAGCGCGCCGGCCGAGGTGCAGCTAACTTTTCTGGCCGACGCGCTGCGGCGCGATAAGGCACTGGCCCAGCAGTTTTTGGCGCACGCGGGGCCGGCGCTGGCGGCCAGCGCGCCTGCGCCGCCAGCCGCGTTTACAATCGATAGCATCAGCACCGAGGTGTACGAAGCGCTGTCGGACCTGGCTTTCGACCGCGAAATGCTGGACGACTACGACCCGGATTTCGCCGACTACCGCCACGAGGAAGACGCCCTGCACGATGCCGCAAACGAGGCTATTGCCGCCGTGCTGCTGCCGCACGCCGAGGCCGTGGGCGAGGCGCTGCACGCCGGCCGCCTGGCCGAGGCCCTGCGCCGCTGGGTGGGCGTGTACGAGGGCAGCGCCGCCGCTACCGAGCCGGCGGCCGACGACTACGAGCTATTCGGCTACGATGACTACCCAACCCACACGCAAGGGCGCTGGCTGGAGCTACTGGCCGAGCAGCAGCTGCCGCAGCTGCTCGAAACCAAGCACTTCGCCGCCGATGAAGTAGCGGCTGCGCTCGCCCTGCTGGCCGGGCGCTACGATAATGGCCAGCTGCGGGCGCAGCCCGGCACCAAAAAGCCGGGCCGCGCCCCCGCCGCGCCGGCCGCGCCCGGCCCGCTGGCGCTGGCGCCGCCCGCGCACTTCCACGACCTACTGCACGCCCTGGCCCACGACCCCGGCGCGGCCGCCCAGTTGCGCCCGCTGCTGGCGGCCGTGCCCACGCCCGAGGCCGGCCTGGCCCGCGTGCTGCTGCGCGTGGCCACCGTGCTGGCCGATGAGCCCCTGTGGCTGCGCACCAGCGAGGCCTTTGCCGCCCACGATGCCAACCTGGCCACGCAACTGCTCGACCGCTACCGCGCCAGCGGCGACCACGCCAGCGTGCGCCGCGTGCTGGGGCAGCTGCGCGAAAAATTTTCGCAGCCACTCAACGCCTACATCCTGCGGCACCTCACGCTGGCCGACGACGCGGCGCTGTACCTGGCCGCGCTAACGCAGCGCTGCCGCCACACCCACAGCCTGCCCGACTACCTCCTATTGCAAGCCCACTGGAGCCCCGCCCAGCGCCGCGCCTTTGTGGATGAGCAGGTGGCCCTGGGGGCCCGCCCCGGTAATAATCCGCTGTTCGGGGCCGAGCTGCTGGTGGCCGAAAACCGCCCCGCCGAGCTGCTGCCCTACCTGCGCCGCCTCCAGTGGGCGTGGCAGCGTGCGGTGCCCAAGGTGCTGGCCCTAGCCGCCCCCACCTACCCCGACGACTGCCTGGAACTGGTGATGGAGCGCACCGAAACCCTGCTGCAAGACACCAGCGGCCGCACCCGCGACCACTACCAGCGCATCGCGGCCTGGCTCACGGCCCTGAACGCGGTAGCCGAGCTACGCCCGCCCGTGGCCCTCTTCGCGGCGCACCTCTACACCGAGTACGCCCGCCTCGCGGCCCTGCGCGAAGAGCTGCGCGCCGCCCGCCTGGTGCGCACGCACCTCGTGGGCAAGCAGCACAAGCTGGTTGTTTCGGAAGAGGAAGACGAGGAAGTACGTGCGCTGCTGCGCGATAAGCAGCCGCCCAAGGCGAAGTAGAACACTTTTCTCCTGCCCTTTCATGCGCAAGTTGTGGCTTTTATTGGTTTGTTGCGGAGTAGCGCTTGGCTGGTATTTTTTGCAGCGGCCAAATACCGCTGTCCGCTTCGTCAGCTACGAGGTAAATCCGCAGCAGCAGGAACTGCGCCTGTTTTACCAAGACGAGCGCGGCCGGCGCTTCGGCAGTCTCGGGCGGCTGCGGGCGTGGCTGGCGCAGCGCCCCGACTCGCTGGCGTTTGCCATGAACGGCGGCATGTACGCGCCCGGCGGTGTGCCCAAGGGGCTGTTTATTGAAAATCAAAAGCAGCTCGCGCCGCTCGACACAGGCCACGGCGCGGGCAATTTTTACCTCCAGCCCAACGGCGTGTTTTACCTTACCACGGCGCGGCGGGCGGGCATTTGCGCCACCCGCGAGTTTCGGGGCAAGGCGGGCGTGGCCTACGCCACGCAGTCGGGCCCGCTGCTACTGGTGGGCGGGCGGGTCAACCCGCTGTTCACCCCTGGCTCGACCAACGTGGTAGTGCGCAACGGCGTGGGCCTGCGGCCCGATGGCCGGGTTGTGTTCGCCCTATCGCGCGAGCCGGTCAATTTCTACGATTTTGCGGCTTTCTTCCAACGCCGGGGCTGCCGCGAGGCGCTCTACCTCGATGGCTTCGTATCGCGGCTGTATTGCCCGGCCCTCGGCTGGCGGCAAACGGATGGCGACTTCGGCGTCATCATTGGCCTTACCACGCCAAAGCGGCCGTAGCCCAGGCGCGCCGCCTGCCCTACGGCCGCTTTTACTGCTTGTTAAAACCTGCGCACTCGCGCTTATTGCATCTGCAACTTCTGCACGGTGGTAGTCGTGGCGGTTTTGATGGTGGCCATATACAGGCCTTTAGGCAACTTACTCATATTCAACTGATTACTGCCAGCGGCCAGCGCAACTTGCAGCACGGTGCGGCCGCTCACGTCCTGAAGGATGAGCTGCGCCGGGCCGGCTTTCAGCTCCACGCGTAGGTAGTCGCTGGCCGGGTTGGGGTACAGTTGCAGGGCGGCGTCGGCCTGCGCGCTTGCCGTGCCGAGGGCGGTGGCCGTGGGCCGGAAGGCCGCATCCAGGTAAGCCAGGCGGCTGGTGAGCCAGGTGGCCGGATACGCGAGCTGGGCGGCATCGTACTGGTAAGCCGGCCAGGCCAGGTGCTCGCGCTCGTACACGTTGTTGGTCAGCAGGTAGTCGGTGCTCGCCTGTAGCTTGCCCGTGATGTAGGCGCTCGTAACCACCGACGTGCGCAGGCTAACCCAGCGGCTGGCCAGCGCCGCCCGAAAGCCCGTGGCCGAATGGTCTTGCATCAGCCGGTCGTAGAAGCCGTTGGATAGCAAGTCATTGGTTGTGGGGTCGCTGCTGCCATTCCAGATGTTGCCCAGCACACCGTCCAGGTCCCAGGGCACGTAGTAATACGGCTCGCCGACCTTGTATTTGGCGAGGTAGATGTTCTTGCCAGTGTTGTCAGTGGCGCGCATCAGGTTCAGAAAAAGGAAGTAGTCTACCGCGTTGGCCAGGTTGAAGCGGCTCTTGTACTGGCTATAAAAGTCAGCATCCGAGCTATTTACCACAAAACTCACGAAGCTATGCAGGTTGCTCCAGTCGGTTTTCTCGCTGGGCTCCTTGTACTCGAAGCCCTCCCAGACCAGGCTGCTGTTGTTGAAGGGCGGCGCCGCATCGAAGATGGCCACGCTACGGTCGATGCCCTTGTAGAGCTCGCCCGCGATGGTGTTGTTGGCGTACTTTTTCAGCTTGAGCTGCTTTTTATCGACCCGCTCGGTCAGGGCGTAAATTCCCTGGTAGCTGCCGTTGATAAACACCTCGGTGTACGCCATGTCGATACCGTTCTTGGCGTTGGGCTCCTGCGCTTTGTAGTACACCTGGTGGATGCTCTGCCACAGCTCGTTGGCCACTTTCAGGCGCATGCGCAGCTGGTCGTTGTACATCGCCTGGAGGTTCCACTTGTTGTCGTTGCGCATGCCCAGCAGCGGCAGGTCGCGGTTGGCCGCGCCCAGCGTATCGGCCCACAAGCTCAGCTCATACGACTTTTTGGGGTATGACTGCGAAAAGGCCCCCCGAATCTCGATGCCCGTGGCCGATTGCGCCAGCACGCCCGTAGTATCGGTCAGCACCAGGTTGGCATACACGCTGGGCGCGTCCACTATCTGCTGCCGGGTGCTGAGGGTTAGCACCGGCACCTGCGTAAAGTATACGGTGTAGGTTTTGGCATTGGCCGTGGCCTGGTACGAGCCGGCCGTGCCCAGGCGCGCCACCGCCCGGCGCAGGGTGTAGTGCTGCCCATCCACAGCGAGGGTTCTTATTGAGTCGCTGGTGGCGGCGGGGCTAAGTTGGCTGAGCGGCGCGTTTATCAGGATGAGGTTTCGGCCGGCATCGACATGAAAAAACGCCGGATTAAATGTAACTATTCCTTGCGCACCTGCTTCTTGCCAAGCTGGCAGCAGCGCGGCCACTGCCAGGCCGGTCTTAAATCTTTTCAGTAGAAAGTTTGTCTTCATAGCCAGGTTATTTCGATAAATGGAATTCTATATAAGGCGCCGCAAAAATACCCTGTTAAGTGCGTTTATTGGCTTGTTTTTATTAATTGCCGCTACCGGTGTATTTATATTCGTTCTGACTTTCAGCCTTTGAAAATCGAAATCTTCTAGCTTTTCCGCTAATAGTTATGCGCCGCTCTTCCGCCCGCCGAGTACCACCCGGCTTAGTCAAAACTTATCCCCTTATTTTGCATTTTATATTTATGAAAAAAATTTACGCCTTGGCTTTGCGCAAGCTTTTTTCCTGGTCGGCGTTGCGCGCGCTGGCGCTGCTGCTTATACTGAGCGGCGGCGCTCCGCGCGCGTGGGGGCAGCACTTCGCTGCCATCGGCGACTACGGCTACGCCGGCCCCGCCGAGCGCGACGTGGCCAACCTGGTTAAGAGCTGGAACCCAGATTTTATTATTACGCTTGGCGACAACAACTACGATGTGGGCGACTCGACTACCATCGACCAAAACATCGGCCAGTACTACCACGAGTACATCTACAACTACAAGGGCCGCTACGGGCCCAAGACGTTCAGCGACCGGTTCTTTCCTTCGCTCGGCAACCACGACTACTACACCCGCAACGGGCAGGCCTACCGCGACTACTTCACCCTGCCCGGCAATGGCCGCTACTACGATTTCGTGCGCGGCAGCGTGCATTTCTTCGCCCTCAACAGCGACCCCGCCGAGCCCGATGGCATCGGGGCCGCTTCGCAGCAGGCGCGCTGGCTGCAAGCCGCGCTGGCCGCCTCCAAGGCCCGCTGGAAGGTGGTGTACCTGCACCACGCACCCTACTCGTCGGGGGCGCACGGCAGCACGGCCGTGACGCAGTGGCCCTTCCGGGCCTGGGGGGCCTCGCTGGTGCTGGCCGGCCACGACCACCACTACGAGCGCCTGCAAGTAGATAGCCTCACCTACATCGTGAACGGGCTGGGCGGCCGCAGCACCTACACCAGCAGCCGGCCCCGGCTGCCCCAGAGCCAGCAGTACTTCACGGGCCAGTACGGGGCCCTGCTGCTCGATGCCACGCCCGACAGCCTGAGCTTGCGGTTTTTTACGCGCCAGCGGGTGCTCATCGATTCGTATGTGCTGCGCCAGCAGCTTAGCACCGCGCCCCGGCTCTACCCGGTTGTGCCCAATCCGCTGCGGGAGGCGGCGCGGGTTGAGTTTTCGCTGCCCACCGCCGCCGCCGTGCAGGTGCGCGTGCTCAATGTGCTGGGCCAGGTAGTAGCCACGCTCTACCAGGGCACGGCCAGCCGGGGCTGGCACCAGCTGCACTGGGCCCGCAATGGCTTGCCGGCGGGCATGTACTACGTGCAGCTGCAAGGCAATGGCCTGTCGCAGGTAGAGAAAGTGCAGATTGATTAACGGAGAATTCTGGCCGCGCGCCGCTGCCTTAGCTCGACGTGCCGGCCGACTATCCTGCTAAGGCGGGCGCTTGTAGCAAACTGCGGCGCGGCCGGCCTACTCGCCGGCCCGCCGGCCGGGCGGGCCGGCGAGTAGGCCGGCCGACAAACGCAAGCCAGCAGTTGGCCGTAAGCGGGTTACTTCATTTATTCCTGCTTTCTACGATGAAAAAGACTCTCGCCCTCGCCGCCCTCTTGGCCGCCACCATCGGCACGGCCGCCGCCCAGCGCAGCAGCGCCAATACGGCCGGCAACCACCCCGGCGGCACCAGCACCGGGGCCAATGGCAACGCCAACACCAGCAGCGGCAACAGCAGCAACACCAGCAGCAGCGCCGCCAATAACAACCCCACCACCGCCACCCCCAACTACAAGCCCGCCCCCGGCGCCAAGCCGCGCGGCACCGGCAAAGACACCAAAAAGCCCGCCGCCGCTGGCGCTACCAAAGTAGTGGTGCAGTCGGGCGGCCAGGGCCACAACACTACGCCCGAGCCCAAAGGCAAGGCCGTGGCAGCACCCTCGGCCACTACCTCGGGCAAAGGCAAGCAATAATAGCTTCCCTGCTGCCACCTAGTAAAAAAGCCGTCCTCCGCGTGGGCTGGTCTTTACCCAAATCCTGAAGAGGTTCTAGCAAGTGCTGAGTGCATCTGCCGGAACCTCTTCTCAATTAACTTATAAACTGATTGCATCGCTTATGTGTATCAGATGCAACCACGTCTTGATTCAAGTTATTTGGTTTTCATCCACTCTGCGTCTTTGCGGCCACTAACGTAAGTTACCACCTTAAGTAATTGCTTTTGACTATCATATAAAAAATCAAACGTAACAGGTGCTTCTTTCATATAAAACTTGTGCTCGCTTTGAGGATATACTCGCACCTGAGGCAATCGGTCATTTGGGTTGGTATCTTCTATGAACAATGACCCCTCCTTAAATACAACGATAAGTTTATGGCTCGCATCAAATGTATACTCGCCAGCATATTTTTCCAATATAGCTTTATTCACTACCACGGTAGCCTCAACTGGCTTACCAGTTGCTACTCTGGCAATATCATTCGTCAATACCGTCCAATCCATATCCTGTTCAAAGCAATTAAACAGGGTGACAACGTAAGTATCCGCGTCGGGCAGATAGATTTCATCGGCTTGAAACCCATCCGTCGAGCCAGCGTGCTCGGTAGTTGTGCTGGCATCCAATTTTCTTAAATACCACCCGTAGCCATAGTCCGAATAGGTACCATCCGAAAGACGGTAGGGCGTGTGGGCTTTCTTTAATAGCTTTTTGCTTACGAGCTTGCCAGCCCGTAGCGCCTGGTGCCACTTGTATAAGTCTTCTGCGGTTGATGCCAGGCCACCCGCCGCATACATGATGGTTATATCTTGCAACTCAGCTAGCTCCAACCCCTTGTCGTACCGCGAATAGCCCTGCGGCATATTCGCTACTACCTTATTCGCTGTTAAATATTCTGTATGCTGTAAGCCGGCTTTATCCAGCAGATTATGCTGCAAATAGTTGGCGTAGCTTTGCCCGGCCACTGCTTCCAAGATGTAGCCCAGCAAGTAGTAGTTGGAGTTGCTGTAACTGAATTTGCTTCCAGGCTTAAATTCCAGCGGTTCATTTTTGAAATAATCTACTCCCTGCTTCGGGGTATAGCTAGCTCGCTCGGCTACCCGATTAGTGATAGCCTGGTAATCCTTAATGCCTGAAGTATGGGTTAGCAGATGCTCAATGGTTATGGAATATTGCTTATGCGGGTAATCCGGCACGTACCGTTGAATACTGTCTTGCAAAGAAATTTTGCCCGCTTCTACTAATTGTAGAATAGCGATGGCCGTAAACTGCTTTGTGATAGAGCCAATCCGAAAAACCATGTCTGGCTGCATCGGGGTTGCCGTTTCTGCATTGGCGAGCCCGAAAGCTTTTTTATAAACAATTGCTCCTTTTTTAGCAATCAATATTACTCCGCCGGGGGCAATAGCTTCTAATCGTGTAACAAGTAGCCCGTCTACCGCTATTGCCAGCGATTCGGTAGTTCTAGGCTGCTTCTGCCCATAAGCCTGTATGCTAAGGCAAGTTGCACAACCGAATGCTACTAACAACCTATTCATTGCCAATCGGAAATAGAAGGTGGCAATGCGTAACGCTATGCACGTTGCCGACCAAGGGAAAATCGCGGTAATATATTCAACGCATTTGCACTTTGCGGTATTTTATAATACGCTTTCCAACTATATTTAGAGGATAACCCCCGCGTGGCGCCGGCTTCCTATCTGCCCTACAGCGTAACCCCGATGCCCGGCCCGAACAGCAAGAACGGCTTGCCCTTGGTGAGCAGGTAGCCGCCGCCCAGATACAGCGGAAACGTGAGCCGCGCGCCCGTGCGCACCGGCACCACCGAGCCCAGCACCACGAGGCCCAGGTCGCGCTGCACGTCGCTGTTATTACTGAGGTTGAAGGCATTGAGGGCCACAAAGCCCGCCCCGATGCGGTAGGGCCGCAGCTTGTTGATGCGGTCGGGGGCGTAGAAGCTGAGCTGCGCCAGCGTGGCCAGGCTGATGCCGCCGAAGCTGTTGTACGTCGATTCGCCCTGGTACTTGGTGAGCAGGCCGGCCGGAAAGCTCACGCTGATGTCGAAGTTGAGGTGGCGGCGCAGCACCAGCTCGATTTGCTGCGAGTAGCCTTTGGTGCCGTACTGCCGGGCATCGTGGCGCAGCGTGATGGTGATGCGGTACCAGGCGTCGAGGTCGTAGGTTTTGCGGCCCAGGATGCTGTTGAGGCTGAAATTGCCCACCTGGCACTCGTTGCCCTGGTAGTAGGCGTAGCGCGGCGAGGCCTCGCCGGGGCAAATGACCAGCTGCTCCACGGTGCGCTGGTCGATGAGGTTGCCCTTCTCATCCACCGTGCGCACGTCCATCGTCAAATACTGGCGGCCGTAGAGGTTGCCGGCTTCGTCGATGGCGTTGGTGTTGAAGCTGAACACCACGTCGGGGATGGTTTTGTCGTAGAGCGTCGGCCCGTTGAGCTGGGTGGCGGGGTGCGGGCCGTCGCCGTAGTTCACCTGCACGAAGTTGAGCGGGTGGGGTCGCTGGGCTTCCTTCACTTGCAGGCTAAAGCCGGTAGTGGCGTTGCCGTTGAATATCTCGATGCGCTTGCGCACGCTGCTCAAGGGCACTTGTACGCGGTAGATAACGGCTTTTTCGGAGCGCGTGGACGAGTCGGAGGGCACGATAGTGGCCCCGTCGAAGTGGTAGCGGCCCTTCAGCAGCGACTCGCCTTCGAGGCGCACGTCCACGGTTTCGCCGGGGTTGATGGTGGTATTCGGGCCCCAGTCGCCGCCCCGGTGCAGCACGCTGAGCGCGGCGATGCGCGGGCGCGGCGTGATGTCGAAATTGGTGATAAACCGGGCCACGTCGCCGTCCTTGATGTATAGGTAGCCGTCCGATTGCCGGTGCGTGTTGTACACCCGCAGCTGGCACAGCACCCGGTCATTGGAAAGGTAGGTGCGCGTGAAAAGCTCGGCCACGAGCGCCCCGCCCGCCTCCTGCTGCGCCTCGATGCGGTAGGTGCGGCGCAGCTCAAAGGCGTGCCCGTTATCGAGCACGAACTCGGTGCCGCGGGTGCGGCCGTCCTCGTCGTAGTCCACCGTTTTGCGCTCGGGCGTGAGAAAGCGCAGGCGGCTGGCGCGCACGTCGAAGGCCAGGCGCAGCGGCGGCAGCTGGTAGCTGAGGCGGCCGGCCGCGTCGAGGTGCGGGCGCTCGGCCAGCGCCTTGAGCGTGAGCGTGTGCACGCCCAGCGTATTGGGCAGCACGTGCAGGCGCAGGCCGCCCTGCTCGCGGGCCAGGCGGTAGTCGATGTCCTGGCCGCGCGTCCACTCGTTGGGTACGCGCACGTTGGCCTGGTTGTCGGTCAGAATCTCAATTACTTTTTCCTCGCCCACAAACAGCTCGCTGTCGAGCACCCGCGCATCGAGCGTGGTCCGCGTGAGGGGCAGCAGCTCCACTACCTGCTGGCGCAGCGTGGCCTTGAGCGCGCGGCCGGCCGAGTCGGCGGGCGCGGCCGGCGCGGGCTGCACGAATACCAGCCGCACGAAGGGCACGCCCGTGAGGTTGTGAAAGCGCAGCGTGCCGCGGTACTCGCCATCGGCCCCGGCCACGAGGGTGTCTTGCAGCACGTAGTCGGCCGAGGGCAGCAGGCGTGGGGCGCGGCCGCCGGGCTGCACGGGCGCGAGGCGCAATTCGGCGGCCTGGTCGTCCTGATGGTAGTAGAAGTAAAGGCGCGGCGCACCGGCCACGGTCGTCATCTGCTCGCCGAGGCGGTACTGCACCGTATCGAGCGTGAGGCTGAGGCTGCGCAGCAGCTGGGCCGGCGCGGCGGGTGCCTGGGCACGGGCCACGCCGCTGTAAAACAGCCCTAATACTACTAAAAACCAATATTTCTTTTGCATAGCGAAGCACCGATGGCCGCCGCAAAGGTCAGGATAGTTTTGAGTTTTAAGTGCTGGATTTTGAGTGGTGGGCTTTGAATCACGGCTGTCATTGCGAGCGTAGCGCAGCAATCGCACCTGTTCAGCCATGCCATGCCGAGCGGGTTCCGCTCCGGTGCGATTGCTTCGCTGCGCTCGCAATGACAGTCCCAACTCAGCCGTTCACTTCTTCAGCCGCCGCTGCTGCCGCCAATGCTGGCAGTCGCGCCAGATGTTGCCCACGAAGAAATTGAGGCGGTAGCTGTAATAGCAGCCGTTGAAATCCTCCTTATAGTCAATCGCCTTCAGCGAAACGCGGTAGCCCGCGCCCACGCTCACGCCCACCCAGCGCGTGGGCTTGAGCAGCACACCCAGCCCGATTTCGGCCGGGATGAAGAGGCCCAGCTTATCGGTCGTGACCTTGCCGTGCTCGTCGGTGATGGTGTAGTGGCTGCGGCCTAGGCCCACATCCACGGGCACGCTCAGCTCGATAAAGCGGCGGCTGAAAAACGTGTAGGCGAAGTTGGGCGTGAAGTACGTGAGGCTGAGCGAGGGCGTGAGCGTGTCCTTGAGCTTGCGGTTTTTGCCCTTGCCCGAGTAGGTGTAGAGGTCGGCGTAGCTGCGGCGCAGCGTGTAGGCGCCTAGCCCCAGGCGGTAGCGCTTGCCGCGCGGCACCACCCCCACATTCACCCCGATAATGCGCACCGCCGACGCCTGCACGAAGGAATTACGATTGTCGAGCACTAGGCTGAAGCCCAGGCGCGGCACGCGCGGCGGCGCAGGCAGCGGCGTGGCGGGCGGCGCGGGCAGCGGCCGGGCGAGCGGCAGCCGCCGGGCCGTATCGGCCGCGATGGTGATAGTAGCGCCGGCCGGCTGCTGCGCCTGGGCGGCGCGGGCCGCGCCCAGGCCAGCGGCCAGCGCCAGCCAGCGCCGACCCGGCAGCCGAAATAAAACAGGTATCGCATGCCTCACCACTCTGGGAATTAAAAGCTGGCCGGAGGTTTAAGCCGCAAGATACAAGCGGCTTCCGATACAGTGTAGCGCAGTATCGGGCCACTCGGTGAGCGTTTCCTGAAAAGCCCGGCTGGCGCAAACCGCCTGCGCCGCTCGGGCGGCGGTTTTTACCGTTCGGCGGGCTGGCTTACCGTTAGTTGGGTAGTCAGTTTGGGAGGCTGGGCCGAGCGGGTAGGTTTGTTGCATCCTTTCACCGACAGCCTTTTTTCGTATGTACACCTCGCTTTCTCCGCGCTCCTTAGTTTTGTTTGCCGCTTTGCTGGCCAGCACGGGCACGCACCACGCCACCCGGCAAGCTTCGGCCGCGCCGGTAACCCAGGTGGCCGAGGCCGCGCACCCGGCCTTCACGGTGCAGGTGGTGGGCAAGGGCCGGCCGGTGCTGCTGATACCGGGCCTCACCTGCCCCGGCGCGGTGTGGGCCGAAACCGTGGTCCGCTACCAGAAGCAGTACCAGTGCCACGTGGTGTCGCTGGCGGGCTTCGGTGGGGTAGCCGCCCAGCAGCCCCTGCCCGCGCACCTGCTGCAAGGCGTGCGCGACCAACTCCTGACCTATATCAAAACTCAGAAGCTGACTAAGCCCGTGGTAGTAGGCCACAGCCTGGGCGGCTTTCTGGCCCTCTGGATGGCCAGCACCGACCCCGCCGCCCTCGGCCCGCTCGAAATCGTGGACGCGCTGCCCTTCTTTTCGGCCATCCAAAACCCCGCCACCACCGCCGAAACCGCCCGCCCAATGGCCGAGCAAATGCGCCAGCAAGTAGCGCAGGGCCGCATGACCATGGCCGCCGAGCGCCAGCTAGTAGCGCCGCTCGTCACTGATTCGGCCCGTATTACGCAGGTGGCGCGCTGGGGGCTGGCCTCCGACCCGGCCACCGTGGGCCAGGCCATGTACGACATGTATACCACCGATTTGCGCGCCGACCTCGGCCGCATTCAGCAGCCGGTGCTGGTGCTGAGCTCGTGGGCGGGCTACAAAGCCTACGGCGCTACCAAGGCCAGCACGCTGGCCATCTACACCCGGCAATACGCCGGGCTGCCCCAGGCCCGCATCGAGATGTCGGAGGCCGGCCGGCACTTCCTCATGTACGACGACCCGCAGTGGTTTTTCGCCCAAACCGATGCTTTTTTGCAGCAGGCGGCTGCGGCTAAGCGCTAGCGGGCGCGGGCGGTCATCATGCCGAGTATAATGTGTATTTGTCATGCTGAGCGCAGCGTAGCGGAGCCGAAGCATCTCTATCGGTGAACTAACTCCTGACGCTAGCAACGAAGCAATAGAGATGCTTCGACTCCGCTGCGCTGCGCTCAGCATGACGGCCTTAATCCACTCAACTCCCGATACCATCTTCCCATGACCCCAACCCTACCCCGCCAGCGGCTCTACTGGATAATTCAGGTGGTGGGCTGGCTGCTGTATGCCGGCCTGGGGCTGCTGCTCATCAGCCTGTTTGCCCCCAATGTGCGGATAGGCGCGCCCATTCTGGCCATTCAGGCGGCGCTGGTGGGTATGCTGGTGCTCACTACCCACGGGCTGCGCGCCTACTGGCGGTGGCGCGGCTGGTGGCAGCGCCCGGCGGGCGCGCTACTGTGGCGGCTACTGCTGGGCAATGCGGCGGCCGCGCTGGCCGGGCAGAGCGTGCTGGCCGGGGTTATCGCGTTCATCATCCGGCCGCCGGCCAACCTGGGCGGCCGCCTGGCGGGCGGCGGGCAGTTTGTGGGCTACGTGCTGCAAACGTATTTTGTGCTGGGCCTCTGGACGGCCTGCTACGCGGGCCTGCACTACCTGGGCCGCTACCGGCAAGCCGAGGTGGCCAAGTGGCAGCTGCAAGCCACCGCCCGCGAGGCCGAAATCCGCACGCTGCAAGCCCAGCTCAACCCGCACTTTCTGTTCAACGGCCTCAACAACATCCGGGCGCTGGTGATGGAAGACCCCGCCCGCGCTCGCCTCATGATGACGCACTTGGCCGAGCTGCTGCGCTACACCATGCAGCGCAACGGGGCCGAGCGGGTGCCGCTGGCCACGGAGCTCGAAATCGTGGAAAACTACCTCCAGCTCGAAGCCCTGCAACTCGAAGAGCGCCTGCACTATACTATCGACGTAGCCTCCGAGACGCTGCCCGTCCCCGTGCCGCCCATGACCTTGCAGCTGCTCGTCGAAAACGCCATCAAGCACGGCCTAGCCCCGCGCCCGGCGGGCGGTAGCCTCAGCCTGGCGGCCCATCTCGACGCGGCCGGCCCTACCCTGCACGTGGCCGTGCGCAACACCGGCACCTACGCGCCGCGCCCCGGCCACCCCGGCGTGGGCGTGCGCAACGTGCAGGAGCGCCTGGCGCTGCTCTTCGGCCCCGCCGCGCACTTCCGCATCGGCCCCGACCCGCTGCTGCCCGATACTGTGCTGGCCGAGCTGGCGCTGCCCGTTGGGGAAGTAGTAAAGTGGTGAGTAGTTGTTTTGCGCTAAAGAAAAACGCCTGTCCTTGCGAGCGCAGCGAAGCAATCGCACCCGAATGGAACCCGGCGAGCGCGCTGAACAGGTGCGATTGCTTCGCTGCGCTCGCAAAGACAACTTCACTCATTCACTCATTCACCACTTCACTCATTCCATGACCGCGCTGCTCATTGACGACTCGCGCCTGGCGCGCACCGAGCTGCGCCACCTGCTGCGCGCCTTTCCCGAAGTAGAAGTGGTGGGCGAAGCCCGCCACGCCGACGAGGCCCGCGCGCTCGTGCAGGAGCTGCGCCCCGACGTGCTGTTTCTCGACATCCACATGCCGGGGCAGACGGGTTTCGACCTGCTGGCTTCGCTGCAAGGGCCGGCCCCGCAGGTCATTTTCACCACCGCCTACGACCAGTATGCGCTCAAAGCCTTCGAAGTCAACGCCCTCGACTACCTGCTGAAGCCCGTGAGCGAAAGCCGCCTGGCCGCCGCCCTGGCCAAGCTGCGCCCGGCAGCGCCAGCGGTGGCGGCAGCCACTCCCCCACCGCCAGCCGCCAGCCCAGCGCTGCCGCCGCTGGCGGCTCACGACCAGGTTTTCGTGAAGGAAGGCGAGCGCTGCTGGTTTGTGCGGCTGGCTGATATTCGGCTGTTTGAAATCAGCGGCGGGGCCACGCGGGTGTATTTCGAGCAGCACCAGCCGCTCATTCCGCGCACCTTGCAGCAGCTGGAGGCGCGGCTCGACCCCAAAGTATTTTTTCGGGCCAACCGCCAGCAAATCATCAATTTGCAGTGGATAGCCGGTATTGAGCCCTGGTTTAGCAATACGCTCAAAATCAAGCTCCGCGAAGGACCGGAAGTGGAAGTTTCGCGCAACCAGTCAGGCTTGTTTCGGGAGCTGATGAGCTTGTAATTCAGCTGTAGCGTAAGCTT
>NZ_DASTEP010000223.1:0-2641 GCF_035709525.1 Hymenobacter sp. | reverse complement strand
CCCCCCGGCCCCCTCTCCGAAAAGGAGAGGGGGAGCCTTATCTGAGTTAAGAGTTTGGAGTGTTGAGTTAAGAGTTAGCCGTTCGGTCAACTCAAAACTCCTAACTCAGAACTCAGAACTCCGCCGTCTGGCTCCCCCTCTCCTTTTCGGAGAGGGGGCCGGGGGGTGAGGCGCCCACGCTCGCACGGTCAACAAGCAATTATTTTCCTCCCTCCTATGCCCCGCTTCCCCAAACATACCTGGCTGCTCCTCGCCGCCCTCACCGCCCCCGCCGCCCCCGCCGCCCAGGCCCAAACCTACCTGCCCACCCCGCGCGATGCGCGCATGAAAGTGCAGCCCCAGGTGCCGGTAAAAGCCTACGCCTTCGACCTAAACCAGGTGAAGCTGCTCGACGGCCCCTTCAAAGTAGCCGAACAGGCCGATGCGAAGTATCTCCTGAAAATCGAGCCCGACCGGCTGCTGGCCGATTTCCGCGAGCACAGCGGCTTGCAGGCCAAGGGCAAGCGCTACGGCGGCTGGGAATCGACGGGGCTGGCGGGGCACACGCTGGGGCACTACCTCTCGGCCTGCGCGCTGGCGTATGCCTCGACCGGCAACCCTGAGTTTAAGCAGCGCGTGGACTATATCGTGGCACAACTGGCCGAGTGCCAAAAGGCCCGCAAAACCGGCTACATCGGGGCCATTCCGAAGGAAAACCAACTGTGGGTGGAGGTGGCGAGCGGCAACATCCGCTCGCACGGCTTTGACCTGAACGGGGCGTGGTCGCCGTGGTACACGGTGCACAAGATTATGGCGGGGCTGCTCGATGCGTACTTGTACACGGGCAACCAAACGGCGCTGGCCGTGAACCAGGGCCTGGCCGACTGGACGGGCAACACCGTCAAAAACCTCGACGACACTAAGATGCAGGACATGCTGGTGTGCGAGTACGGCGGCATGGCCGAAACTCTAGCCAACACTTACGCCCTGAGCGGCGACCGGAAATACCTCGACCTCTCGTATCGATTCTACGACAAAAAAGTCCTTGACCCGCTGGCCGCCCGCACCGATATTTTGCCCGGCAAGCATTCCAATACCCAGATTCCGAAGGCCATAGCCAGTGCCCGCCGCTACGAGCTGACCGGCGATAAGAAGGACGCCGTCATTGCCGGGTTTTTCTGGCAAACCGTGACCGAGAACCACTCCTACGCCACCGGCGGCAACAGCAACTACGAGTACCTGGGCCCGCCGCGCCAGCTCAACGACAAGCTCAGCGAGAACACCACCGAAACCTGCAACACCTACAACATGCTGAAGCTCACGCAGCATTTGTTTGCGCAGCAGCCCGCGGCCCGGCTCATGGACTACTACGAGAAGGGCCTCTACAACCACATTCTGGCCTCGCAGAACCACGCTACCGGTATGACGACCTACTTCGTGCCGCTGCGCATGGGCGGGCGCAAAACGTACAGCGACGAGTTTGATACCTTCACCTGCTGCGTGGGCTCGGGCATGGAAAACCACGTGAAGTACGCCGAGAACATCTACTTCCAGGGGGCCGATGGCAGCCTGTACGTCAACCTGTTCATTCCTTCGGAACTGAGCTGGAAGGCGCAGGGCCTGACCTTGCGCCAGGAAACCCAGCTGCCCGCCACCAACCAGGTAGCCTTCACGCTGACGGCCACCAAAACCCGCGCCTTCAAGCTGCGCCTGCGCCAGCCGAGCTGGACCAAAAACCCGCAGGTGCGCGTGAACGGCCAGCTCGTGGCCGCCGCGCCCGACGCCGAAGGCTACCTCGTGCTCGACCGCAAGTGGAAAAACAACGACCGAATAGAGCTGACACTACCCGCCGATTTCCACACCGAGGCCCTGCCCGACAACCCCAACCGCCGCGCCCTCTTCTACGGCCCCACGCTGCTGGCCGGCATGCTCGGCACCACCGAGCCCGAGCCCGTAACCGGCGTGCCCGTGCTCGTGACCGCCAACAACGACCCCAACGCCTGGGTAAAGCCCGTAGACGCGAAGCAGCTACGCTTCCAGACCGCCGGCCTGGGCACGCCCCACGACGTGCCGCTCGTGCCCTTCAACCAAACCGCCAACGAGTATTACACGGTGTACTGGGACGTCTTCACGCCCGAAAAGTGGGCTACCCAGCAGCGCGTGTACGAAGCCGCCCGCCAGAAGCAGCAGGAGCTGGAAGCCAAAACCGTGGACATCCTGCGCGTGGGCGAGATGCAGCCCGAGCGCGACCACAGTTTCACCGTCTCCGAAAAGGCCGAAACCGGCGAGGAGCACGGCCGCAAGTGGCGCACCGTGAACGAGGGCGGCACCATGGCCTTCACCCTAAAAGTAGCTCCAGACAAGGCCAACACGCTTCTCCTCACCTACTGGGGCATGGACAACCGGGGCCGGGTGTTCGACGTGCTGGTCGATGGCGAGAAAATCGCCACCGAAGACCTCAACAAGTACAAGGAAAGCCGCTTCTACGACGTCTCCTACCCCATTCCGCCCGCCCTCACCAAGGGCAAGCAGCAGGTGAAAGTGACCTTTCAGGCCAAGGCTAACAGTAGCGCGGGGCCGGTGTACGGCGTGCGCAGCGTGCGGGAGTAGGGCATTTTTCGGGGCGGGCTGCCGGCTTTTCGCCGGCTGTCCGCTCGTCGTT
>NZ_DASTEP010000222.1:0-44760 GCF_035709525.1 Hymenobacter sp. | reverse complement strand
CGCATCTGCGTGAGCGAACGCCTGCTAACGCCTCCTGACGTGGATGCGGGCTGCGCCCGCGCTCGGACTACAAAGTCCAAGCTACACCGCTACTACCGTTCAGGCTATCTGGAATAATCCAACCCCAACGCTAAATAATCCGTTTGGGAAAACCATAATTCTGTTTAATCCAGCGCGGGCTCTGGCCGCGCCCAGCCTTTTTTCTGCCTGTGTCCATTTACCTACGCCGCTTTTTATACGTTGTATTCGGGCTGATTGCCCTAGTGCTACTGCTGGTAGTAGGCGTAGTTGTGTTTCTGCAATTTCCTAGCGGGCAAGACTTTGTGGCGCGCCGCGCCGAAGGTTACCTGCGCGATAAGCTGAAGACCGAGGTACGGCTGGGCAAGTTTCGCACCGACTTCCGGCACGCCATCAACTTCGACGACGTGTACCTGGCCGACCAGCAGCGCGACACGCTGCTGAGCGTGGGCCACCTGGGCGTGAGCATCGATATTTTTGCGCTGCTCCACAAGCAAATCAACGTAAAAGACGTGGAGCTGAACGACGGCCGCGTGCGCCTGACGCGCACCGAGCCCGACAGCGTCAATAACTACGACTTCATTGCCAAGGCGTTCAGCGACCCTACCGCGCCGGTGGATACCACTAACTCGGGCCTGAAATACGACATTGGGCGGGTGCGGCTGACCAATATCCTGTTTACTCAAAACGACCAGGTAGCCGGCTCCGACCTGCGGGCCAAGCTCGGCGAGCTGCTGGTGAACATGGACGAGGTAGATGTGGATAACTCTGTGTACAAAGTGGATAACGCTTTGCTACGCAAGGCGGCCATCCGGATGGTGCAAACCAAAACCGCGCCCGAGCTGGACGACGACAAGCCAGAGGAGCCGCTAAAGCTGACTTTCGGGCTGAATAAGGCGACGCTCGAAGACGTGGGCTTTGTGTACAAAAACGACCCGGCGGCGCAGTACATCAACACGCAAATTGGGCTGGCCGATGTCACGACCAAGAACATTGACCTCAAAAATGCGCGCATCGACCTCGATAAGCTGACGCTGAAAAATACCACCTTCGCATACGCGCAAAACCAGAACGTGCCCGTAGCGCAGCGCGTGGTAAACCCCGCCGAAGCGGTGCGCAAGGTGGATGAAGCCGTGGACAAAGCCAGCACCGCGCCCCTGAAATGGCGCGTCACGCTGGGGCAGTCGGACATCAGCGGTGTGGCCGTGAACTTCGACAACTTCAACGACCCCAAGCTGAAAAGCCGCTACCCGGCGCTGGACTACAGCCACTTGCACTTCACCGACCTGGTGCTGAACACGCGGGATTTGACCTTTACGGAAGCGCGCACCACGGTGAAAATCGACAACCTGGCGGGCAAGGACCACAGTGGCTTCGCGATAACCTCGGCGCGGGCCAACGCGGTGTACGACACGGCGCAGATTCAGCTCGACAGCCTCGACCTCGTGACGCCGCACTCGCGCATCAAGCGCAGCCTCGGGATGCGGTTTAAGTCGCTGGCCAGCATCGCCGACGACCTGCCGAACCTGGGCCTCAGCGGCGACCTGCGCAACACGCGCCTGGGCTTCCGCGACGTGCTGTATCTGGTGCCGAGCCTGGCCGACACGCCGCCCTTCACTACCGGCCCCAACCAAAGCATCCTGCTGAGCGGGCTGGTGAGCGGGCGGCTGGGCGACCTCAACATCCGGGGCTTCGACTTTGTGGGCTTCCGCAACACGGTGGTGCAGGCGCGGCGGGCGCACATCGTGGGCTTGCCCAACGTGGATGGGCGTCTGTACGTGGACATTGACTTGCAGCGCTTTAGCTCGACGCGGGCCGACTTGCTGAGCCTGGTACCCAAAGGCACTATTCCCAATAACATCAGCATCCCCCCTACCCTGGCGCTGAGCGGCACCTTCCGGGGGCGGCCCACCACGCTGGCATTTGACACCAACCTCAAGCTGCGCTCGACTTATGGCAACGTAGCGTTCAGTGGCAAGCTGGGGGCGGCGCAGGCGGGCGGGCGGCAGCCGCTGGTGGGCACCTTCGCGGTGCAGAACTTTGACGCGGGCAAGCTGCTGAAAGACCCGACCATCGGCACCATTACGGGCTCGGGGCGCATCAATGCCGTGGGCAATCTACAAGACCCTAACACGCTGATTGGCAAGGTAACGGCCAACGTGCAGAGCGCCCGTTACAACGGCTACACCTACCGCGGCGTAGCCGCGAATGTGGACATTGACCGTGGAAAGTACACCATCGCGGCGAGCAGCAAGAGCGACCCCAACCTCGACCTCGACCTGAACGCGGTGGTGAATTTGCGCGACGCCAAAAACCCGACTTATGAGGTGACTAGGCTGAATTTGCGCGGGGCCAACCTCACCAAGCTGGGCTTTTACACCGGCGGCGACCTGCGGGTGCAGGGCAACCTGGTGGCCAACCTGCGCGGCAGCAGCGCCAACACCATCAACGGCACGTTTAGCGGCGATAATATTGTCATTGTCAATAATAATCAGCCGATTGCGCTCGACTCGCTGAGCGGTCGCATCGTGCAGACGGCCACCCGCACGGCGGTGGATTTCAACTCCAATATTGCCGATATCAAGCTCGATGGCAACGTGCATCTGGGCGATTTGGCCACCGAATTGCAACGGCACATCAACCGCTACTTCCGGCTGGCGGGCGTGCGGCCGTTTACCAACAGTGAGGGTAATCAGCAGTTTACGTATTCGCTGCGCGTGAAGAACACGCGGCTGCTGCGCCGGCTGGTGCCGGGGCTGTGGCGGCTGTCGCCCTTCACGCTGGCCGGCGACTATAGCCGCGCGGCGGCCCGCCTCACGGCCAAAACCAGCATTCCGGTGATTCGCTACCAGGGCTACCGCCTCGATTCGCTGACGCTGAACGTGGACTCGGACCCGCGCAAGCTCGACTACGCGCTGCGGCTGGCGCAGGCCGCGCAGCGCACCATGCAGGATACGACCTTTTTGCTGCGGCGGCCTAGCCTGGTGGGCAACGTGGCTAACAACAAGGTGAATACCCGCGTATCTATCCTGGGCGACTCGACCAACAAGGAGCGGCTGGCGCTGGCCGGCGCGCTGTCGGTGGTGGCGCAGCGTGGGGGCGACGCCTACCAGTTTGCCTTTGCCGACGACCAGATTATCAATTACGACCGCTGGACGGCGGGCGCGGACAACTACGTGCGCTACAACCCCGATGGCACGGTAGTGGCCAATAACTTGCGCCTCACCAACGGCTCGTCGGCGCTGGTGGTGCAGAGCCAGAACCCGGCCGTGAACACCTCGCCGCTGGCCGTGCGCTTCGAGCAGTTCAATTTGAGCATCGTGGGCAAGGCCATTGGCATGGCCGACTCCACAGTGGGCGGCTTGCTGAATGGCGAGGCCGTGGCGCGCGGGCTGGGGACTAAGAAACAAGCCTTTACGGCCGACCTCACCATCAAAGACCTGCTGTATAGCAAGGCCGTTATCGGCGACCTCGCTTTACAAGCCAGCAACCCCGTGGCCGACCGCTACGACGTGAACGCCCGCCTGACGGGCGGCGGCGGCAACGATGTGACCGTGCGCGGGGCCTACCGCACCGTGGGCAACACGCCGCTCGACTTCGTGGTGGACGTGGCCCGCCTAAACATGAAGACGGCCGAGCCGTTCGCGGCCGGGCAGCTCAGCCAAAGCACCGGCTACCTGGCCGGGCAGCTAACGCTGCGCGGCAACACGAGCGCGCCCGAAGTGCGCGGGCAGCTCACGACCTCGCCCGATGCCAGCTTTATCGTGCCGCAGCTGGGCTCGCCGTTTAGGCTCGTGAGCCAGCCGATTGTGTTTGATGAGAAAGGCATCGCGTTCAACAACTTCACGGTGCAGGACTCGGCCGGCAACAAGGCAGTAGCGAATGGGTATTTGCTCACCAAAACCTACACCGACTACGCCTTCGACCTGCGGGTAAAGACCGATAAATTCCTGGCTGTGCGCAGCAAGCGCACCGAAGATAATACGCTGTACTACGGCCGGTTGGTGCTGGACTCGGACACGCGCCTGACCGGGCCGCTCTCGCTCATCAAGATTGACACCCGCGCCACGGTGGCCAAGGGCTCGGATTTGACGGTGGAAAACCCCGCCGTGGACCCCAGCGTGGTAGCCCGCGAAGGCATCGTGCAGTTTGTGGATAAGAGCGTGAAAATTAACCCAATGCTGGCCAAGCGGCTGGCCGTGGCCGACTCGGTGGCGCAGGCCAATACCATTAACTACGACATCTCGGCCCAGATTACGATAAACGACGACACGCCCTTCACCTTCGTGGTAGACCCCGTGAGCGGCGACAACCTGCGCGTGCGGGCGGCTGGCACGCTCACGACCAACATCGACCCGAGCGGCAACATCACGCTCAGCGGGCGGCTCGATGTGCGGCGCGGCAAGTACAAGCTCTCGCTGTATGGGCTCGTGACGCGCGAGTTCATCATTGCCGACGGCTCCTACTTGTCGTGGAGCGGTGACCCCTTCAATGCCGACCTCAACATCACGGCCGTGTACAAGGTGAAGGCCGCCCCCGCCGACCTGCTCGCCGCCCAGGGCAGCAACGACCGCACGGCCAACACGGTGTCGCGCAACGGCATCATGTTCAACGTGCTCATCAAAGTCACCGACCAGCTCAGCAAGCCTACTATCGGGTTTGATATTACGCTACCGCCGGCCTCGCTCAACAGCCCGGTGGGTGGCGAGGTCGATGCCGTGCTGGGCAATCTGCGCCAGCCTGGGCAAACCTCGGAGCTCAGCAAGCAGGTGTTTTCGCTGCTGGTGCTGGGGCGGTTTATTCAGCAAAATCCCTTCCAGTCGGCGGCCGGCGAGGGCATCGTGGCCAGCCAGCTGCGCGGCTCGGTAAGTCAGGTGCTCACCGACCAGCTTCAGAACCTGACCGGCAAGTACCTCTCGGGCCTGGGCCTCGACCTGGGCGTGACCAATCAGGCCGACTATAGCACCGGGGCCAACGGCTCGCGCACCGACCTCAACGTGGCCGTGCGCCGCCAACTCTTCAACGAGCGCCTGACCGTGCGCGTGGGGGCCGACGTGGCCCTGGCCGGCGGCAGCGGCAACACCGCCGTGGGCAACCAGAACTCGGCCAGCAACCTGGCCGGCGACGTGAGCCTGGAGTACACCCTGCTGGCCGATGGCCGCCTGCGCCTGCGCGCTTTCCGCCAGAACGCCTACGAGGACATCGACGGCAATATCGTGCGGACGGGCGCGGCGCTGGTGTTCCAGCGCGACTACGACAATTTCAAAGACCTGTTTGAGAAAGTAAGCAAGGCTGATAAGCAGCGCAATAAAGAAATCCGCAAGCAGGACAAGCGCGACAAAGAAGAAGAAAAGCGCCGCAACCAGCAGCTCGCCGACTCGGCCGCCGCCGTGACCACGAGCGCCCAAAGCTTCCGGCGCGATACCACGCGCCGGCCTACTACCAGCCAGTAGGACGGGCTCCGCTTTTAGAATTATTGATTAGAACCCCAAAACGTCCGTCATGCTGAGCGTAGCGGAGTCGAAGCATCTCTACCGGAGAACTAGCTTCTGACGCTAGCAACGAAGCGGTAGAGATGCTTCGACTCCGCTCCGCTCAGCATGACAGTTTAATACTACCGTTTCTTAATCAAGAAACGCCCCGCCCTTGCCCTGCGAAAAGAGTATCGTATGAAGAAAACCCTGTCCGCTTATTTCCTGCCTACCATCACGGCAGGCCGCCCGGCGGCCCTGCTGAGCTTGCTGTTTTTTGCCTCGTGCTCGGGGCTCAAGTACATTCCCGAAGGCCAGAAGCTGTACACGGGCAGCACGGTGAAGATAGAAGCGCCCGAAAAGCTGCGCAACCAGTCGGCGCTGCAAACCGAGCTCACCGACCTCATCCGGCCGCAGCCTAATTCCTCCATTTTGGGGATGCGGCCCAAGCTGTATTTCTGGCATTTGGGCGTGGGCAAAGAAAAGGGTTTCAAGCACTTTCTGGCCGACAAGCTGGGCGAGCCGCCGGTGCTGCTAACCCAGGCCAACCCCACCAACACCAGCAGCCTGATGGTGAACCGGCTGCAAAACCGGGGCTACTTCCACGGGGCGGCGTCGGGCGAGGTGGTGGTGAAGGAAAACACGGCCCAGATAAACTATACCGTGCGCCCCGGCCAGCAGTACACGATTCAGGAAATTCACTTCCCCGAGCGCGATACGCTGATTGATGCCGCCATTCGCAGCACGCAGCCGCGCACGCTGTTGAAAGTGGGCGACCCTTACGACCTCGACGTATTCACCAACGAGCGCGTTCGCATCGAGCAGGAGCTGAAAAACCAGGGCTACTACTACTTCAATCCCACGCACTTATTATTTCAGGTCGATAGCACGCTCAACGGCAAGGTGAACGTGTACTACAAGGTAAAGGCCGAGGCCCCGCGCAAGGCCCTGCGGCCCTACTGGCTGAAAACCATCAGCCTGAACACCGACTACGTGCTGACGGACACCGCTCGCCGCGAGCCCATTCGGTTTCAGAAATACTTGTACTACCCCGATGAGGACGTGTTTAAGGCCAAGGCTATCACGCGGGCCGTCTTCCTGTACCCCGACAGCCTATACCGGCAGTTTCGGCGCGACCAGACGATTTCGCGCCTGATGAGTTTGAACACGTTTCGCTACGTTGAGCTCAAGTTTACGCCCTCGGCGGCGGGCGACTCGGCGGGCCGCGCCCGCCTCGACGCCGACGTGCTGATGACGCAGCTCAAAAAGAAAAGTTTGCGCGCCGAGTTGCAGCTGGTCAGCAAAAGCAACGGCTTTATCGGGCCGGGCCTTACGGGGCAGTTTCGCAACCGCTCGGCGCTGCGCGGGGCCGAGCAGCTGCTCGTGAATGCCGTGGCCTCGTATGAAACCCAAACCAAAGCTCCTGAAGGCATGGAATCGACACGCGGCACGACGGGCCTGATTTCGACCGAGTTTGGCCTGAACGGGCTGCTGATAGTACCGCGCCTCATCGCCCCGAAGCTGCCGTTTCTGAATCCGCGCCTGGTTAATTCCAACTTTCAGCCGCGCACCAACTTTGGGCTGGGCTTGCGCTACGTGGCGCGCACGGGCTACTTCAGCACCACCAGCTACAACGCCAGCTACGGCTACAGCTGGAAAACCAAGCTAACCAACGAGCAAGAAATCAAGCTTATCGATGCCTCGTACAACGCCGTCAGCATTCAGCCAGCGTTTCAGGAAGTGCTGGATGCGCGACCGTTTCTGCGGCAGGCTTACACCTCACAGTTTATTCTGGCCAGCTCGTACCGCTACACCTACAACCAGCAGGTGCTGGAAAAGCGCCGCCAGCAGATTTTCTTCCAAGGCCAGGCCGAGGTGAGCGGCAACGTGGCCAACGCGCTCAGCGGCCTGACAGTAGGCGAAAAAACTGCTAACCAGAGCTATACTATTTTGGGCCAGCGCTTTGCGCAGTACGCTAAGTTTGACCTTGAGTTGCGCGAATACTACCGCCTCAGCGCCAACCCGGCCTCGGGCAACCGCATCGTGGGCCGCCTCCAGATTGGGGTGGGCCTGCCCTACGGCAACTCGGCGGGCGGCACCCTGCCCTACCTGCGCCAGTACGGCATCGGCGGCCCCAACTCCATTAGGGCCTACGCGGCCCGCCAGATTGGGCCGGGCACCTACAAGCCCGCTTCTACCGACATCATCAACAACTACTACGACCAAGTGGGCGACCTGCGCCTGGAAGGCAACCTGGAATACCGCCAGGATTTATTTCCCTACGTGAAGGGTGCCGTATTTATCGACGCCGGCAACATCTGGCTCGTCAACAATGACCCGCAGCGGCCGGGCGGGCAGTTTCAGGCCAGCACCTTCCTCAACCAGCTGGCCGTGGGCACCGGCCTGGGTTTGCGCATCGACGTGCAGTTCTTCGTCATCCGCTTCGACTACGCCATCCCGCTGCGCGCCAACTATGGCACGCCGGATGATAGAAGCGGGCGTTTGAATCTGGCGATTGGGTATCCGTTTTAAGGCTATAATCCTCATAAAAGAAAAGGCTCGTGGCGTGTGCTACGGGCCTTTTTTGGCTTTTGCGTACTTTTGGCTACACTCTTTTCCCTTCTCCTTCGCCACTATGCCCAAGTTTTCGCCATTACTCGGCGCTACCCTGCTGGCGCTAGCCGGCTGCGCCGGCAGCGGCCCCGCTGCCCCGGTAGCCACTGCCTCTACCGCGCCCGCCGCCCCTACTACCCCCGACCCCAAGGGCGTGAGCCTCGATGTGGCCGACATCGACCGCTCGGTGTCGCCGTGCGACGACTTTTACCAGTTCTCGGGCGGCAACTGGCTCAAGGCCAATCCTATTCCAAGCTATGCTACCAGCTGGGGGCCGCGCAACCTGCTGGGGCTGCGCACGCAGGCCACGCTGAAGCAGATACTCGAAGACGCCGCGGCCAACCGCAGCGCCACGCCCGGCTCTAACGCCCAGAAAGTCGGCGACTTCTACGCCGCCGCAATGGACACCATGGCCATTGAGAAAGCCGGTATTTCGCCTTTGAAGCCCGAGCTGGCCCGCATCGCGGCGCTGAAAAGCCGCGCCGAGCTGCCCGCGCTCATCGCCCACGAGCAGGATTTGGGCACGGGTGCCTTCTTCCGGGGTGGCGTGGAGGTCGATGAAAAGCAGAGCACGCGCTACGTAGTAGGCTTGCACCAGAGCGGCCTCACGATGGGCGACCGCGACTACTACCTCAAGGATGACGCCCGCACCCAGAAGGTGCGCGCCGCCTACCAGCAGTATATGCGCGACGTGTTTGGCCTGCTGGGCGACAGCCCGGCCACGGCGGCCAAAAACGCCGCCACCGTCGAGCATCTCGAAAAGCGCCTGGCCCAGGCCTCGCGCACCCGCGTGGAGCTGCGCGACCCGCAGGCCAACTACAACCAGATGCCCCTGGCCGCGGCGGCCAAGCGCTACCCCGCCATGCAGCTACCCAGGCTGCTGGCCGACATGCAGCTAGGCAAGGCACAGGAGCTAATCGTGGGCCAACCGGCGTTTTTTGACGAGGTGAACGCGCTGCTTAAAAATGAGCCGCTACCCGATTTGCAGACCTACATGCGCTGGCACCTGGTGCGCTCGGTGGCCAGCGCGCTGCCAGCGGCCTACGTCGATGCCACCTTCCGCTACAACCAGGTGGTGAGCGGCACCAAGCAGCAGGCCGTGCGCTGGAAGCGCGTGCAAGCCGCCACCGATGGCACGCTGGGCGAGGCCTTCGGGCAGCTGTACGTGGACAAAGCTTTCCCACCCGCCGCCAAGAAGAAGGCGCTGGAAATGCTCGCCAACATCAAGGCCAGCATGGCCGAGCACATCCAAACCAACACCTGGATGAGCGCGCCCACCAAGGCCGAGGCGCTGAAAAAGCTGAATGCGCTACGCGTGAAAATCGGCTACCCCGATAAGTGGAAGGACTACTCGGCCTTGAACATCAGCCGCGAGTCATATGCCAAGAACGTGCTGGCGGCCCGCCTCTGGGAAAGCCGCCGCGAGGCGGCGCAATTTGGCGGGCCGGTCGACCTCACGGAGTGGGGCATGACGCCGCCTACCATCAACGCCTACTACAACCCGCCGCTGAACGAGATTGTGTTTCCGGCCGGCTACTTGCAGCCGCCGTTCTTTGACCCCAACGCCGACGACGCGGTGAACTACGGGGCCATCGGCGGGGTGATGGGCCACGAAATGACCCACGGCTTCGACGACCAGGGCCGGCAGTACGACAGCCAGGGCAACCTGCGCGACTGGTGGACGCCCACCGACGCGGCCGAGTTTACGAAGCGCGCCAACGTGGTGGGCCGGCAGTACGACGCCTTCTCGCCGCTCGACTCGGTGCACGTGAACGGCAAGCTGACGATGGGCGAAAACCTGGCCGACTTCGCCGGCCTCACCATCGTGTATGGCGCGCTGCAAAAGCAGCTTCAGCAGCGCTACGGCAACGGCCCGCGCCCCAAGTTCGACGGCTTTACGCCCGAGCAGCGCTTTTTCCTGAGCTGGGCGCAGCTGCGCCGCCAGAACATTCGCCCCGAGGCCCTGCGCCAGCAGATTCTCACCGACCCACACTCGCCGGGCCAGTACCGCACCATCGGCCCGCTGATGAACATGCCGCAGTTTCAGCAGACCTTTGGCTGCCCCGAGGGTAGCAAGATGGTGCGCCAGCCGGCCGACCGGGCAGTAATCTGGTAGGCGAGCGTTGTAGTCCAGATGGCGGAGTAGCCCCAACGGGGCGACCCGTCGGTAGTAATTGGGAATCAATATCTACCCAAAGCCCCGTAGGGGCGACCCTTTCATCTGTTGGGTCGCCCCTACGGGGCTTGTACCTTTTGTTTGCGGCTGGTTGCTACCGACGGGTCGCCCCGCTGGGGCTACGATTACAACGCCCGCGTGCGCTGGGCGAACTAGGCGAGTGTAGAGACGCATACTTGCGTCTCGCGTCAGGCGAGCTAATCCGGGCGACATGTACTAGCAGGCGGGCCGAACAACGACGAGACGCAAATATGCGTCTCTACGCCCGTTTGGTTTATATACTTATTCCTGACATTAGGGGAAATAAAAGAGCCATACTTCGCCGCGCGTTGCATGACAGACGTTTTCTGAATTTTACTAATTCAGGAACAAGTCCTATCAGTAAAAAAAGGACGCCATCACTAGCGTTCAGCTTACCTATTCTACAGCGTTTCAGTTGTGTCAGCTATCGCAATCGATTGCCAGAGGTATCACAATCGATTGCTGAGAAAATACTTTCTATGGTCCTTGTTTACAAGCACCTACTTAACGCGAACGCCTTCTACTTTAGTACGGTAGTCGCAGGATTATTCTGCGAATTGCCTGGCTTTTTCTTTTCCCCACCCAACCTCTCTTCTCTATGAAGAAACCTCAACGCCTAGTGCTGGCGCTGGTGGCTGCGCTTGGCAGCCCCCTTGCTTTGCTGGCCCAAAACTCGCCCGTATCCTTCGAGGCCGAATCGGGCACCTCGACCATGCCGCCCGTGACCGGGGCCACCATCGGCGACTGGCTTATCGGCACTACCCCGGCCAGCGGCACGGTGCCGGCGGCTACCTACATCACCACCAAAACCGACCAGACGGCCTACGTAGGCGGCAACTCGGCCCCCACCACGGCGGCCCGCGTGCTCACCTACACCGTCACGTTTCCGGGGGCGGGCACCTACGACTTGTATGCCCGCATCTGGGTGGGGCCGGGCGGCTTCAACGACGACAGCTACTACAACGCGACGAGCTTTGGCACTAAAAACCCTACCCTCGCCAGCGACTGGCGGCTGCAAAACGGCCTGGCCTCGGCGGGCTACGTAGCGGGCTCGACCACACCCGTGGATGGCTTGGGCACCGCCGGCTTCAGCGCCAACGCCACCACGCCGCTCTGGAAATGGGTGAACTTGTCGAAGTTCGGCAGCGGGGCCTCGTTTACGGTGCCGGCCGGCAGCCTCACGCAAACCCTGCAAATCGGGGCGCGGGAGGATGGGTTGTATTTCGATAAGTTCGTGTTTGGGCAAACGGGCCTCAACTTCACGGTGGCCAACCTCGACGCGGGCACGCAGGGCTCGGCCGTGGTGGTAGTGCCTGGGCCGGCCCCGACGGGCCTGCCCATCGCTACCGGCAAGCCCAAGTATCTGAGCTCGGCGTACAGCACGGCGCAGTCGCCCTACTTCGGGGTGTACTGGGATGGCACCACGCCTGAAAACGGCGGCAAGTGGGGCGTGGCCGAAGGCACGCGCGGCACCTACAACTGGGCCGAGGCCGACGCGGCCTACGCTCAGGCCGTGGCCACGGGCGGGCCGTTTCGCTTCCACACCCTCATCTGGGGCGCGCAGCAGCCGACCTGGCTTACCACCAGCAACCTGAGCGACGCCGACAAGCTGGCGGCCATTAAGGACTGGTACCAGGCAGTGGCGACCCACTTCCAGGGCAAGCGCATCGACTTCATCGACGTAGTGAACGAACCCACGCACCAGCCGCCCACCGGGGCCGCCGGGGCCGATGGCGGGGCCTACCTCAATGCGCTGGGCGGCAACGGCGCTACCGGCTGGGACTGGGTTATCACGGCCTTTCAGCTGGCCCGCCAGTACTTCCCCAATTCCAAGCTGATGCTGAACGAGTACAGCGTAGAAAACGAGCCCAACCGGGCCGCTACCTACGTAGGCATCGCCAACCTGCTGAAGGCGCGCGGCCTCATCGACGCTATTGGTATTCAGGGCCATGCGTTTTCGCTGGCTTCGACCTCTTCGGCTTCTATTCAGGCTAATATGGCTACGCTGGCTTCGGCCAATTTGCCGCTCTACATCACGGAGTTTGACCTCGACGGCCCGACCGACGCGCAGCAGCTGGCTGATTACCAGCGCATTTTTCCGCTGTTCTGGGAGAATCCGGCCGTGCGCGGCATCACGCTGTGGGGCTATCGCCCCGGCCACTGGCGCACCAACCAGGGCGCGTACATTGCCAATGCCGACAACAGCGAGCGCCCGGCCCTGACCTGGCTGCGCAGCTACGTGGCCAGCACCTACACCGGCCCCATGTGGACCGGCAACACCAGCGCTGCTTGGAACACGGCCAGCAACTGGATTACCAACAACGGCGCGCCGGCCAACGCCATCGTATCGGCGGCCAGCACCTACACCCTGCCCGCCGCCACCGACGACGCCTTCTTCCCCGGCTACGCCGCCAACCAGCCCGTCGTGAGCGCCGCCCAAAGCATTCGCAACGTGACGCTCTCGGGCAGCGCGGCCCGGCTGACCACCGCCCCCGGCGGCGTGCTGACCATGACCGGCAACCTCACAAACAACGGCGGCGCGCTGGCTGGCAGCGGCGACGGCACCGTGGTGCTGGCCGGCACCACCGCCCAAACCATCGGCGGCACCAGCGCGTCCAACTTCCAGAACCTGACCGTGGGCAGCGCCACCGCTACCCTGGCCGCCCCGGCCGGCGTGCGCCGCCTGCTGACGCTCGGCGGCAACCTCACTACCGGTAGCCAGCCGTTTACCTTGTTTTCGGATGCCACGGGCACTGCGATGGTCGTGAACACGAGCGGCGCAGTAGTGGGCACGGCCACCGTGCAGCGCTACATCGACCCGACTACCAACGCCGGCAACGGCTACCGCCACTACGCCTCGCCGGTGGCCGCTACCACGGTGGCCGACCTAACGACGAGCAATTTCACGCCGGTGGTGAACCCGGCTTATAACACGGCCGCCGACCCCTCTTTCGTAACTCCTTATCCCACGGTATTCGGCTATAACAATGCGCGGCTGGCTTCGGGCTCAGCGCTGAGCAGCGCGTTTGATTTTGGCTGGGAATCGCCTTCGGCCTTGAGCGACGTGCTCACGCCCGGCCGCGGCTACTCGGTGAACATCCCCGGCACGCAAACGGTGGATTTTGTGGGCACGCTCAATAACGGCCCCGTCAGCATGAGCAACCTCGGGCGCGGCCCGCTGGCCGATGCCGGCTGGCAGCTGCTGGGCAACCCCTACCCCGCCCCGCTCAACTGGGACGCCACCAGCACCAGCGGCCTCGACGCGGCGGTGTACGTCTTCCGCTCGACCGGCCCCTACGCGGGCACCTACGCCACCTACGTGCGCAACGGCGTGGGCATCAACGGCGGTACCAACCAGCTGGCCGCCATGCAGGGCTTCTTCGTGCGGACCTCTTCGGCCAGCACGCCGGGCGCGGTTAATTTCACCAACGCCGCCCGCCTCACCACCTACGCCAACCCCACCTTCCAGCGCACCGCCAGCCCCGAGCCGCTGGTGCGCCTGAGCCTGGCCGCCGCCACCGGCCCGGCCGATGAGGCCGTGGTTTATTTCAGCAACACCGCCACCGCTGGCTTCGACGCCGCGGCCGATGCCTACAAAATCGTGGCCGGCGGCGCGCCCGTGCTGGCCAGCGAGGTAGGCGCTACCGACCTGCTGTCCATCAATGCCCTGCCCGCGCTGGGCACCGCCACCGTGGCCGTGCCGCTGCGCGTGCTGGCCCCGCAGGCCGGCACCTACATCCTGCGCGCCACCGAATTGCTCAACCTGCCCGCCGGCACCCAGGCCACCCTGCGCGACAACCAGACCGGCACGCTCTTCGACCTCAGCCAGCCCACCGGCTACGTGGTAAACCTGAGCGCGGGCACCGCCACCGGCCGCTTCACGCTGTTGCTGCGCCCCAGCAGCACGCTGGCCACCGCCCCGGCCGCGCTGAGCGAGCAGGTAGTGCTGTACCCCAACCCCACGCACGGTGGCAGCCTCACGCTGGGCTTACCCGCCGCGCTTAATCAGCAAGCTGTTGAGGTGCAGGTTCTCAATACGCTGGGCCAGACCGTGGCGCACCAAAACTTGGCCGCCAGCGCCACGGCCGCCCGGCCGCTGGCGCTGCCCGCCCTGGCCCAGGGCGTGTACACCGTGCGCCTCCAAACCAGCGCCGGCACCATCAGCAAGCGCCTGACCGTGGAGTAGGATTTTATCAAAAACAGCCATAAAAATGCCCCCTGCTAAGATTAGCAGGGGGCATTTTTATGGCTGTTTACTTAGCTGTCATTGCTTCGCTGCGCTCGCAATGACAAGCGCCTTTTGAGCAGTTTTAGCCCTGCTTTTGAAGCAAGCGCTACTTCGCGCTATTCGCCCTTCATCACTTTCTCCTGGCGCAATACCGACTCCAAGTGCACCGCCTCCAGGTAGCGCTCAATGAAGTCGGGCGTGAGGCCCACCTGCTCACCCTGCCGCTTGCTGCGGTCGAGTATCTCGTTGAGGCGGGCGGTTTGCAGGATGGTGATATCGTTGTCCTTTTTGTACTGGCCGATTTTTTCGGCCACGGCCATGCGGCGGCCCAGCAGCTGAATCACCTCCGCGTCGAGGTTGTTGATTTGCTGGCGCAGGCCAGCCAGCGCGTTCAGGTACTCCTCCTTGTCGGTGGTTTCGTGCCGCCACACCAGGTCGGTGATGAGCTGGCCCAGCACCTCGGGCGTGATTTGCTGCTTGGCATCGCTCCACGCATTGTCGGGGTCGATGTGGCTTTCTATCATCGTGCCGTCGAAGTCCAAGTCCAGCGCCTGCTGCGCCACGCCAAACAGCGTATCGCGCCGTCCGCAGATGTGGCTGGGGTCGTTGAGGATGGGCAACTCGGGCAGGCGGCGCTTCATTTCGATGGGGAGGTGCCACATCGGCGCGTTGCGGAAGTCGGTATTGCCGTAGCTCGAAAAGCCGCGGTGTATCATGCCCACCTGCTTGAGGCCGGCTTTTTGCAGGCGCTCCAGCGCGCCTATCCACAGCTCCAGCTCGGGGTGAATGGGATTCTTGACCAGCACCGGAATATCCACGCCGCGCAAGGCATTGGCGATTTCCTGCACCGAAAACGGGTTGCCGGTGGTGCGCGCGCCCACCCACACCAGGTCCACGCCGAAGGCCAGGCAGTCTTCGACGTGCTTGGCGGTGGCTACTTCCACGGCCACGGGCAGACCGGTGAGCTCGCTGGCTTTCTTGAGCCAGGGCAAGCCTTTGGCCCCTACCCCCTCGAAGCCGCCGGGCTTGGTGCGGGGCTTCCAGATGCCGGCGCGCAGGGCCTGCACCTTGCCGGTAGCGGCCAGCCGCTGGCTGGTTTCTATTACCTGCGCCTCGGTTTCGGCCGAGCACGGGCCGGCGATGAGGAAGGGTTTGTCGTTGGGTTGGCGGTTGAAAAGACGGTCGAACATGGGGATTGGATTGTTAGATTGTTGAAGTGTTGGATGGTTGAATTGACTGGTGGTTAGCTGAATGGATGATGGACGACGCGAACACGCCTACTCAATTCAACCATTCACCAGTCCACCCATTCACCAGTTTTTCTAAGGAATAATCTTGCGTATCTCATTAGCGTGCGCCAGCGCGGCGCTCAGCCCGGCATAGTCTTCGCCGGCCAGCAGCGCGCGCAGCGCTTGCAGCTGGTGCAAATGCTCGTCGAGCACGTCGAGCACATTTTCGCGGTTTTGGCGGAAGATGGGTACCCAGGTGGCCGGCGCGCTCTTGGCTAGCCGCACGGTGGAGGCAAAGCCGCCCCCGGCAAGGTCAAAAATACGCTGCTCGCCGCGCCGCTCCTTTTCCAGCACCGTGAGCGCCAGCGCAAACGACGAGAGGTGCGAAATGTGCGACACGTAGGCCGTGTGCAGGTCGTGGTCGGCCGCGCCGAGGTGCAGCACCCGCATGGGCAGCGCCCGAAACAGCGCCTCCACGGCCGCCACGGCGGCCGGGTCGCTGGCCTCGGCATCGCACACTACCAGCGTCTTACCTTCAAACAAGCCCCGCACCGCCGCATCGGGGCCCGAGTATTCGGTGCCGGCCATGGGGTGCACCGCCACGAAGCGGCGGCGGCGCGGGTGGTCCGCCACGGCGGCCAGCAGGTTGGCTTTGGTCGAGCCCACGTCGATAACGATTTGCCGGTCGGTAACGAGGTCGAGCACCTGCGGCAGCACGGTGAGCATGGCGTCCATCGGTACGGCCACTACCACGAGGCCGGCCGGGGCCACGGCCGCCGCCAAGTCGGGCGCGATGTCATCGACTAGGCCCAGTTCCAGCGCGCGGCGGGCGTAGGCCGGGTTGCTTTCTACCCCGATAAGCCGGCCCGCCAGCCCGTGCTGCCGCAGGCTGAGCGCCAGCGAGCCGCCGATGAGGCCGAGGCCGATGATGGCTACGGTGTTAGTGCCTGGTGCCTGGTGCCTGGTGCTTAGGCTATCTGCTTTTAGTCGCGTTTCCATTTTTCCTTAATCGTACTACCAAGTACTAAGCACCAGGCACTAAGCACCAAGCACTAATCCGCGCCATCGCCTCGCGCAGCACGCCTTCCGGCTGGCAAAGGCTAGCCCGGATGTAGCCGTTGCCGTTGCTGCCGAAGATGCCGCCCGGCGTCAGGAACACCCGCGCCCCGGCCAGCACGGCGTCGCTCAAGGCGTAGCCGTCGGCGTAGGCGGGCGGTACTTTGGCCCAGAGGAAGAGACCCGTTTGACCGGGCGCGGCCTCGCAGCCCAACGCGGCCAGTAGTTCGCGCACTACCTCGCGGCGGGCGCGGTAGGTGGCGTTTAGCTCCGCAAACCAGTCCTCGCCCAGCGCCAGTGCCGCCACGGCGGCTTGCTGGATGCCCAGGAACATGCCCGAGTCCATGTTGCTTTTGAAGCGCAGCACCTCGGTGAGCCAGTCGGCGCGGCCCACCAGCATGCCCACGCGCCAGCCGGCCAGGTTGTGACTCTTGCTGAGCGAGTTGAGTTCCAACGCTACTTCCTTAGCGCCCGGCACGCTGAGCAGACTGGTGGGCGGCGTCTCGTTCAGCACGAAGCCATACGGGTTGTCATGCACCAGCATGATGCCGTGCGCCCGCGCAAACGCTACCAGCTCGGCCAGAAACGCGGGGCTGGCCGGCGTGCCGGTGGGCATGTGCGGGTAGTTCACCAGCATCATCTTCACCCGGCTCAGGTCGGTGCGGGCCAGGGCGGCGAGGTCGGGCAGCCAGCCGGTTTCGGCCGTGAGGTCGTACTCGCGCACCTCGGCCCCGCAGATTTCGGCCACGGCCCGGTAGGTCGGGTAGCCGGGATTGGGGATGAGCACCGCGTCGCCGGCTTCCAGAAAGGCCATGCCGATGTGCATCAGGCCTTCTTTCGAGCCGGCCAGCGGTAGCACTTCGGTGGCGGGGTCGAGGCTTACGCCATAGCTTTTTTGGTAGAAAGCCGCCATCGCCTGGCGCAGCGCGGGCGTGCCCTGATAGCTCTGGTAGCCGTGCGCGCCGGGCTGGGCGGCGGTAGCGGCCAGCGCTGCCACCACGCTCGGGTGCGGCGGCAAATCGGGGCTGCCGATGCCCAGGCTGATGATGTTGGCCCCGGCCGCGTTGAGGGCGGCCAGCTCGCGCAGCTTGCGCGAGAAGTAGTATTCGCCGGTATTGGCCAGGCGGCTGGCGGGGGAGATAATCATTTAACAGGTATCATTTAACATTTAACAGGCTGTCATGCTGAGCGCAGCGAAGCATCTTTACCGCTTCTTCCGCACTGCTCAACGAAGCGGTAGAGATGCTTCGCTGCGCTCAGCATGACGGGCGCGGTGGTTTGTGCCAAGTTCTTCCTGACCAAACTCCATACTACCCCGCGCATACGCGCCGAGCACGCGTAGCTCCTCCGTCACGGCAGGTAGCTCGGCCAGCAGGGCTTCCAATTGCGCCGGGGCGGCAAACTCCACATCGGCATGAAAGCCGTAGTGCCAGGGCTGGCTGGGGCGCGGGCACGACTGCAACTTGCTCAAATTCAACCCGTGGCCCGAGATGAGCGTGAGCGCCTGCGCCAGCTGGCCGGGCGCGTGCGCGGTGTAGAAATACAGCGACGCTTTGTCGGGCTGCGCCACGGGCGCGGCCTCAGTGGCGCGCTCCAGCACCAGGAAACGGGTGTAGTTATTGGGGTCGTCGTTGATGGCCGGGGCCAGAATTTCGAGGCCGAACGCCTCGGCGGCCTGCGCCCCGGCTATCACGGCGAGGCCGGGCGTGCGGCGCTCGGCCAGGTGCTGGGCGCTGAGGCCGGTGTCTTCGGTTTCGACCAGCTGCCAGTGCGGGTACTGGCTGAGGTAGTCGCCGCACTGGCGCAGGGCCATCGGGTGCGAATGCACGGCCTGCACGTCGGCCAGCGTGGTGCCGGGCAGCACCAGCAGGTGCTGGTGAATAGGCAGATACACCTCGCCGGTGATGGTGAGCGGGTGGCGCTCCAAGAGTAAATAATTGGGCAGAATACTACCGGCCAGCGAGTTTTCCATGGCCATGAGCGCCGCGTCGGCGCGGCCGTCGGCCACCTGGGCCACTACCTCGCCAAAGGTGGCGCAGAAGCTCAACGCGGTATTCAGGCCAAAGTACTGGCGGGCGGCTACTTCGTGAAAACTTCCGCGGAAACCTTGGATGGCGACTTTCATAGTGCTTGGTGGCTGGTGCCTGGTGCTTGGGTTGGCCTTTTTCGGCCGGAAAACATAAAAAAAGCGCCACTCGTCGGAACGAGTGGCGCTGCTAAAATCTCTGAGGGATAGCTACATGGCGACTCGTTCTACGCGGGCGGCGTAAAATAGAAGTAGCCAAAAAAGTAGCGGGCAGTGAACATGGGTGGTGCTGTTTGCGGCGGCAAGGTAGGAAACATTTAACAATTAACAGCTATCATTTAACAACTCATCTGGCCATTTATTAACCAAAAAGGCTAAGTAACAGAGCTGTTAAATGTTAATTGATAAATGTTAAATGATTAACTCTCTTCCGTGGGCGGCGTGCCCCGGAAGGCGTCCATTTTGCCTACGCCGGCGGTCAGCTTCACGGGTTTGTTTTCCTTGGCCGACTGATAGATGGCTTCCATGATGCGCTGGTCTTGCAGGCCTTCTTCGCCGGGCGTGTAGGGCGTTTTGTTCTGGCGCACGCACTCGGCCATGTGGTCCATTTCGAGGGCAAATTGCTGCTTGCCGGGGTTGCTGGGCTGCTCGATTACCTGCTTGCCGTTGGGGGCGTGCACCAGCTCCTGCTTGAGGCCTTTGTAGGGGAAGGCGGGGTCCATCTTGATGGTGCCGGTTTCGCCGTGCACGGCGTAGCTTTTATTGTTGAACGAGCCGTAGCCCGTCATGCACTGCGCGATGACGCCGCTCGGGAAGCGCAGCGTAAAGCTCACGTTCTCTTCGATTTCCCGGAAACGGTCGTCGCCGGGCGTGCTGTAGATTTGGGCGCTGACCTCGGTGGGCTCTTCGCCCAGCAAAAAGCGGGTGGTGTTGAGGCAGTAGAGGCCCACGTCGGGCAGCGAGCCGCCGCCGGCCAGGGCTTTTTTGTGGCGCCACTGCTGGTCGTGGGCCTGGTTTTGGCAGTTCATCATCTGGATGAGCTTGGTGCGGCCGTAGGTTTTGTCGCGCACCAGCTTCTGGGCGGCGCGGTTGAGGGGCTCGTACTGAATGCGGTAGGCAATCATGAGTTTTTTGCCGGCTTTTTCGCAGGCCGCAATCATCTCTTCGCACTCCTTCACCGAGTTAGCCATCGGCTTTTCGCAGAGAATGTGCTTGCCCGCTTTCGCCCCTCGGATGGTGAACTCGTGGTGTTGCGAGTTGGGCAGCACGATGTAAATCACCTGCACCTCGGGATTGTCCTTGAGCTTGTCGTAGGTCTGGTACGAGTAGCAGCTGCTGGGCTTAATGCCGTATTGCTTAGCCACTTTGCTCATCTTCTCCGCGTCGCCGCTCACCAGCGCCACGGGCTTGCAGTGCTTGGCCTGGCCGAAGGCGGGCAAAATCTCTTCGAGCGTGAGGTGGCCCAAACCCACGATGGCGAAGCCCACGCGCTGGTCGGGCGCGTCGGGGTTGAGAAACGCGCCGCCCTTGGGGTCGGTGGGCGCTTCGAGGGGCGGCAGCTTGATGTCGAGCGGGCCGGTGGGCGGCGCGGGCGTGCCGAAGCCGTCGGGGTCGGCTGCCTCGGCGGCGGCCAGCGGCAGGGCGGTGGCAATGCCGGCGGCCAGCAAGCCGCGCCCGGCGTGGTTGATGAACTGGCGGCGCGAGGTGCCGGCAGCGGCGGGCTCGGCGAGGTACTGGGCTACGTGGTCGAGCGCCTGCGGCGCGGAAGATTCCTGAAACATATTAATTTACAAATAGATGAGTGAAGCCAGGGCCTGCGTGTACGTGCTGGCCACCATAAAGTGTTGCCGCAGGCGGCGGCAAGCTCCACGGCGGCAACCTCTCGGCCGGTTAGCAGTTGTTGAGTGTCAATCGGCGGCTGGCGGGGCTTTGCCAGGCAAAACCAGTTGGCCGCCGCACCTCTCTACCGAACCCTTTTCCCTTTGTATGGCTACCCTTTTCGAGCCCTTTGCCCTGCGCGGCCTCACCCTCAAAAACCGCCTCGTGGTCTCGCCCATGTGCCAGTACAGCGCCGTCGATGGCTTTGCCAACGACTGGCACCTGGTGCACCTGGGCAGCCGCGCCGTGGGTGGCGCGGGCCTCATTATCCTGGAGGCCACGGCCGTATCGCCCGAGGGCCGCATCACGCCCGACGACCTGGGCATCTGGCAGGATGAGCACGTGGATTTCCTACGCCGCATCAACCAATTTATTGAAGGCCAGGGCTGCGCGCCGGGCGTGCAGCTGGCCCACGCCGGCCGCAAGGCCAGCACCTACGCCCCCTGGAAAGGCCACGGCGCCGTGGCCGAAGGCGGCTGGGAAACCGTGGCCCCCAGCGCCGTAGCCTTCGCCGACAACTACCCGCTGCCGGTGGCCCTCGACGCGGCGGGCCTCAAGAAAGTTATTGCCGACTTTCGCGCCGCCGCCGAGCGCAGCGTGCGGGCGGGCTTCAAGCTAATTGAAATTCACGCCGCGCACGGCTATCTGCTGCACCAGTTTCTGTCGCCGCTTTCCAACCAGCGCACCGACACCTACGGCGGCTCGTTTGAAAACCGCATCCGGCTGATGCTGGAGGTAGTGGCCGCCGTGCGCCAAGCGGTGCCCGACGACTTTCCGGTGGTAGTCCGCATTTCGGCCACCGACTGGACCGAGGGCGGCTGGACGCCCGACGATTCGGTGCAGCTCGCCGCTTGGCTGCGCGACCGCGGCGTGGACCTCATCGACGCCTCCACGGGCGGCAACGTGCCGCGCGCCAGCATCCCGGTCGGCCCTGGCTATCAGGTCGAGTTTGCCGAGCGCATCCGGCGCGAGGTGGGCATCGCCACCGGCGCGGTGGGCCTCATCACCACGCCCGCCGAGGCCGAGGCCATCGTGGCCAACGAGCAGGCCGACCTGGTGCTGCTGGGCCGCGAGGAGCTGCGCGACCCCTACTTCCCGCTGCGCGCGGCACACGAGCTGGGCGCTGAGGCAGCCTGGCCCGTGCAGTACGAGCGCGCCAAGAAGTAATTAATAATGAGCAAGGAGTAGACCAAACCAATCGGTCTACTCCTTGCTCATTATTATTTTGCTGGTGACGAGCAGTTGGCCCACGTGGCGGGTGGTGTGCTCGGCGGCGTGCACTAGCAGGCCGATAACGGTGCTGGGCAGCTGGGCCCGGCCTACGCCGCGCCAGTCGGGCAAGGTGGCTTCGGGCGTGGCGATGAGCTGGGCGATGGCTTTATCGACTTGGTCGTGAAAGGCCTGCACCAGTTCCGGCACCGCGCCGGGGTGGGTGGGCGGCTGGGTTTCGGCAGCGAGGTAGGCGAGCTGGCTTTCGCTGAGCGGCGCGGCGCGGGCGTAGGTGAAGGTGCGGTCGAGCACGCCCGTGAGGTGGCGCAAATGAAAGCCCACCGAGGCCAGCCCCAACGGACGCTCGGCCAGCTTTTCGGCCGGAAAATGGGCCACGTATTCCGCGATTTCCGCGCGGGCTTGTAGCAGGGCGTGGGCTACGGGCTGAAGCAGCGGCGGCACCTGGGGCAGCGGGCCGCGCAGCCACACTTCGGGTAAAGCGGGGGCAGACATCAAAAAAATAATTTAAGGGAAAAAGCCTATCTACGGCGCGCTGGCGGCCGGGGCGATGGCGTGTCGCCCTCGCCGCCTGGGGCGGGCCGGGCCAGGGGCCAGAGCGGCCTTTTAGCACGCAGCAGGCTCTTTTCCATTTAACTAAAGTTAGCGGCGCAGCTGACGAGCTTATGCGCGCCGACAAAGGGCGGTGCGCCCGGGCGGCAGCGCGGGCTTGGCTTTGTCATATAGCGGCCGCAGGCGAGTGGTATAATTCTCGAATTTTATATTCATAAAACATTATATCAAAGCCTCCTGCGCTTAGCTTTACAGCCCGAATTCTGAGTCTATTTCAAGGTTTCTGCCTTCTTACGCCGCTGGCTGGGCCCGGCCGGCGGGACACGCACGCTACTACTCCGCGCTCTTTTATCACTGCCATTTCTACCCCGCTTGCTATGACTGCAACCTTACTCCGCCGCGCCCACCTGCTACCGTGGCTGGTGCTTTTACTGACGCTGCTGGGCGGGGCCCGGCCGGCGCTGGCCTCGCACCTGCTGGGCGGCGAACTGACGTATAAATACCTCAACGCGGCCGGGCCCGCCGCTACCCCCTACCGCTACGAGATTACGCTGACCATCTACACGAACTGCAACAGCTCGGTGGGGGCGCCCACGGCGGCCGGCATCTATATCTACAACCAGGCGACGGGCGCGCTGCTGGCTTCGCCCTCGGTGGCCCGCACTTTCATTTCGCCCGCTTGCGTGACGGTGCCCGTGCCGCTGGGCTGCACCAACACGGGGGCCACGCAGCAGCCTTTTAAGGTGAACCGCTACGTGACGACCGTAAGCCTGCCAGCGGCTACCAACGGCTACTACGCCTACTTCACGTCGGGCAATCGCAACGCGGGCATTGCCAACATTGCCACTCCCGACTACGAGTACCTGACCTTGTACGCCACGCTGGCCCGGCCCGCGCTGGCCAACAGCTCGCCGGTGTTCGCAACCGACGCGCTGGCCGTGCTCTGCGCCGCCGACACTACGGTGGTGCTCAACAATGCGGTCGATGTCGATGGCGACCGGCTCGAATACAGCCTCGCCACGCCCTACAGCGCCTCGAACTACCCTACTACGTTTGCGCTGCCGCTCACCACTGTCACCTACAACCCGACCTACTCCAACGTGCGGCCGCTGGGGGCGTCGCCCAATTCGGCCAAGATAAATGCGTCGTCGGGCATCTCGAAGTTTTATGCTACCAGTACGGGCTCGCAGTACGCGGTGGCGATTGATGTAAAGGAGTACCGCACCATTGGCGGGGTAGAAACGCTGATTGGCACCACCCGGCGCGACGTGCAGCTCATCGTGGGCAGTTGCCCGCCTACCATGCCGCCCGTGCTGCCCACCAGCGCGGTAATGCCGCGCAGCTACACCATTGAGGCGGGCAGCACGCTGTCGATACCCATCACGGCCACGCAGCCCGACAGCCACCCGCTGACGCTGATGGCCAGCAGCACGCTGCTCGATGGCGCGGGCGGCTACGCGGCCACCTTTGGGGGCAATGCGGGCACGCCGCTGTACGCCGGCAGCCCGCTGGGCTCGCACACGGTGGCGGGCACCACCAACGGCACGGTGGCGGGCACCTTCGTGTTTACCCCGGCCTGCACCGACGTGCGCAGCACGCCCTACGACGTGACGCTGCTGGTAAATGACATTGGCTGCGCGGGCAAGCTCCGCAGCGAGGTGCTGCGCATTACGGTGGTGAAGCCCACCGGGCCCACCACCATCGCGGGCAACCTGGCCGTGTGCGGGCTGGGCACCACCCAAAGCTACACGGCCACCGGCGGCAATGCCTCGCGGGTGGCCTGGACCGTGACGGGCGGCACCATCGTGGGCAGCGCCACCGCCAACCCCGTGCAGGTGCTATGGCCCACGGCGGGCGCGGGCACCCTCACGGCGCAGGGCAGCACACAATACGGCTGCCTGGCCGACGCGGTGACGAAAAACGTTACCATCAACCCGGCCGCTACGCTCACGGTGACCGGCAACCTCACCATTTGCCAGGGCGGCAGTGCCAGCGTCAGCATTGTGGGCGGCACGGCCCCCTACCTGCTCACGGGCGGCGGGGCGGCGGTGACCGGGGCGGGGCTATTCGTGCTCCGGCCCAGCCAAACGACTACCTACACCGTCGCGAACGCGGTGGCCCCGGCCTCGGGCTGCCTGCCCACCGGGCAGTTTACCATCACGGTAAACCCGCTGCCGGTGGCTACGGCCGGGGCGGCGGTGGCGCTGTGCGCGGGCAACTCGGCGCAGTTGGGCGCGGCCCCGGTGGCGGGCACTACCTACAGCTGGAGCCCGGCCACCGGCCTCAGCAATGCCAGCGTGGCCAACCCCACCGTGACGCTGCCCAACACCGCCGGGGTTCCGATTACGCAGACCTATACCCTGACGGCGACCAACGCCGTTGGCTGCCAGGCCAGCAGCTCGGTAGTAGTGACGGTAGCGCCGCCGCCCGTGGCCAACGCCGGGGCGGCGATAGCCTTCTGCGCGGGTGGCACGGGCCAGCTGGGCGCGGCCCCGGCAGCGGGCCTGGCTTATAGCTGGAGCCCAGCCACCGGCCTCAGCAATGCCACCAGCGCCAACCCCACCGTGACGCTCCCCAACGCCACTGGCGCGCCCATCACCAAAACCTACACGCTGACCGTGACCAACGCCGCTGGCTGCACCAGCACCGGCACGGCGGCCGTGACCGTGCATCCTGCCCCGGTGGCTACGGCCGGCCCGGCCACCACCTTCTGCGCGGGTGGCTCGGCGCAGTTGGGCGCGGCCCCGGTGGCGGGCACTACCTACAGCTGGAGCCCGGCCACCGGCCTCAGCAATGCCAGCGTGGCCAACCCCACCGTGACCCTGCCCAACGTGACGGGTACCGCCGCTACCCACACGTATACCCTCACCGCGACCAACGCGGCGGGCTGCGCCAGCACGGCCGTAGTGGCCGTCACAGTGCTGCCGCTGCCCGTGGCCGTGCCCGGCGCAGCAAAAGCTATTTGCTCGGGCGGCAGCGCGCAGCTGGGCGCGGTGCCGCTAAACAGCCTGACCTACAGCTGGAGCCCGGCCACGGGCCTGAGCAGCGCCTCGGCGGCCAACCCTACCGTGACCTTGCCCAACCTGACCGGTGCACCCATCACGCATACGTACACCCTCACCGTGACCAGCGGCGCGGGCTGCACCAGCACGGGCACGGTAGTGGTGACGGTGAATCCGTTGCCGGTGGCCAACGCCGGCGCGGCGGTATCGCTGTGCGCGGGCAGCGCGGGCCAGCTAGGCGCGGCCCCGGTGGCCGGGCTGACGTATAGCTGGAGCCCAGCCACCGGCCTCAGCAGCAGCACCGTGGCCAACCCCACGGTGACTTTGGCGAATGCTACTGGCGCACCTCTCACCCAAACCTACACCCTGACCGCGACCAATGCCGCCGGCTGCGCCAGCACCAGCACCGTGCTCGTAACGGTGAGTTCGCTGCCCACGGCCAACGCCGGGGCGGCGGTAGCCTTCTGCACGGGCGGCTCGGGCCAGCTGGGCGCGGCCCCGGTGGCCGGGCTGACGTATAGCTGGAGCCCGGCCACCGGCCTCAGCAACGCCACCAGCGCCAACCCCACGGTGACACTGACCAACGCTACCGGCGCGCCCATTACCCAGACCTACACGCTGACGGCAACCAACGCAACCGGCTGCGCCAGCACCGCTACCGTGGCCGTGACCGTGAGCCCGCCGCCGCTGGCCGTGACGGGGGCTGCCCTCACGCGCTGCTCGGGCAATGCCGGGCAGCTGGGCGCGGCCCCGGTGGCGGGCACCACCTATAGCTGGAGCCCGGCCGCCGGCCTCAGCAATGCCAGCGTGGCCAACCCCACCGTGACGCTAACCAACGCGACGAGCACCGCCGCTACCCATACCTATACCCTCACCGTAACGAGCGCGGGCGGCTGCACCAACACCGGCACCGTGGCCGTGACGGTGCTACCCGCCCTCTTGCCGGGCAGCATCGGGGCCGACCAAACCGTGTGCGCAGGTGCGCTGCCGGCCCTGCTTACCAGCCTGAGCGCGGCGGGCGGCGGGCCGGGCACCTACACCTACCAGTGGGAATCATCAGCGGATAACCTGACCTGGACGGCCCTGGCCAACGTGACGACCCCGACTTGCGCGCCCGGCCCGGTGGCGGCCACTACCTACTTCCGGCGGCGCGTAGTGGCCAGCTGCGGCACGGCCTACTCCAACGTGGTGACCGTAACTACGCAGCCGCTGCTGGTACCCGCTGTGGCGTTGCCGGTGCTGCCGGCCCAGTGTGCGGGCACGGCCTTCACCTTCACGCCAGTGCCGACCAATGCTGGCAACAACCCTACCTACCAGTGGTTTGTGAACGGCACGGCGGTGGGCACCGGCCCCAGCTACACCAGCAGCACGCTGCGCGACGGCGACCTGGTGCGGGTAGTGCTCACGCCCACGGCGGGTTTTTGCGCCAGCGGCCCGGCCATCGCTACGGCCCGCGTGAGCTTGACGCCGGTGCTGATTTCGTCGGTGAAAATCGCCGCTACTACCACTCTGCCCGCGTGCCCCGGCGAGGTCGTGGCGTTTGGCATCGATGCGGTGGCCAACATCGGCACCAGCCCGCAGTACCAGTGGCAGGTAGATGGCGTGAGCATAGCCGGCGCCACCGGCCCGCGCTTCAGCAGCCGCACGCTGCACGACGGGCAGGCCGTGACGCTCCTCGTGCGCTCGACCGATGCCTGCGGCCAGCCCGCCACGGCCACTTCCAATGCCGTGCGCGTCAGCATCAACCAACCCGTGGCCCTGAGCGCCGGGCCCGACAAAACCATCACGGAAGGCGAATCGGTGGTGCTCGAAGGCACTGCCAGCGGCAGCGCCTTCGCGGTGTGGTCGCCAACCCAGACGCTGACCTTTGCCAGCGGCGACCGGCTGCGGCCCACCGCCGCGCCGCTGGTTACTACCACTTATACGCTCTCGGCCGGGGCGGGCGGGTGCGCCAGCACCAGCCAGGTAACGGTGACGGTGCTGCCGCGCCTGCGCATCCCCAACGTCTTCAGCCCCAACGGCGACAACAACGACGACACTTGGCAAATCGACAACCTCGACGCCTACCCCAACAGCCGCGTGGTCGTGTTCAACCGCTGGGGAGCCAAGATTTTTGAAGCCACCAACTACGCGCGCGGCAGCGAATGGCGCGGCACCATCAACGGCCAGCCCGTGCCTTTCGGCACCTATTACTACGTCATCACGCTCGGCAACGGCAAGTCGTTTACGGGGCCGCTCACGGTTATTAATTAGGTAGCGCAGCATTTTCCGCAGGGTTGCGCGGGGTTAAAAACGCAGGGTTTTAGCAGGGCTGTTTTCTAAAACCCCGCGCAACCCTGCGCTTTTAACCCCGCGCAACCCTGCGGGAAATGGTATTCGGGCGGACGTACCTTTGCGAAGCGGCCCAGGCGGCCGCTTTAGCTTGTTTTTATGTCGTCTGCGCTTCCTACTTCGGCCCTGCTGGCCGCCGCCGCCGAGTTCGGCACCCCGCTCTACGTGTACCAGGCCGATACCATTCGGGCGCAGTACCACAAGCTCACCAGCGCGTTTAGCGGCCATCCCACGCGGTTTTTCTACGCCTGCAAGGCCCTCACCAACGTGGCCGTGCTAAAGGTGCTGCTGGCCGAAGGCGCGGGCCTCGACTGCGTGAGCATCAACGAGGTAAAGCTAGGCTTGCACGTGGGCTTTCAGCCCGAAAATATTCTCTTTACGCCCAACAGCGTGGCCTTTAGCGAGTTGGTCGAAGCCAAGGAGTTGGGCGTGAATCTCAACATCGACAACCTCTCGCTACTGGAGCGCTTCGGGGCCACGTTTGGCGGCTCGTACCCAGTGTGCGTGCGCCTGAACCCGCACATCGAGGCGGGCGGCAACTACAAGATTTCGACCGGCCACATCGACAGCAAGTTCGGCGTCAGCATCCACCAGCTGCGCCACTTAGAACGGGTGGTGAAAGGCACCGGCCTGCACGTGCGCGGCCTGCACATGCACACGGGCTCCGAAATCAAGGACGTGAGCGTGTTTTTGCGGGTGCTGGAGGTGCTGTTCGACGCCGCCGGCCGCTTCCCCGACCTAGAGTTTCTCGACCTGGGCTCGGGCTTCAAGGTGCCCTACAAGCCCGGCGACCCCGAAACCGACGTGGCCAGCCTGGGCCAGCAGGTAGCGGCGGCCTTCAAAGCCTTTGAAAAAGAATACGGCCGCCCGCTCGAAGCCTGGTTTGAGCCCGGCAAGTACCTGGTGAGCGAGGCTGGCTACCTGCTGGTCGAAGTTTCGACCGTGAAGCACACCACGGCCACGGTGTTTGCGGGCGTCAATTCGGGCTTTAATCACCTAATTCGGCCCATGATGTACGACGCCTACCACTACATCTCCAACCTCACCAACCCCACCGCCCCCGAGCGCCTGTACACGGTGGTGGGCAACATCTGCGAAACCGACACTTTTGCCTGGGACCGCCTGCTGCCTGAGGTGCGCGAAGGCGACATTCTGGCTTTCCACAACGCCGGCGCCTACGGCTTCGAGATGAGCAGCTCGTTTAACTCGCGCCCCCGCCCCGCCGAGGTGTTGCTCGACGGCGGCGAGGCGCGCCTCATCCGCCGCCGCCAGACGTTCGAGGACTTACTGGCTGGGCAGGTGTGAGTTGTAGCGTAAGCTTTAGCTTGCGAGTGAGCGCAGCGAACATCCACGCATACTAAGCGTCTGCCAGCGTGGATGTTCGCTGCGCTCACTCGCAAGCTAAAGCTTACGCTACACGCTCACCAGCCACTTTGCCGCCTCCTCGTCGCTCTCAAAATTGCGGTACACGTGGCCGAGCTGCCGGCTACTGAGCACGAGGTTGGCGGTGGCCAGGCGCGCGAATACATTGTGCGCCACCACTATTGCGCCGTGGCGGTAGCCGTCTTCGCGCACGGCCTGGGGCAGCCACTCGGTGGTCATCCAGCGCTCTTCGCTGGGGCTGAAGGCGCTCATCTGCTGCTGATTGACGAGCATGCGGCTCCAGCCATTGCGGCGCAGTGCCAGGCGGGCATGGGTGAGCAAGTCGCGGAACTGCGTTTCGTTGCGCCGGCCAGGGTTGTAGTCGAGGCGCAGGTAGCCGGGCGGCTCTTCCCACAGGCTGCCGGCGTCGTTTTGGAAAGAAAGAGTGCGCGTAGCGGGCATGGCAACGATAAAACCGGGAATTTTGGGCCGGGCCAGTGAGCAAGCGCCGTGCCGAAACCACCTTGCTTTGCCTTAACTCCGAAACTATACTTCAGGTTAAATTTAATTTTCTCCTTTGCCCTATGAAACCCCGCCGCAAGCCCACCGCCCTGCGCAAGCCCGATTATTTTCCGGCCGAAAACGTGCTGACGGGCCTCGACGGGCCGCGCCTGCTGGCACTGGGCCGCGAGCTGGAGCAGTACCACTTCGTGGGCTGCGACCTGAGCGAAGTCAACCTCAGCGGGCTGCGCTTCGAGGACTGCCTCTTTGAGCGCTGCAACCTCACCAACGCCCGCCTCGGCGGCACGGCCCTGCAAAACGTGGCCTTCGCCGACTGCAAGCTGCTGGGCCTCAACTTCGGCGCGTGCCAGGATATGCTGTTCGGCGTGCATTTCGATGTTTGCCAGCTGCGCTACGCCTCGTTTGCGGGCAAGAAGCTGGCCGGTATGCGCTTTGGGCAGTGCAGCCTCGCGGAAGTCGATTTTACTAATGCCGACCTCAGCGCAGTAGTCTTCGCGAGCTGCGACCTCACGCAGGCCATTTTCCACGATACGCAACTGGTGGGCACGGACTTCACCACGGCCACCAATTTCAGCATCGACCCCGAGGCCAACCGCCTCACCGGCGCGCGCTTCGCGCTGGCCGGCCTGCCGGGCCTGCTCGACAAGTACGGGTTGGTGGTAGAGGCGTAGCGCGGCCCTAACCCCGCCCGCCCGGCCCGCGTAAGCGGGGCCCATGCTGTATTCGTTGCTTCTGACATCTTGGCTGGCTTCTTTCGCGGCGGCTTCCCCCACGCCGCCGGCGCAGCTGGTAGTGCCCGGCCGCAGCCTGGGCAGCCTCAAAATCGGGGCCGACGTGGCCACGCTGGCCACCTACGGCCCGCCCGACTACAGCGACGCGGCCATGCAAAAAGCCTGGGCTACCTGGTTTGGCAGCGGCCACCCGGCCGCGCAGCTCGATGTGTACAGCACGATGGTGCCGGGCCAGGACACCCACAAATCGGTGCAGGTAGTGCGGGCCACGTCCACTTACTTCCGCCTGGCCAACGGCCTGCGCAACGGCTCGTCGCTGCGCCAGATACAGGAGTGCTACGGTCGCCTGCCGCTGGCCGCCAGCTACCAGCTCAAGGCTGGCCCGCGCTACCTCTACGATAACGTGCCGCTGGGCATCGCCTTCGAGCTTGATGGCCAGGCCAGCCGTAGCACCTGCCGGGCGCTGGTGGTGCATCGGCCAGGGCAGGCCGTGAGTAAGATTTACCTGGCGATGCCGCTTTATTTGAAGGAAGTACCCGTAAGAAAGTGAGCGCTGCTGCCACTTTATAAAACAAAAGCTGATAGCCAACAGCTATCAGCTAACAGCTTAAAAGAATGCTTACCCTGCTCGTCGGCACCAGCCGCCCCCACTCGCGCACCCGGCGCGTGGCCGATTTCTACGCCCGCCTGCTCGACGAGCTCGGCGCAAGCTACCAGTTTCTGGACCTCACCGACCTGCCGGCCAACTTGCTCACCGAGGCGCTTTACCACAAAGCCGGGCAGCACGAGGCGTTCAACCGCCTCATCGCGCCGCTCGACCGCTCCGAGAAAATCGTCATTTTCGCGCCCGAGTACAACTGCTCGATTCCGGGCGCGCTCAAGGCCTTTATCGACGCCCTGCCCTACCCCGGCGGCGTGCGCGGCAAAAAAGCCGCCCTGGTGTCGCTGAGCTCGGGCGGGCAGGGCGGCCTGCTGGCCCTGAGCCACCTCACCGACATCCTGTTTTACCTCGGCACGGCCGTGCTGCCGCAGCGCGTGCGCCTGCCGCACATCAGCCAGGTTTTAGCGGAAAGCGGCGACATCACCGACCCGCTGCTGCGCCAGGTGTTGCGCGAGCAGGCCGAGGCGCTGCTGAAGTGGTAGTTGCTACGCCGAGATTTTACGCAAAACGCCGGTCATTGCTTCGCGGCGAAGCAATGACCGGCGTTTTGCGTAAATCCCACTTAGCGCTATTGCACGACCAGGCGTTGCGGCTTGCTGGCCAGGCCCGCGCCCTGCACGTGTAGCAGGTACACGCCGGTGCCCAGCGCGGCGGGCAGGCGCACGGTGGCCTGGGTGCCGGCCAGCGGCTGGGTCAGCACGGTGCGGCCACTGAGGTCGGTGAGCACCAGCCGGGCGGCCGGGCCGGCGGCCGTGGGCAGCTGCACGGTTACCTGGCCGTGGGCGGGGTTAGGGTATACCGACAGCTCGGTTTTGGCCGGGGCGGCCGTGGCCAGCGGGCTGCCGCCGAGTGCCACGGCCGCGATGGCCGAGTAGCGGGCCGCCGCCGTGGGCGTGGTTTGGCGCAGGCGGTAGTAAGCCTGGGTGAGGCCCTGCACCGCCTGGTCGCGGTAGGTGTAGGTGCGGGCCTGGGCGCTGAGGCCCTGGCTAGGCACGAAACCAACCTGCTGCCAGGCGGCCGCATCGGGCGAGCGCTCCACGGCGTAGCCGTAGGTGTTGGTTTCGTCAGAAAGCGTCCATTTAAGGTCCACGGCCTGGGGGCTGGGCTGGCTAGCCGCAAACGTGAGCAGCTGCGCCGACAACGGGTTGACGCTGGCCGACAGCGAGCCCAGCGTGAACACGCCGCCGCTGGCCGGCTGCGCCGCCAGCACCGAGCCCGCGCCGAGGCTGCCGCCCAGGCCGCCATGGCCGAGGGTTTGCCACTGCGCGCCCGCCAGCGTGGCTACCTGAATGTCAGTCGAAAAGTCGTCGAGGCCGCTGCGGAAGGCATCTTCCCAGAACAGGCGCACCTGCACCGCGTCGGTAGTGCCGGCCCCGTCGAGCGTCCAGTGCTCTACCTGGCTTACCTCGCTGAGCGGGCTGGCCACGGCGCGCGTGGGGTGCGCAGCGGCTACGTACTCGGCGGTGAAGGCCGTACCGGAACTGGCCGGAGCCGAGATGCCCAGGCGCGCCCACTGCCCGCCCTTACCCAGCGGGAACACGAAGGCTTGCTGGCCTATTTTGCGCAGCGGGCCATCGATATAGGAGGTAGCGGTGCCCGCCGTGGCGGTGGCCCCATCGGCCAGCGTGAGCAGCGCGGCGGGCGTGGTACGCACCAGGCCGTCGCTGAGCGTGAGCGCGCCGGTGAGGGTGAGCGGCGCGCCGAGCGTCAGCACCTTGCCGGGCGCGGCCAGCGTGAGGTCGCGCAGCGTGGCGGGGCCGGCGGGCAGCAGCGTGAGGTTGCGGCTGGGGCTGATAGTCTCGGTGTAGGTGCCGGCGGCCAGGCGCAGGGTGCCGTTTTTGGGCAGCAAAGCCAGGCCTTCGGCCAGCGGCGTGGCACTGCCGGGGCTGCCGGCGTCCACGTTCAGGTAGTCGAGCGGCGTCTGGAAGCCCGGCGCGGCCGAAGCGGCCACCGCGCTATTCAAAAACGGCGAGTAGTCGACCTGGCCCGTTCCTGCCAGCGCCGAAACCTCGGCAAAGCCCGCTGCCGGGCCGCCCAGCGTCACGACGCTACCGCCCAGGCCGGTTGCGCCGCGCACGGCGGTGGCGTCGTTGCTACCCAGCCAGTTGAGCGACGCCTCCACGGGGTTCGTCACATTCACCGCCCGGATGGCCACGGCGCAGCTGTCGAGGCGATTGCCCCGGATGCTGTCGCCGCTCGACACCAGCAGGCCGTTGCGGCTGATGTCGAAAAACGGCGTCGCGCCCGTGCTGTTGCTGGGGCGGTCCTGCACCTGAATGGCGAGCTGGCACTGCGTTATCACATTGCCAAACACCTTGTTATTAGCCCCTTCCAGCACCACGCCGAAGCCACTGTTGTTGGCGGCCGCGCTGGCGGCATCGGCCCCGAAGCCGCGCACCGTGTTGCGGGCCACGTAGAGGCCGCCCGTCACGAGGTCGCCCGTGACGCCCCCGCCGCCCGCGATGACGTTGCGGTCGCGGTCGATGAAGAGGATGCCCGCCTTGTCGGCGCTCAGGCTGGCCGACGCGCCGGGGGCGCGCACGATGGTGTTGGCGCGCACCACCAAGCTGCCGGGGCCGCTGCCCAGGCCCGTGCCGGTGCACGATTTCAGCTCCAGCCCGCTGCCGACGCTCGTGCTGATACTATTGCCTTCGATGAGCGCCGCCGGGCCGGTGTAGCTGCCGCTCGCCGCCCGCGCGCCGCCGGCCCCGAGCACGGCCAGCGCCGGCTCGTCGTTTTGCTCAAACCGGCAGTTGCGCACCGTCAGGTCGCTCACGCTACCGTCGTTGACGTCGACGCCGCTGCGGCGGTTAAACGAGAACACGCTGTTTTCAACCACGATAGCCGCCTTGTGGCCATTCGCCAGGAAAAAGCCCCGGCCGGCCCCGTTGGCAGTAGTGTTGGCGCCTTCGGCCGTGTAGGTGGCGTGTACGCGGCGCAGCGTGAGGTGCTGCACGCCCGCCAGGCTGTTCCAGAAAATGCCCTGGCGGCGGTTGTGGGTCGTTTCCACGTCTTCGAGCAGCAGGTAGGCCTGCGGGCCGCTGCCTTCCGACTGAATGCCGAAGTCATAATTCTGAAACGTGAGCCCCGCGATGGTGAGCGGCTGGGCGCTGCTGCCGCCGCCCACGGTCAGGCGCAGGCCGGCCTCGCTGGTTTGGGTGGCGGCGGGCAGCAGCCCCCCGTCGAAGATGGTGGCGTGGGCGGGCTGCCCCGCCGCCGTGCCGGCCCCGCGCAGGCTAATGACCTTAGCCAGCACCACCCGCTCGGCGTAGGTGCCGGCGTCGATAAAGATGGTTTGGGTAGCGGCGTCGGCCTGCGCCAGGGCCCGCGCCACGGTAGCAAAGGGCGCGGCCGCCGAGCCGTCGCCGGTAGCATCGCTACCCGGGGCGCTGGTAAATACGTCGCCGCTCGCGCTACCGTCGTTTACGTAGAGCGCCGCGCCTGGGGCCTGCGCCTGGGCACGGGTGGCCGCCCCCGCCGCCAGCAACAGAATAAGAGGTAAGGAATTTTTCATGGAAGTCAGACTTATCAGGATAAAAGGAATGGAATTATCAATTGTATTTTTTAAGTAATTGATTTTATAATTCAATCTTTCAACTAGAACACTTTACAAAAATACATACTACCCTTCAATAAATTAACTACGGCATCTACAAAAAACAGCCACTCTAAATTCCTTACCTAAATTATATATTTCACATATAATGCGAGCAGATTGGCTTTCGCAGGTGCGGCTCACGCCGGGTAGTTGGAGGGTAGCCCACCGCCAGCATTTACTACCCGGCAGCGCAGGCGGCGGGCCCGCGCTTCATAGCTTACTCAGTGAAATGCGCTAGCTTAGCAGAAGCAGTCGCTGAACTTTCTGGCCTCGGCGCGTGTGGCAGCGGGGGCCGGGCCGGTGGCGGCCACACTTCTAAGCGGCGTGGCTGCCAGCGGGTAGCCGCGTTGATTGCGCTTCATTTTTTACGTTTTGGCTTATGAAAAACCGTACTTTTCCCGTGCTCCTATTGCTGGCGGCCCCGCTGGCGCTGCTCAGCGGCTGCAAAAAAGACAGCGACTCGCCCGACACCGGCTCGGTCAACTTCACGGTGCAAAACGTGGCCCCAACCGGCAGCGCCGGTAGCACGCTGCAACCTATCACGCTGAACGTGACCAGCGCCACCACGGCAGCCGGTGAAACGTTCACCGTCACCAGGTTTGAGTATTACCTGTCCAACATCAAGTTCACGAAAAGCGACGGCACTACCTACGCCGCGCCCGACACGTACTACCTGGTAGACCAGGCCACGGCCAAGACGCTGAGCTTCACGGTGCCCAACGTGCCGGCCGGCGACTACACCGGCGTAAGCTTTATCGTGGGGGTCGATGCCCAGAAAACCGGCCTCACCGACCCGCTCACGTTTACGGGCCAGTTTGAGGCTCTTAACCCGGCCAACAACATGTATTGGAGTTGGAACAGCGGCCACATTTTTATGAAAATGGAGGCTTCGCTGACCTCGGCCAACCCTGCCAAGCCGCTGACCTGCCACATTGGGGGCTACACCGGGGCCACGAGCGCCATCGTGACGGCCGCGCCCTCATTTGGCAGCAGCAAGCTGACCGTGCGCACCGACAAAGCCCCGACCATCGCGCTGCAAGCCAACGTAGTGAAGCTTTTCGACGGACCTAACCCGATTACCCTCAGCACCTTCACGGGGGCGCACATGCCTGGCGCGCAGTCGGTGCAGATAGCCCAGAACTACGCGGCCGGCATGTTCAGCGTCACCCAAATCAACGCCAACTAGCCCACCTGCCCGTGGCCACCCCCACCGCCCAGCCGTGGATGCGCCAGCCGCTGGGCTGGCTGCTGCTGGCTGCCCTAGCAGCGGTGGGCGGCGCGGCCGTGGCACCCTGGCGGCAGCCGGTGGCCGCGGCGGCCTTGCTCGCGCCGCCCGCCAACTTCCCGGCCCCGGTGTACGAGGTAGCCACAAACCAGCCCGACGAGGCGGCTTTCGAGCTGGGCCGGGCGCTGTTCTACGATGCGCGCCTGTCGAGCGACGGGCGGGTGTCGTGCGGCAACTGCCACCAGCAGGCGCGGGCCTTCACCGACGGGCGGGCGCTGGCCGTGGGCGTGGCCGGCCGCCGCAGCCTGCGCAATTCGCCGGCTTTGCAAAACCTGGCCTGGCACCGCAGCTTTATGGCCGATGGCGGCGTGCGCGGGCTGGCGCTGCAAGCGCTGGCCCCGCTCACGAGCGCTCAGGAAATGAACACGCCGCTGGCCACGGCACTGGCCAAGCTCAACGCCGACCCCGAGTATCGCCGCCGCTTCGCGGCTGTGTACGGGCCGGGCGCGGTTGACATGCCCCGGTTTCTGCGGGCGCTGGCGCAGTTTACGTCGGCACTTACCTCTACCAACTCGCGCTACGACAAGCACGTGCGCTACGAGCCGGGCGGCGCGCTGTCGGCCGCCGAGCAGCGCGGGCGGGCACTGTTTCAAGCCAAGTGCAGCGGCTGCCACGCCACCGACCTGTTCACCGACGAGTCGTTTCGCAACAATGGCCTGGACGCGAGTTTCCCCGTCGATTCGGGCCGCGCCCACATCACGCTGCTGCCCGCCGACGCGGGCCGCTTCCGGGTGCCGAGCTTGCGCAACGTGGCCCGCACCGCGCCCTACATGCACGACGGGCGCTTTGCTACCCTGGCGCAAGTGCTGCGCCACTACGCCCACGGCGTGCGCCCCTCGCGTACTCTCGACCCGCTTTTGCGCCAGCCCGATGGCCGCCCCGGCCTGGCCCTCACCGAGGCCCAGCAGCAAGAGCTACTCGCCTTTTTGCAAACGCTTACCGACACGGAGTTTCTGACCAACCCGCGCTTTGCGCCCCCAGTGACCCGGCAAGAAACTAAGCCGCACGGCATAGGGTTGACAGCAAACTAGTTGTATATTTCGCCTTAATAATTTTAATTTATTCGGTATGGCGCGGCGCTTTACTCACCTTGGGGTTTCGATTTTGCTGCTGGCTGGCATGGCGCTAGCCGGTTGCTCTAAGAAAAAGGAAGAAGCCATTGACCCGGTGGTGCCGGCCCCCACGCCCTACACGCTGGTAGTGCCGGCGGGCTTTCCCACGCCCGTCATTCCGGCCGACAACCCGCTCACTAACGAGGGCGTGGCGCTGGGCCGGATGCTGTTCTACGAAACCAAGCTGTCGAGCAACAACACGATGTCGTGCGGCTCGTGCCACCAGCAAAACAAGGCCTTCACCGACGGCCTGGCCAAGGCCGTGGGCGTCGATGGCATTGTCAACCCGCGCGGCACCATGTCGCTGGCCAACGTGATGTGGAGCAACACGCTGACCTGGGACGGGGCTTTTTCCACCCTCGAAGCGCAGGCGCACAAGCCCATCGAAAACCCGATTGAGATGCATCAGTCGCTGGCAATCGGTGTGACCAAGCTTCAGAATACCAACACGTATCCGCCGCTGTTTGAGGCCGCTTTTGGCACGAAAACCATCACCAGCGACCTGATGCTGAAGGCCCTCACGCAGTTCGAGCGCACGCTGATTTCGGGCAACTCGCGCTACGACAAGTTTAGCCGGACCCAGCAGGGGCTATCGGCCGATGAGCTGGCGGGGCTCAAGCTCTACTCTACCCACATTACGCCGCGCCAGGTGCGCGGGGCTGAGTGCTTCCACTGCCACACGCTGCCGCTCACGTCGTCGAACTTCGCCGCGCAGTTTTTCAACAACGGCCTCGACATGACCTTTGCCGATGCCGGCCGGGGCATTGTCACGGGCCAGGCCTTTGACAACGGTAAGTTTGTAGCGCCCACGCTGCGCAACATCACGCTCACGGCCCCCTACATGCACGACGGCCGCTTCACGACGCTGGAGCAGGTGCTCGACCACTACTCCGACCACGTGCAGATGAACAGCCCCGGCCTCGACCCCATGCTCATTCAGGGCATCAACGACCCCATCTTCAACCCCGGCCGCATGGGCCTCACGGCCACCGAAAAGCGTCAGGTTATTGCCTTTCTGAAAACGCTGACCGATTCGACGTTCATCACCGACAAGCGCTTTTCGGACCCTTTTAAGCCGTAGGGCGCGCCGCGCCGAAGCCCGGCCGGTGCGTATTTTGGGGGCTCGTTTGACCCCATGCTACCTCAGCCTCTACCGCCTGCCCTTCTGCGTCGCCAACCCGAACTAATAGGTCTGCGGGTGCTGGCCATTAGCTTGGTCGTGTTGAAGCACTGGACGCTCCCAGCGTTTCCACTCGGCGAAATGGGCCGCATACCGCTGTTTGTTCTCAGCGGCTACCTGATTTCGGGCATCATCTGGAAAAACAGTATTTACTGGGGCACAGACCGGGCGGTACTCTACCGGCTGGGAGTTTTTTACACTCGGCGTTTTCTGCGCATCATTCCGCCCTATTACCTTTCATTAGGCTTGGGGGCGTTGCTGCCACTGGTTACTTTGCATCAGCACCCTGGCTGGTTTCTGCTGCCGCTGGCCAATGTGCTGTGCTACCGGCTGGGCAACTGGCCTGAAGGGGTAGGCCACTACTGGACGCTGGCCGTGGAAGAGCAGTTCTACTTTATCTGGCCGCTGCTGCTGGGGCTTTTCCAGCGCCGCGCCAGCTGGCTTTGGCTGCTTATCGCTGGCGGCTTTGCGCACCGCATCTACGGGGTCTTTTACCTGGCACCAGCGGCTGCTTCGCAGGCCACGGTGCTGCTGCCGTCCTGCCTCGATTTGTTTGCCTTTGGTGCGCTTCTACAGCTCCATATGTCGGCCGAGCGTCGGCGCACGCAGCCAGCGCCGGCCTACCCAGGCTGGCCTGCCCTACTTATCACGCTCGCCTGGTGCTTGTTGTGGCGGGCTACTCAACAGTTGCCCTACCCCGAGCAACTGTGGGAAGTACTATCACCTAGCCTGGGCGGGCTGGCCAGCTATTTTGCCCTGCGCTGGCTGATGCATTCGCCAAGTCAGGCGCGTTGGCTGGCCCACCCGCTTGCTTTGTGGCTGGGCAAGCGCAGCTACGGCTTGTATCTCTACCACTTGCTGCTGCCCGTATTTTATCAGCGCCTAGTGTATCATCTGCTGCCCGAGGGCCAGGCTACCCTTCGGCAGTTCTGGCTTGGCACCGGCCCCACTTTGCTTTTGCTCTGCCCGGCGTTGGCGGGGCTGAGCGCGCTTTCCTGGCACTACATAGAAGCCCCGCTGGATAAGTTTCGCCTGCGTTTCACTTATTCCCGCCATACGGCTTAATTTACCTATCCTAAGCAAAAGGCCCCAACTACCTGAGTAGCTGGGGCCTTTTGCTTGGATGGCTAATGCTTAGTCCACGTTGTCGTGCAAAAAGCGATTGTCGCCCAGCAGCTCATTGTCGTCCGACAAGTTGAAGCGGGAGATGTTCTGCGCGTTGCTCGGCGTCACGGGCTCCAGCTTCTGGCCGCGGCGCAGGTAGGCGGGCGTGTCAAGGTGGGCCGTGGCCTCGGGCGACAAGCCCTGGTTTTGGCTGAGTTGCTGCAAGCGGTTGCGGCGCTCGAGGGCCTGCGCTTCGAGGGCAGCCGGGCGGGGGCGCGGCTGCGGCGCGGGGGCCGGCTGGCTGCTGTTAAGTAGTACCGGCTCGCCGGGGGCCGTGATGGGGGCGCCCGTCAGCGGGGCGTGCGTGTTGGGCGAGGTCGGGCCGTTGAGGTCGAAGGTGACGCGGGCCGGCTCGGGGGCCACCGGAGCCGTGAAGCTGGGCACCAGCGGCGCGGCGGGCCGCTCCTTTTCGGGCGCGGGCACCTGGGCCGCTACGGCCACCGGCTCGGGAGCCGTTTCGGCAGCAGCGCTGGGCACGCGGCCGTTGGCGTTGATGGTGTGCGCCTCGCGGGCAAAGCCCGTGGCAATCACCGTCACGCGGATGCTCTGGCCCAGCGTCTCATCGATGCCGTGGCCGAAAATCATTTCAGCGTCTTCGCCAGCCTTGCCCTGGATGTACTCGGTGATTTCCGACAGCTCGTCCATTTCCAGCTCGGCCTGCTCGCCCGACATGATGCTGAGCAGAATGCGCTGCGCACCCTGAATGTCGGTGTTGTTGAGCAGCGGCGAGTTGAGCGCCTCCTCGGCGGCGCGCTTCGCCCGGTTTTCGCCCTCCGTAATGGAGCTGCCCATCACGGCCGCGCCCGAGTCCTTCATCACCGTTTTAACGTCTTCGAAGTCCACGTTCACGTCGCTCGTCACCGTGATAATCTCGGCAATCGACTTGGCAGCCGTGGTCAGCACCGTGTCGGCTTTGGCAAAGGCCAGGCCCATGGTCAGGTTGCCGTAGAGCTGCCGCAGCTTGTCGTTGAGAATCACCAGCACCGTATCGCAGCTTTCGCTTAGCTCCTTGATGCCCTGCTCGGCCTGCTCGCGCTTCTTTTTGCCTTCAAACATGAAGGGTGCCGTTACGATGCCCACCGTCAGGATGCCCAGCTCCTGCGCTACTTGCGCGATAACCGGGGCCGCGCCCGTGCCAGTGCCGCCGCCCATGCCCGCCGTGATAAACAGCATCTTGGTGCCATTGCTCAGCAGCTCGCGGATTTGCTCGCGGCTTTCGAGTGCCGCCTGGCGGCCGCGCTCGGGCTTCGCGCCCGCACCGAGGCCCTCAGTGAGGTCAATGCCAATTTGCAGCTTATTGGGCACGCTGGAGCTTTCCAGCGCCTGCCGGTCGGTATTGCAGATAATAAACTCCACGTCCTTGATGCCCTGCTTGTGCATGTGCTTCACGGCGTTGGAGCCCCCACCCCCTACCCCAATCACCTTAATGATGGAGCGGCTCTGGGATGGTATATCGAAAGTAAAATTCATAACGGGTTCATTTAACATTTAACATTTAACATTTCACAGCTTCCCAAGCGGTAGTATGCTGTTAATCGCGCAAAGCGAGGCTGTTAAATGTTAAATGATAATTGTTAAATGAGATTAATATTGCTTGTCGTCGAAGTCGTCAATCAGAATGCCCTTGAGCTTGCGCGTGATGTCGCCCAGGTACGAGCCAAATTTGCTTGGGCCTTTCGGGGCCTTGGGCTCTTCGGGGGCTGGGGCGGGCGCGGGTGCCGGGGCCGCCGGCGCGGCCGTGAAGCTGGGGATAACTGGTGCGGCTACTGGCGCGGGAGCGGCCGGCGCGGGCTGGTAGCTGTAGCTGCTCAGCTCTTCTTCGCCGTAGCCGGGGCGGGCGGCGCTACGCTCATCCTGGGCCTGGTAGCCGGCCAGCACGAGGCCCACGCCGGTGGCGTGCATCGGCGACTTCACGCTCTCGATGCGGCTCTTGCCCAAGTGCTGGTTGGGGTAGCCGATGCGTGTGTCGAGGCCAGTGAGGTATTCGGTTAGCTGCTCCAGGTTTTGGAGCTGCGAGCCGCCACCCGTGAGGACGATGCCGGCCGACAGATGCTCGTGCAAGCCCATGCGGTAGATTTCGGCGTACACCAGCTCGATAATCTCCGACATGCGGGCTTCGATGATGTAAGCCAAATTCTTGAGCGATACCTCCTTAGGCGGGCGGTTGGGCAAGCCCGGAATGCTCACGATTTCGTAGTCGCTGGCTTCCTCAGCAATGGCTTTACCAAACTTCACCTTCAGTTGCTCGGCCTGGTTGGGCGTCACGTTGCAGCCCTGCTTGATGTCCTGCGTGATAACATTGCCCCCAAACGGCAGCACCGCCGCGTGGCGGATAATGCCGTCCTTGAACACTGCCAGGTCGGTAGTGCCGCCGCCGATGTCCACGAGCGCCACGCCGGCCTCTTTCTCCTCGTCGCTCAGCACCGATACGCTCGACGCCAGCGGCTCCAGAATGAGGTCCGAAATGGCCAGGCCGGCCTTGGTCACGCACTTGTTGATGTTGTTGATAGCCGAGCTTTGCGCGGTGATAATGTGGAAGTTGCCTTCCAGCCGCACGCCGGCCATGCCCACCGGGTCGGTTACGCCGCCCTCAAAATCGACTTTGTAATCCTGCGGCATCACGTGGATAATCTGCGAGCCGGGGGGCGTCACGAGGCGGTACATGTCGGCCGTGAGGCGGTTCACGTCGTCCTGCGTAATCTCGTTGTCGCCGCTCGGGCGCGTGATGGAGCCATTGTGTTGCAGCGACTTAATATGCTGCCCCGCAATGCCCACGTTCACTACGCCAATATCGATTCCGGACTGCTCCTCGGCCTGTCGGATAGCGCGCTTAATCGCCTCCACCGTTTTGTCGATGTTGAGCACGATGCCGCGCTGCACGCCGTCGGAAACGGCCGTGCCCATACCCATAATTTCGAGTTTGCCATACTCGTTTTTACGCCCCACTAAGGCGCATATTTTAGTGGTGCCGATGTCGAGACCGACGACAATTTTGTCCTGTTGCATAGGTGTGGGGCGAGCGTGAAAGAGCGGAGGCTAAGCTAGTTAGCTAAGGTAGCAAAAATTAGAAACTTAAGGAACAATCACTTGTCACTCACAAATGATTTGATTTTGGTATTCCACGTTCACGCGGTGGTAGGTATCCCACCCCAAAACAGAAGGAATTTGACGGTAAAATACCATCAATTTGGCGAATTTTTCCGAAATATCTTCTGGCGGCCCAAACTCAATTCGTTGGTCACCGACCTGCTGCGTGAAGCTGAGCTTGCCACCTGGCTCTACGAATACTTCAGCTACCTGCGCGCGCCAGAACGGGTGTTCGTCTACGTAACGCAGGAAATCTAGATACCCTCTGGCGGTACTATCCTGAAAAAAAGTTGGGGCCAGGGCTCCGCCGCCCGCCCGGCTCACGGTGGCTACCCGCGCCGTGTAGAGCGGCGACAGCGGCAGGCGGCGGCCCTCGGCATCGACGTAGCTGTCGAGGCGCGTGTCGGCGTGCACGAGGCGCGCAATGGGGTGGTTTTGGTGCACATCGGCGTGCAGATTACCAGCCAAATCGCGGTACACTTGCGCCTCGCGCACGAAGGGGTGCGCCCGTAGCCTTTTTTCGAGCACGCGCAGGCGGTCGCCCTCCGGCACGGTGCCGATTACGGGCTCTTTGCCGCCGTTGGTAAGCAGAGCCGTAACGCCGCGCTCGCTGATAAAATAATTATCTGCATCATTGGCCACATTCACCACAATTTCCGTCACGGGCCGGTGCGCCTGCCGGAAAGTCGCGAACGCGCCGATGCCCAGCAAGCCCAGCAGGCAAGCCAGCGCGACGGTCAGATTACGGACGGATTTATCCATGAGAAATGTAGCGTAAGCTTTAGCTTGCAGGTGTCAGAATAACCTTCAACTTCGGCACCAGCGTATCGATATCGCCGGCCCCGACCGTGGCCAAAACCTCAAAATTAGCGTCGCTGCGGGCGTTTTCGAGCACGTCTTCTTTGGTTTGAATAGATTTGCGCGGCGCGGTAATCGCGTCGAGCAGCATCGCCGACGTCACGCCGGGCAACGGCAGCTCGCGGGCCGGGTAGATGTCGAGCAGCACTACCTCGTCGGCCAGACTCAGGCTTTGCGAAAATCCCTCGGCAAAGTCGCGGGTGCGGGTAAATAAGTGTGGCTGGAAGATAACCCGCAGCTGCTTAGCCGGGTAGAGCGCGCGCAGCGAGCGCAGAAAGGCCTCGATTTCGCGTGGGTGGTGGGCGTAGTCGTCCACGTACACCTTGTCGGGATTCGTGACGACAAACTCGAACCGGCGCTTCACGCCCCGGTAGGCGGCCACGGCCTCGCGCAGCGCCTGCTCCCCTACCCCGTGCAGCTGCGCCACGGCGGCGGCAGCCAGCATATTTTCCACGTTGTGGAAACCCGGCACGGCCAGCTCCAGCCCCGCCACCATGCCCTGCGGCCCGTGCAAATCGAAGTAAAATTTGTGGCCTTCGGGCGTGATGTTTTCGGCAAATAAATCGGGCCCCTGCGCGGCCGTGAGGCCGTAGCGCAGCACCCGCGTGCCGGCCGGCGCAGCGGCGGCCACGCGGGCATCGGCGGTGTGGTTGAGCAGCAGCGTGCCGCCCGGCTTGAGTTGCGCCGCAAACTGGCAAAACGACTCCACCAGCGCCTCTTTATTGCCGTAGATATCGAGGTGGTCGGCATCAGTACTAGTGATGATGGCCACGTCGGGGTGCAGCGTCAGGAAGCTACGGTCGTACTCATCAGCCTCTACCACCACGGGCGCGGTGGGGCTTTTGGGTAGCAATAAATTACTCTCCAGATTCACCGCGATGCCGCCCAGAAACGCGCCCGCATCCAGCCCCGCGTGGTGCAGCAAATGCGCCACCATGCTGCTGGTCGTGGTCTTGCCGTGGGTACCAGCTACGGCGATAGTAGGCTTACCTTCGGTGAGCACGCCCAGCACCTGGCTGCGCTTGCGGATGTCGTAGCCCTGCGCCCGCAGCCACGCCCACTCGCGGCTATCAGTCGGAATGGCGGGCGTAAGCACCACCAGCGTCTTGGCCGGATTCTCCCGGACTTCGGCCGGGATATTCTCTACCGTGTCGGCGTAATGCACGGCAATTCCTTCAGCTTGCAGCGCCTGCGTCAGCGGCGTTTCGGTTTTGTCGTAGCCGCTCACGCTGTGCCCGTTGGCCTTAAACCAACGCGCCAGCGCCGACATGCCGATGCCGCCGATACCGAGGAAGAATATGTAAGGAAATTGCTGCATAGTTTACGTATCTCATTTGTCCGTCATGCTGAGCGCAGCGCAGCGGAGTCGAAG
>NZ_DASTEP010000221.1:0-14777 GCF_035709525.1 Hymenobacter sp. | reverse complement strand
AGCTGTTACATCTACCCATTCAAATCCTTCTACCTTATCTTATCTACTCCGCTTTCTCGATGCCTACGACTTTGCCTCCGAGGGCGACGAGCAGGTGCAGGAAACCCATAAGCCGCTGATTTCGGCGGCCGTGCTGGGCCTCATTTTTGAGAAGCTCAATGGCTACCAGGACGGCTCGTTTTACACGCCTGGCTTCATCACCATGTACATGGCCCGCCACACCCTGCGCCGGGCCGTGGTGCAGCACTTTGAACGCCGCTACGGCCTGGGCGCGCCCGACGTGCCGGCCCTGGCCGACGCCCTCGACCCCAAAAACCGGGTGGCCGACAGCGCCTACTTCAACACCCTCACCGTGCTCGACCCCGCCGTGGGCAGCGGCCATTTCCTGGTGTCGGCCCTCAACGAGCTGCTGGCCATCAAAGCCGAGCTGGGGCTGCTGCTCGATGACACCGGCAAGCGCCTGCGCTACCGCCTCACCGTGGCCCGCGACGAGCTGGTGGTGATGCATGAAGACGACGACCCCCACGACCCCGCCGCTCTCTTTCAGTACCGCGCCCACCTCGCCGCCACCGGGCAGCGCACCGTGTCGGCCAAGCACACGGCCTTGCAGCGGGCGCTGTTTCAGGAAAAGCGCCACCTCATCGAGCACGCCCTGTTTGGGGTCGATATCAACCCCAACTCGGTCCGCATCTGCCGCCTGCGCCTCTGGATAGAGCTGCTCAAGCACGCCTACTACCTGCCCGAAACCGGCTTTGCCCAGCTTGAAACCCTGCCTAACCTGGAGCTCAACATCAAGGCCGGAAACTCGCTGCTCTCGCGCTTCGACCTCGCGGCCGACCTCTCCGACGTGTTTCGGCAGAGCAAGTTCACGCTCGCCACCTACCGCGATGCCGTGCACGCCTACTTCAACACCCGCGACCGCGCCGCCAAGCAGGACCTGCAAAAGTTTCTGACCCAAATCAAGGAGCAGTTTACCCAGGCCCTGCACAAGCGCGACCCGCTGCGCGAAAAGCTGCGCCGCGCCCTCGGCGAGCGCACCATGCTCGAAACCCAAGGCCAGCTGCTGCCCGAAACCCCCAAGCAGCGCGAGGCCCGCACCTTCGAGCTGCGCCGCCTCACCCTGCTCATCGAGCAGTACGAAAAGGAGGTGGAGCGCCACGAGCAGGGCCAGCTCTACCGCCACGCCTTCGAGTGGCGCTTCGAGTTTCCCGAGGTGCTCGATGAGAAAGGCAAGTTCCGGGGCTTTGATGTGGTGATTGGCAACCCGCCGTATATCCGGCAGGAGGATATAAAGGAATTCAAGGGACGGTTTCAAGGGCGATTCCGCACGTTTGCCAGCACCGCCGACATCTATGTTTATTTTATTGAACTGGGGTTAGACCTACTTCGGCAAGAGGGCGAACTCTCTTACATCACACCCAATAAATGGCTGCGCGCCAACTATGGCCAGCCCCTGCGGCAGCTACTGGCAGACCGCGAGTTGATTGAATTTATCGATTTTAATGACCTGCCCGTTTTTCCTGAAGCCACTACCTATCCTTCGATTCTCTCCGTGCGCCAGGCAGAGGCAACAGCTTCTTTTGCTACCGCAGTTTTAACGACTTTGCCCACCCCCGAAGAATTTGAGCAAACTGTGGCTGCTCAGCTAACCAACACTTTTGCCACCCGTCTCAATGAGGGAGGGTGGAATCTGGCAAGCATCGAACAGCTGGACTTGCTAGACAAGCTCAAAGCCGGGAGCGTACCATTAAATGAGCACGCTGAAGGCAAAATTTATTATGGCATTAAAACTGGTTTGAACCCTGCTTTTGTAGTGGATGCAAAAAAGCATCAGCAGCTAATTGAAGCCGACCCAGCCTCGGCGGAAATTCTCAAGCCTTTTCTAGCCGGCCGCGATATCAAGCGCTACCAAAGGGCCACCTCCAACAACTACCTAATTAGGCTGCCCAGCGGCTGGACCCGTCTAGCGCTTGGCTGGCAGCGCGACCTCAACGGCCGCTGGAAAGAGCCAGCAAAGCCGCTCCACACCACTCCGTGGGCTGCATTGGAAGCTAGCTACCCAGCCATTGCGGCTCATCTGTGGCCTTTTGCCAGTGCGGCTCAAGCCAGAGCAGATAAAGGATTTTTTTGGTGGGAACTTCGCTCCTGCGATTACTACGATGATTTTGAAAGGCCGAAGATTCTATTCCCTGACATTGCGCCCACGCTCTCTTTCACGCTTGACAACAACGGTACCTACCTAGCAAATACCGCTTACTTTCTTCCTGCTAATAATCTGTATTTGCTTGGCGTACTCAATTCATCCTGCATCGATTTTTTCTTTCGGAGCTTGACGGCAACTATTCGCGGCGGGTATTTACGCTTTTTTAAGCAGTACCTGGACCAACTCCCCATCCCCCACGCCACGCCCGCGCAGCAGGCCGAAATCGCGGCCCTGGTCGAGCAGGTGCTCGCCGCCAAAGCCGCCGGCGAGCCCACCGCCGCCCTCGAAGCCGCCATCGACGCCCTGGTAGCCGCCCGCTACGGCCTCAGCCCGGCCGAGGTAGCGCAGCTAGGGAGCTAGCCGCCCGTTGCTCCTAGCCCCACCGGCCCCGCCCCACCCGGCGGGGCCTTTTTGGTGCCCGGCGGGGACGCCTTACCTGGGCCGTATCCCGCTATTCTGGCGTATACTAGCGCCCAGGTTTCCGCGCAGTGGGCGGCGCGGCCGCCGCCGCAGCCTTCGCCCCGGCCCTACCCAGCCGCGCCCCGGCTGCGGTGGGCGGAGGTGCCGCCCCCGGCCGCCGCACTGCCGCCCTGCGGGGCCGGGCCGTGGCCCAGGGGGCAGCGAAGCCAGCGCGGCGGGCAGCGGCCCCGCCGCAGGGGGCCGGGCTGCCGCCACGGGGTTCCGCGTCCAAGTTTCACCAGGTTTCGTCCAAGTCTCAAGCAATTTCTATTTTTCCCTACTCCCATGCTCACCGCCAAGCAAGACAACCGCCTCGCCGCCGCCGAAACCCTGCTCGCCACCCTGCGGCAAGACCCCGCCCCCTACGCCACCGATAAGGCCCTGCAAGCCGTGGTGGCGCGCCTGGCCACCCTCATCGCCGACATGGCCCCGCTGCGCCAGCAAACCCAGCGCAGCACCGCCGCCGCCAGTGGGGCTGGCCAGCCCAGCGGCAAGGAGCAGGCCCGCACCCACCTGGCCCAGGTGGCCGCCGAAATCGCGGGCGACGTATTTGCCTACGCCACTGAGCAAAAGGATACGACCCTGCAAGCCCTGGCCGACTACAGCCAGAGCGACTTTGAGAAGCTGCGCGGCTCGCGCCTCACCGATGCCGCCACCGCCCTCTACCAGGCCACCCAGGACAAGGCGTATAAAAAAGCCCTGCAAGACGACTACGACCTCACTTCCGCCCGCCTGCAAGAGCTGCAAGACGCCCTGGCCGCCTTCAACGACCTCAAAACCCAGCCCCGCCAGGCCATCATCGAAGGCAAAGCGGCCCGCGCCAGCCTCCGCGTCGAGTTTGCCGAGCTCGGCACCCTGCTGCAAGACCGCCTCATGCGCCAGCTGCGCAAGTACGAGCGCCGCGCGCCCGATTTCTACGCCCGCGTGGTGGCCGCCCGCACGGTGGTAGACCGGCCGGGGGCGGCAGTGAAGGCGTAAGCAAGGGCTGCCCTGGCGCGAACCTCACCCCCTAGCCCCCTCTCCAAAAAAGAGGGGGGACTAGTTTCTATTTTTTGTTTCCAGCAGTTGGGACTAGGGCTAGAGGCTAGTCCCCCCTCTTTTTTGGAGAGGGGGCTAGGGGGTGAGGTTCGCGTGAGAACGGCCCCACTCGGCCCGGTCTTTGCATCTTTGGGGGCCGGCCGGGCGTGTCCGCAACGTATTAGCGGCCACGTCCAAGCCCGTCTTTCCAGCATCCTATGTTTAAAGCCGTATCCACTCCTTATCTGCTGAGCCTCGGCCTGGCGCTCGCGCCCGCCGCCGTCTTTGCGCAGGCCACTACCACTACTACCGCCCCGGCCGAAACGGCCTCGGCTCCTACCCCGCCGCCTACGGCTCCCGCCCCGGTGGCCCGGCCCTCGGCCGAAGAAGTGCAGGCGCAAGCCCTGGCCCAGGCGCAGGCCACGGTGCTGCTGCTCACGCGGCGCGTTGATAGCTTGCGGCAGTCGTACCGGCAGCAGCAGCGGGTGTACACCGAGCTGGGCGGCAAGTTCAATAATTTCATTACGGGGCAGAAGCTGAGCCAGACTACGCGCTTTTCCTTGGCCAAAAGCAACGTGAAGGCCACCGCCGACTTGCTGCAAGTGTGCCACAGCCGCTTGTCGCAGCTGCGCGCCCTCACCCAGGCGCTACGCAATGCCAACGAGCAGGCGGCCCTGAGCTCGCCCACCGATGCCAACCCGCTCGGCATCTCGCTGGTCGATTATACCAAGTCGCTGGTGACGACCAAGGTGGTGGACAGAAACCGGGGCAACCGGCTGGTAGACCTCGCCAGCCACCTCACCAGCAACTCGCTGGTGAAAACCATCCCCACCGTGGGCCCCATGCTCAATGCCGTGAGCGAGCTGCTGACCAGCGTGCGCGCCAACAGCCTCAGCAGCGACGGCTTTTCGGCCGCTCAGGTCAAAACCATCGAAACCGGCCTCAAGCCCACGCTCAGCTTTTTCAGCGCCCTCGACGCCGCCCGCGCCGACAACCAGGCTTCGCTGCTGACCTTGGATAACGAACTGAGTGTATTGCAGCACCAGCTCAGCCAGCTCTACCGACCCTACGTGCAGCTGGCGGCGTACCAGGAAGATATTTCGGCCTACTACACGGCCGCGCCCGCGGGCCAGCCCGCCACCAACTCGCTCGACGTTGCCAACATCAGCCGCATGAGCAATTACGTGGCTACCAACCTGCCGGCCCGCTTCACGGCCCTCGACCAAGCCTTCGCCCGCGCCCAGAATCAGCCCGACATCCTCGACCCCGACAGCTACCTGACGCCCGCCAACAACGCGGCCGAGCAGGTGGTGCAGGTGGCTACCCAGCTCCAGAGCCTCACCGACCGCCTGCCCGTTATTACGGCGCAGTACAGCGCCGCCATCCGCGCCGCCATCGCCCAGGGCCAGCAAGATGGGCTGATAAAAGCCGACCGCGCTACCAAGGTTATCGCCGAGGAAACCACCCGCGCCAAAGCCGCCGCCGAAACCTACCAGCAGGCGCGCGCCTCGGAGCGCTTTGGCGAGACGCTGGCGAACGTGAAGCCGCTGTTTAAGCTGTACTAGCGCCTTTACCCCACCCCCGGCCCCTCCCCTCCGGGAGAGGGGAGCCTATCGTTGAGTTGAGAGGTTTGAAGTATGAGGTTTGAGTTGCTGAACTTTTAACTCAAAACTGAGAACTCAAAACTCGTCCGGCTCCCCTCTCCCGGAGGGGAGGGGCCGGGGGTGGGGTAACCACGGCCGGAATGCCCACGCGACGCCCTACTTTCGCGCCATGCAACTCTCCGCTGTCTTTCTCGCCGCCCCGCTGCTGCTCGCCTGCTCGGCCCCCGCCACCGAAACCACGGCCGTAGCCGCCGCGCCCACCCAGGCTGCCGCCTTGCTCGAAGCCTTCGAAACGGGCACCAAAGGCGCTTACGCCGCCGCGCCCGAGGCGCTGGCTACCGGCACCTGGCTCTTTACCGAAGCCCTCATCGGCAGCGCCGACGAAGACCACAAGGCCGGGGCGCACGCCGCCCGCCTGCGCCCCGGCGGCCGGCTCACCATGCAGTTCGACGCCCCGGCCGGCGTGAAGCGCATCAGCGTGCAGGCAGCGGCCTACGGCACCGACGGCCCCAGCACCTGGGAGCTGTGGCTGAGCCGCGACCACGGCCGCACCTGGCAGCGCAACGGCCAACCCCAGACCACCAGCGGCCCCGCGCTGCGGGCGGCCGTGTTCACGGGCACGGCCAGCGAGCCCATTCGCCTGGAAATCCGCAAGACAGGCACCGATAAAAACCGCCTCAATCTCGACGACATCCGCCTCGAAACCAGCGGCGGGGTAGTCGTAGTGACGCCGCCCCCGAAGCCGGTTCCGACGCCCACGCCGACCCAGCCCACCAAGCCTACCCCGCCCGCCAGCACCCGGCTCGACAACGATAACCTGCTGCTCGGCAACCCCAGCGGCGCGACCTCCGACCCGGCCAATACTACCAACTACCTGCTCATTCACCCCCAGTACGCCACCGGCTACAACGCCCAGCGCGGCATTCCGGTGTGGACGAGCTGGCACGTGGGCCGCACCGACCTCACCAAGGCCGCGCCCCGGCAAGATGATTTTCGGGCCGACCCCGCCCTGCCCCGGCAGTTTTACCAGGTATCACCGCAGAGCTACTCGGGCTCGGGCTTCGACAAGGGCCACAACTGCCCCAGCGGCGACCGCACGGCCTCGCTCGATGATAATTCTGCCACCTTCCTGATGAGCAACATGGTGCCCCAGGCCCCCCAAAACAACCAGCAAACCTGGGGCAACCTCGAAGAATACACCCGCGCGCAAGTAACCAAAGGCCAGGAAGCCTACGTACTGATGGGTAGCTACGGCCGCGGCGGCACCGGCAAAAACGGCCCCGCCAGCACCATCGACCAGGGCCGCGTGACGGTGCCCGCCCGCATCTGGAAAGTCATCGTGTTTCTGCCCGAAGGCAGCGGCGACCTCAAGCGCATCGTGGCCGGCCAGGGCCACGTGCTGGCCATCGACACGCCCAATGATAATAGCATCAACCCCGACTGGCAGCAGTACCTGACGTCGATTGATAAGATTGAGGCCGCCTCGGGTTTGGATATTCTGAGTGCGTTGCCGGTGGCTACCCAGACGCAGTTGCAGAAAATAGTAGACGCTGGCCGCTAGCTGATTTTCTCCTGCCGCCAGACGGGTGTAGAGACGCATCTTTGCGTCTCACGTTATTCAGCTCGCCTGACGTGAGACGCAAAGATGCGTCTCTACACCCGTTTTGATTTGAGCTAAAGCCAATTGAATTTTGCTCGTAAGTCAGCCTCTTCCCTCATGGAAAACACGCCCCCGCCCAGCCCCTTCCCCGGCCTGATAACCCGCGAGCAGGAGCCGCTCAACCTAGAGCTGCCCTTCCCCACCCTCACCGAGCCGGTGCTGCCCGCCAACCGCCTGTTTGTGCGCAGCCACTTCCCCGTGCCGGCGCTGGATGCCGCTACCTGGCAGCTACGAATCGAAGGCGCGGTGAGCCAGCCCTTCACGCTCAGCTACGACGAGTTGCGCCAGCTACCCGCCACCACCCTGCAAGCCACCTTGGAATGCGCCGGCAACGGCCGCGCCCGCCTCACGCCCAAAGCCAAGGGCCTGCTCTGGGAGCAAGGGGCCGTGGGCAATGCCGAGTGGACGGGCGTGCCCCTATCGGCCCTGCTGGCACAAGCCGGCGTAGCGCCCGACGCGCTGGAAGTCATCTGCGAAGGGGCCGACCAGGGCACCATGAATGACGAGCCCAAGGCCCCCGGCGTTATCGCCTTTGCCCGCAGCCTGCCGCTGGCCAAGGCCACCCGGCCCGAAGTGCTGGTAGCCTACCTGCTGAACGGCCAGCCCCTGCCGCCCGAGCACGGCTTTCCGGTGCGGCTGGTGGTGCCCGGCTGGTACGGCATGGCCTCGGTGAAGTGGCTCAACAAACTCACCATTAGCACCGAGCCCTACGCCGGCTACTGGCAAACCCTGGAATACGCCTACTGGCAGCGCCACCACGGCCAGCCCACTCTCGTGCCGGTGGCCGAGATGCAGGTGAAGGCCGAAATAGCCCGCCCCGCCCTGCACGAGGCCGTGCCCGTGGGCCAGCCCTACCGCGTATTCGGGGCCGCCTGGGCGGGCGAAAGCGAGGTAACCAGCGTCGAAATCAGCCTCGACCAGGGCAAGACCTGGCAGCCCGCCCGCCTGCTTGGCGCGGCCGTGCCCTTCGCCTGGCGCTTCTGGGAATACAGCTGGACGCCCGCCGCGCCCGGCCGCCACACCCTGCAAGCCCGCGCCACCGACCTGGCCGGCCGCACCCAGCCCACCACTCACGACCCCGACCGCCGCAACTACATGATTAATAAGGTGGCGAGCGTAGAGGTTTTCGTGGGTTAGTGGAATTGCGGTGCGGGCTGCTGGCTTTTCGCCGGCTGTCCGCACCAGATGTATCCGCCTACCTGCCCCAACCCATATGCCTGCCCCACTTTTCCACCGCCTGCTCACCTACCTCATCGCGCTGGTGTGGCTGGCCAACGGCTTGCTGTGCAAGGTGCTGAACCTGGTGCCCCGGCACGCGGCCATCGTGGCGCGCATTCTGGGGCCAGCCTATTCCGGGCCGCTTACGCGCCTCATCGGGCTGGCCGAAATCGGTATGGCCATCTGGCTACTCAGCGGTCTCAGGCGCCGCTGGTGCGTGGTGGCGCAGATGGGATTGGTAGTGGCAATGAACGCGCTGGAATTTCTTCTTGCCCCCGATTTGCTGCTGTGGGGGCGGGTGAATGCGCTGTTTGCGGGTTTGTTCGTCGGGTTGCTGTATTACTATGAATTCTTACTCCCCCGCCCCACCGCCCGCTAGCCGATGCTGTCCTGGCTGAAAACCCATCCGTTTGCGGTCGAGGCGTTTTTTGAGCGCTCGCTCGTGCTCACGTTTGCCGCGCCGGCGGCCGAGGTGCAGGCGCTGCTGCCCGCGCCGCTCGTGCCCGATACGTGGCAAAATGAATGGGGCTTTCTGGCCGTGGCGCTGGTGCAAACGCGCCACCTGCGGCCGCAGGGTTTCCCGGCTCTTCTGGGGCAGGATTTTACGCTGGTGGGCTACCGGGCCTTCGTGCGCTACGTCACGCCGGCCGCCAAGCGGCTGCGCGGCCTCTACATTCTGCGCTCCGAAACCGACCGCCGCCGCATGGCGCTGCTCGGCAACGTGTTCACGCACTATGGCTACGTCACGACCGACATCAACCTAACCGATGCCAACGGCGGCCTTACCGCCACCTCGCGGCAGGGCGATTTTCAGATTCAAACCACCGCGCCCGCGCCCAACGTAGCGCTGCCCGTGGGTTCGCCTTTCGCCAGTTGGGCCGAGGCGCGACGCTTTGCCGGGCCGCTGCCGTTCACGTTTTCAGTGGAAGGCGAGCGCATCATTATCATCGAAGGCGTGCGTGAGCACTGGCAGCCCACGCCCGCAGCCGTGGCGCAGGCGCACGTGGGCTTTCTGCAAAAGCTGCCGCTCAGTCAATTGGTGCTGGCCAATGCCTTCGAGCTGCGCGACGTGCCCTACCACTGGAAAAAAGGCCGCACCGAGCGATGGCACCCGTAAGAAAACCCTGGCAGGGCGTGGCCAACATCGTGCGCTTCAACTGGCACTTCTACGCCCTGGCGCTTGGGCTGCTACTGGCACTGGGGCTGGCCGCGTGGCAACTACCCGCGCCGCTTGATTACTATGCGGGCTTCGGCCTGGTGCTGGTAGCGGCACCGCTGGTGATGTCGCTGGCTGTTTCGGCCTACATCTACGACTGCGCGGGTTTGTATGAGCTGGGCTGGTTGCCCGCCAGCTGCATACCCGCGCCCGGCGCTACGGTGCTCAGCGTCAGTGCGGGCTTCGATGAGATAAGCCCCGTGCTGCAACAGCGTTGGCAGCCCGACCAGTTGCTGGCCGTGGATTTTTACGACCCCGCCCGGCACACCGAGGTTTCTATCAGGCGGGCACGGCGAGCCTACCCGCCGCGGCCCGGCACGCTGGCCGCCCGCACCTACGCCCTGCCGCTGCCCACGGCCACTGCCGCTACCACGGTAGCTTTCCTGGCCGCCCACGAGGTGCGCGAGGCCGCCGAGCGGGCCGCGTTTTTCGGCGAGCTAAGGCGCGCTACGCAGCCCAGTGGTACTATTATCGTAGTCGAACACCTGCGCGATGCGGCCAATTTCCTGGCTTACATCATCGGTTTTCTGCATTTTCATTCGCGCCAGGCCTGGCTGGCTACCTTTCGGGCGGCCGGGCTGCAGGTGGCGCAGGAAATCAAGATTACACCTTTTATAACCGCCTTAATATTCTCCGCCCCGATGCAGCTTCAGCTTGAGTTTATCGGCGGGATGCTGGTAGTGCTGGCGCTGCTGCACGGCGGCTTCGCGCGCTACTTTGGCTGGCGGCGCGAGTTCGCCCCCCTCAGCCTGATTAACCGGCAGATGATGTACGTGCATACGTTTTTCATCGCCTTGGCCGTGCTGCTGATGGGGCTACTGTGCCTGACCTCGGCGGCCGAGCTAGTGGGTACCGCGCTGGGCCGCCGGGTGGCGCTGGGGCTGGGCGTATTCTGGCTGGCGCGGCTACTTGTTCAGTTCTTCGGCTACTCGGCCACGCTGTGGCGCGGCAAGCGCTTCGAAACGCTTATCCACGTGCTTTTCAGCCTACTGTGGGCGTATCTGAGCGGGGTATTTTTGCTGGTGGGGCTGCACGGTGGCTGATGCCCAGTGCCCATTATCACTACGGCTTCACGCGGGCGCTCGTCACCACGAAGGACTGGTAGCCCGGCCCCCACATCGTACAAAGAACATATTCCGCATTCAGGGGCTTGCGGATGCGGACGTACAGCGTCCGGTTTTTGCGCACCCACAGGGCCGTATCCAGCTTGAGCGCGAGGTAGGTGGGCGCGTAGGCCGATTTGCCAATCAGTTGCTCCACTTTTGCCTGGTCTTTGGCTACTACCTGGGCCACGCCGCAGTCAGGGTTACGGCCCAGGGTTTCTACTTCAATCTCGTCTTCGGCCAGCGCGGCGGTAGGCTCCGTATCGCATTTTTTATGGCAGCCGGTGGCCAGCAGCAGCAGCGGGAGAAAGACCTTTTTCATAGGCGCAAAGCGGTCTAATGAAACACCATATAGCTGAGCCCTACCACGCGGCAACGGTTGCATCAGCGCCCGAAGCGCGCGCCAAAAAAGTCGCCTTTGTTCCAGCTCGGCCGCCGCGCTGCCTGCGCCACCTGGTAGCCGATGAGGAAGTTGAGGCGTGCGTACTGCGCGCCCGCGTCCCAGTCGAAGGTGCCGCCCTCCACGTTGTCCTGCGGCTTGTGGTAGGTGGCGGCGCGCCACTTTTGCACTGTTTCGCTGAGGTTATTGCGGCCGTCGGCGGTGCGGTTACCGTACTTGATGTGCAGCGCGGGCACGCCCTGCACCACGAAGCTGTACTGGTCGCTGCGGATAAAACGGTTTTGGGCGGGCTCGGGGTCGGGCTCCACGGTCAGCCGGAGGTAGTCGGCGGCAGTTCGCACCTCTTTCAGCAGCGACGAGTGGTCGGCCCCGAGCGGCACCACGCCCAGCAGCGGCGCGATGATGGTGGGCATATCGGTGTTGATGTCGGCCACCAAGGCGGTTTTGGGCACCGTGGGCAGTTTGGCAAAATAGGCCGAGCCCAGCAAGCCCATCTCCTCGCCCGTCATCAGCACAAAGAGCACCGAGCGGCGGGGCTTCTGCTTGAGGCTGGCGTATAGCTTGCTGATTTCGAGCACGCTGGCCACGCCCGTGGCGTTGTCGTGCGCGCCGTTGTAGATAGAATCGCCGTTGATGGGCGCGCCCACGCCCAGGTGGTCGAGGTGGGCGCTGTGCACCACGTATTCGTTTTTGAGGATGGGGTCGGAGCCCGTGATTTTGCCCACCACGTTGTAGCTCTCAATATCTTGATAACGGCTGCGATACTGCGCGCTAAAGCGGCCGGGCAGCGCCTGCGAGGCGGTTTTCCCGCTCCGCAGCGCCGCCAGCGTGCGCGCGGTATCGGCAGCCGCGCCGCCGAAAAGCTGCTGCAACGTAGCCGCGCTCACCAAGCCCACCAGCTGCACCGGGCCCGGCGCGTAGCTGCGCGACACGGCTACCTGCCCGTCGGGGCCGAGGGCGCTCACCACGCCCTTCGGGAAGTCGGCCAAATGGGCATCGGGGCGGGCGGCGGCCAGCAGCACGCCCACCGCGCCGTGACGGCCGGCCGTTTCGAGCACCGTGCGCAAGTCGCTGAAATACTGCCGCTCGTTGTCACCAAACTGCCGTAGCGGCTGGCGCGTCACCACCACTACCTTGCCCCGGGCGTCGAGGCCGGCGTAGTCGTCGTATTTCAATTCCGGGGCCGAAATGCCGTAGCCCGCAAATACCAGCGGGGCGCTGTCCAGGCGCACGTCGGGCTGGGCGGGGTTGGGGTAGAGCGTGGCGGCCGGGCCGTAGGCTAGCGGCTGCGCCGCGCCGCTGGCAGGCTGAAAGCTAAGTACCGCGCCGGGCTCCACGAAGGCGCGGCGCAGGCGCACTTTTTGGGTGTAGCCGCCCTGCTCACCGGCCGGCAGCACGCCGTTTTGCCGGAGCTGCGCCGTGACATAATCCACCGCCAGCTGGTAGCCGGGCGTGCCGGGCAGCCGGCCGCGCAGGCGGTCGTCGGCGAGGTAGCGCACGTGGGCCTCGAAGGCGGCGGGCTGCGCAACGGGCAAGGCTGCCTGGGCAACCGGGGCAATGTTTTGCGCGCGGGCGGCGGGCGCTGGCAGCGTCAGGGTTAGCGCGGCGAGGTAGCGTAGTTTAGACATAATGCCTTGTTTCTATAGCATTTTCAGCATCGATGTACAGCTGGTGCGTCTCTACACGCACCAGCTGTACATCGATGCTGAAAATGCTCTAATTATGTATCAAAATTCCTTTTACTACGAGCGCCTTCTACCTAAGCCTGCTCCTTCAAAAAGCCTGTCAACTCCTGCGTGTACGTCAACGTGAGCTGGTGCATGGCGCGGGTGCAGGCCACATACAGCATCCGGCGGTCTATCTCGGTGCGGTAGGTGCGGGCCGAAGCGAAGGGCACGACAACCTCGTCAAACTCCAGGCCCTTGGCCAGGTGCGCCGTCGTCACGACCACGCCTTCCCTAAACGTCGTAGACTCGGGCGTGAGCAGCTGCGCGCCCAGGGGTTGCAACGCCTCGTGTACGCGGGCAGCCTGCCGCTGCGTTTTGCAAATAACGCCCAGCGACTGGTGCCCGCCGCGCTGAAAACCAGCCACCAAGTCTTGCACAGCTTGCAGCTCGGCAGCCGGACTGTCGAAGCGCGCTACCAGGGGCGTGGGCCCGTGCCGCTCCAGCGGAATGAGGTCGGGGTTGGGCGCGATGCGCAACGCGAAGGTTGCGATTTCGATGGTCGAGCGGTAGCTGCGGTGCAGCCGCACTACCTCGGCCTGCGGAAACACGCGCTCGATGGTTTCGGCCGACGACGCGCCGTAGGGGTTCACCGTCTGGTTGATGTCGCCCAGGATGGTTTTGCGGCACGCAAACAGGCGCGCCAGCACGGCGTACTGCACGGGCGTGTAGTCCTGCATCTCATCGATTACCAGGTGCTTGACCTGCTCGTAGGCCGTGAGGCCTTCGAGCCGCAGGCGCAGGTAGAGCAGGGCAAACACGTCGGCGTATTCGAGGCGCTGGCCGGGCTCGTGGCGTAGCAGCTCGGGCCGGCCCAGCCAGCGGTAAAAGTCGCGGTAAAAATCGAGCACCTGCCCAAATTTGAACATGCGCGGCACGGCCTCGCCGATGGTGGCCTTATCCTGGCCGCTGAGCTTCTGGCGAGTAGCGTCGCGCACGTAAGTGCGCACGTCCTGGGCCACCAGCGGCGGGCGCTTCAGCAGCGGCACGCGGTGGTAGGCCCGAAACCGCTCGCGCAGAAACGCCGCCGGCACCGTGAGCCGCCCAAACCGCAGGTCGGTCGGCGCGAAATGGTTGTTTTCGACGTACACCAAGTACTGGTTGAGTTGGCTCAGAAATTCAATCGAGCTTTTGAACTGAATCCGCTCGCTGAAGCCTGGGTCGGGGTTTTCGAGCAGCCGCGCTACTTGCTCAAAAAACGTCTGGAACGGGTACTTGTAGTCGAGCAGCTCGGCCGCCAGCTCTTCCATGCCCAGCTCCGGAATGTACTCCTCACCCAGCTCGGGCAGCACGTTGGAGATGTAGTCGGCGAAGACCTTGTTGGGCGACAGAATGAGCACGTTTTTGGCCGCGATGGTATCGCGGTAGCGATACAGCAAAAACGCGATGCGGTGCAGCGCAATCGACGTTTTGCCCGAGCCCGCCACGCCCTGAATCACCATCACCGAGGCCGACTCGTTGCGAATCACCGCATTTTGGTCGCGCTGGATGGTAGCCACGATGTTCCGCATCTTATCGTCAGCCGATTTGGCCAGCTCGCGCTGCAACAGGTCGTCGTGAATGTTCACGTCGTTTTCGAGCAGATACTCCAAGCGCCCATCGCGGATTTTGTACTGCCGCTTGCGGGTGATGTCGCCCTGCACGGTACCCGTGGGCGTGTCGTAGGCGGCCTCGCCCAGCTCGTAGTCGTAGAACAGCGACGAGACGGGCGCCCGCCAGTCGTAAATCAGGCTTTGGCGCTGCTGCTCATCCAAAAACGAGTGCACGCCGATGTATACCGGCAGCCGGGTTTTGCCCGCGGGCTCAAAATCGACGCGACCGAAGTAGGGCGACTGCATCAGCTTGAGCAGCCGGCGCTTGCGGGCCACGGCGGCTTCGCCCGTGAAGGCCATGCGGTTGATGGACTGGTCGGCGGCCACCAGGTCGGCATCGTCGAGGCTCGACTGGTGCTCGTGCAGGTACTCTTTTTTCTGCCGCAGCTCGCTCGAATACTGCTTCACGGCCTCGTCGCCACGCCGGATGGCCAGCGCCAGCCTCTCCTTTATTTCTTCGAGATAGTGTTTTTCTTCCTGCTCGGTTTCGTTCATTCGGGTTGTTTTTGGCAAATTAGGCCGCGAGGCGTTGAACGGGGTAGAGACGCAATATTTTGCGTCTGGCGTCAGGTAACGTATCC
>NZ_DASTEP010000220.1:0-12941 GCF_035709525.1 Hymenobacter sp. | reverse complement strand
GGCCACCCCCCAGGCCCTGGCCCGCCCCCTGCTGAGCCTACTGCCCAATGGCGAGGCCCGCTACCAGCAGCTGCAAGCCGCCGGCCCGGCCCTAGCTCAGCTGCCCGCCTGGTTTGAAACCCAGCTGGCCGCCCACCACCTGGGCCGCGACTGCCTGCACCAGCTGCTGGCCCACACCCTGGCCCAGGCCCGGGCCCTAGAATTGGGTGACATCCTACTCAGGCTACCCAGCGTGGCCAAGGCCCTGACCGAGCCCTGGCTGCGCCTGAGCCTGGACATCGGCCGCCTGCTGGTAGATAGCGAGCTGGCGCTGCTGCGCCTGGTGGTGCGGGCCGTGCTCGGGGCCGAGGCCGAGCCCCTGCTCGCCGTCCTCAACCAGGCCGGGGGGCTGCTGCGCATCCTGCGCAACCCGCTGCCCTTTGTGCGCACGCTGCTGGCGGCCTGCCGGCCGGCCGGCAGGGCTTCACGGCCTTCGTGGCCAAGGCCCCGGCCTACCTGCAAGACGCGGCCCAGCACTGGCTCTTCGGCTCGCTGGCCGCCGAGGGCATCCCCGTGCCCAAAACCTGGACGCCGCGCGCCCTGCTCGAACTGCTGCTGGCCGTGCTGGGCCTGAGCAAGGCGCACGTGCTGGCCCGCCTCGAAACCCAGCTGCGGGCGCAGGTGGGCCCGGCCGCGGCCGGGCGCATCCAGCAGCTGGGCGGGGCCGCGCTCACGCTCTGGCAGCAGGGGCCGGCCGGCCTCTGGCACGAGCTCACGGCCCACACCGGGGCCCTGCTGCCGCAGGCGCTCGGGGCCGTGCAGGGGCGCATCACCCACCTGCTGGCCACGGGCGTGGCCCGACTGCTGGTCAAGCTCGCCCTGCCGGGCGGGGCCCTGGTGCAGGTGCTGCAAAGTGGCTACGACGCCTACGAAACCCTGGTGGCCCGGGCCCGGGAACTGGCCCAGGTCGGGCGCACCCTCTTTGCCCTGGCCGGCCGCCTGGCGCAGGGCGCCGTGGCCCCGGCCGCCCAGGCCCTGGAGGCCGTGCTGGCCCGCCTGCTGCCCGTGGCCCTGGACTTTCTGGCCCGCACCTTCGGCCTCGACAAGCTGCCCAGGCTGCTGCGCCTAGGACTCGAAGCCCTGCGCCGGCCGGTAATAGTCTCCTGCTTACCGTATCCCTGAGCCTTGCCCAGCGCGGCCGTATCCGCCGCGCTGGGCAAGGCTCAGGCTACCCTCGTGTCAGATTTTTCGACCAAGGCGGCGATTTACTACTGCGCATCCTGCGCCACTCGCTACCCTTCCTGACCAACTTCGTCACGCCGGCCCAGCGCGGCTTTACCTCCTCCCTTGTATCAGCTGCTTGGCGACTTGGCAAAGGCCGGCCTGCACCCACCCGCCAAGCTCGACGTGGCCAGCGTGCTCGACCTGGTTCCGCAAGTCTTCGACCTGGGCAAAGCCGCCGTGCCACGCCACCCGTGCCTGCCCACTGAGCGCCTGCAAGCCGTATTTACTCAAGTCGATAATCACGGCCGCAAGCCGTGGTTATCGACGCTTACACTTCGCGGAAAAGGGCTAACTGAGAGCGGTCAACTTACCCTAAATAGTTCAGCCTGGGAGGCTATGCGAACGCAATATCTGACAGGTCTCTTAGTTTTTTTGGCTCTTATTCCGGCTTCAACAAGCTACTTTATAAGCCGCACCCATAGCACCCTTGCTACCGGGCTTTGCCCGTGAATATGCAAAACAAATACTGACCTAACCTACTCCTCAAACGCTGTCAATCAGGCCCATTCTACGGTAAGGGGCGTCGCCAACCAGGGCAATTGCACTAGGCTCACCCCCCAGCCGTAAGGCAGGCGGCTGAGCAGTACATCCTGCGCCTGCTGCGCCACGGTAAGCACCAGCCCGCCGGCGGGGCTGGTTTCGAGCTTGCCCTCCCGCTGCAGGAAGGCCGTGCGCAAGCCCTGCGGCGACGTACTGCGCAAGGCCGACCAGTGGCCTATCGCATCGAGCAGCAGGGCCCGGCCTTCGGCGCGGGCCGCGCGCGGCAGCACCAGGCGGCGCGGCGCGGGCGCATCGGCCGGCACGCCGCATAGCAGGCGAGGCAGGCGCAGGTCGTACTCCGGGGCCTGCCCGCGCCCCGTGGCCAGGTAGTGCAGCAGCAGCACCGCCTGCGCCTGGGCCTCGGGGCCGCTAAACTGCCCCCCGGCCAGCCAGCCGCAGGCCTCAAAGCACGTAGGCAGAAAGGGATGCAGCAAAACCAGGCCCGCGTTGGTGATATAGTCTATTGCCTTATCGGGCAGCAACTTGCCAACCGGGTGAGTTAGGTCTTCAGCTGGCTCTTCGGCCCTGGCGGCCAGCCCTGAACCAGGGGGCACCAGGCCTGACTGCACCGCCTGGGCCAGTTGGGCCAGCACCAAGGCTTCCGGGCCGGCCTCGGGGTAGCCGCTGGCGGTGGGCCGCAGCAAGTGCGCCAGCTGCTGGCGGAGGGTAGCCGGCGGCGGGCTGCCCACCGGGGCCAGCGCCACCAGCACCGCCGCACACAAGGCCGCCGAAAACTGCCTGACCAGCCGCAGCCGGCTGGCCGGCTCGGCCAGCGCCAGCCGCAGGCCGCGCACCAGCCCAGCCTGCGGCGACTGCAACGCCAGCCGCAACGCGGCCTCCCACTCGCCGGGCGTGGCTGGGCGTGGCCAATGCGCCGGCAGCGTGCCGTGCTGCAAAAAATGCAGCCAGGCCGCTTCCGGGGCCAGCGCGGCGGGCAGCAGCTGCCCACCGTAGTCGCCCGGGGCAAGTGGCGCGGTGGCGCGGCTGGCCGCAGGCGATGCGCCAGCCAGTGCCCCGGCACCGGCCGGCTCTTCATCGGCCCCGGCCGGCGGGGCGGAGCGGGCCGCGCCGGCCGGGCGGGCCTCGGCCATACCCTGGCGCAGCAAGGCGGGCAGGCGGGCCAGCAGTTGGCCGGGCAGGTCGGCGCTGCGCAGGGCCCCGGCATCCAGGGTAAGGTGCTCTAGCGTCAGCCAGGCATCGGGGGGCAGGCCGGCGTCAGCCAGCGCCTGGGTCAGGGCTTCGTCGAGGGCGTGCAGCAGGGCCGGGGCCAGCAGCGCTTGCTCGGCCTGCTGGTGCCGGGTGGTGGTACTCGGCGTGTCGGCGGGCAGCCGCAGGTGCAGCCGCTGCTGATAAATAACGTGGGGAGCGGTAGCCATGAGCGCAGCGTAGAAAGGGATATAGTAAAGGGATAAGTACAAGTTCGCCGGCCGGCCCGATGGGGCCGGCCGGCGAACTTTTTGTAGCTGTGGTAGACGGATAACCAGCCGCTACTGGCGTAGCGAGCGGCTGGCTACGCTGACTGCCTTAGCCGCCATTTACAATTTGAGGATTACTTTGGACGGCATTTTTCCCATTGCTGGCGGTGAGTACAGCCTTGAAGCCGCCTGCCGGTATGGCACCATACTTATGTGAAAAAATAGGGCCGTTGCCTGGTGATGTAAAGTCGGTTTCCGTCGCGGTCAAGGGCAAAACAGCGGTTGCGTGCGTACCGTCACCAAAATCGATTGACAACTTTGTGGCATTACCCACGCGGTAGCTAAAAGTCCTGATACCCTCACTGTCAAGTTCTCCTACACTGAAAGGCTCAATAAATATCCCTCTTGTTATAAGCAGCGATTTCTCATCATACGCGCTGCCTATCGTGTATCTAAACTTCCAGGTATGGGGTAGGGCTATCAGCCGCTTCTCGTTGCTCGCGTACGTGGTGACGTAGTCAACTGCCTTTCTCACCTGAAAATATTGCATGCCTCCTCTTTCCTCTATCACATCCGCCAAGTTAACGGAAACTTCCTGCGCACCGTCTATAAATGCCACGGTGAGTGTGCCACCCGCCGGCGAAACACCGACGCCCACCTCGGGTTTTCCTTCCTCATTTGAGCTCGCTACCGACCGTTCCAGGCGGATGAGCGGAGCCGGGTCGGGCAGCACCAGCTGCGTGATGGGGCCGTTGCCGCTCTGGCGGTGCGGCAGGTAGTAGTCGCCCACGATGAGGGGCGTGTTGGGGCTGCCTTCGGGGGCGCGGTACACTACCACGAAGGTGCCGCCCCGGGGCACCCCGGCCCCGTGCTCCATGCCGGGGTTGGCGCGCCGGAAGGCCGGGAAAGTGAGCTGCTTGCTGAGGCCGTTGTAGGCCGTGTTCAGAGCCGTGAGGGCGTCGAGGTACTTGGCTATGTCGCCCGGCAGAGGGCCGTTCTGCTGCTTGTAGTCCTGCACCAGCTGGCCAAATGCGGTGGTCGGCAGCGTCAGCTGCACGTTGCCCAAGGCTTGCTTCAGGGGGGTACCGGCCTGCGAGGCCTTGCTTTCTTCGAGGCGCAATAAACTCAGGTTACTGCCAAACAGCTCTTGCTGCCCGGTAAAGGCCGGGTTGTCGCTGGATACCAGCAGGGGCTGGCTTGAACCCAACGCGTCGGCACTCACGGCCACGATATCAAAGGCCAGGTTCTGGCTGTCGCGCAGCGTGGCCAACTGGCTCAGCAATACGCTGGCCGGGGCATCGAGCAGGCCCTCGATGCGGTAAAAATCGTAGCTTTCGAGCTGGTAGTCCAGGGGGTTGGCCACAAAGTCCAGGGCCCCGCTCACCGCGCTGGGCGGATAGGTGAGAATGTGCTGGGCCTGGGCAATGCTGCTCTGGGCGTAGCTCCAGCTGGCGCGCACGCCGGCCCCGTAGTAGAACGGAATGCTGCGGCGGTCGAAGCCCGCCGCCCGGCCCCGGTCGGGCGTGAGCCGCAGGGTAGCCACCGTCGCCATCTCAGGCGTGAAGGCCCCAAACGTGCTCAAGTCTACGTTTAGGCTCATCAGCTTGATGAGGCTGCCAGGCGCGCTCTGGCCGTCGCCACCGCCTTCTGACAGCGATAGGGTTTTCGGCTTAGGCGACAAGGTAGTAGACTGCGGAAAAACCACAATCGGTGGCGTTTCGGTTGCCGTGCTGCTCACCAGCGAAGGCAAGGCAAACTCGACGATGAGCGTGCAGATGCGCTGAAACAGCCACTGCACCTGCGCGGCAGTGGGGGCGGGCCCCACGGGCGGGGCCGGCTGCCAGGCGTGCCGGTAGCGTGGGGCCAACAGGCCCGCTTCGGGGGCGCACTCGCCCAGCACCAGGTGCCGGGGAAATTCACCCGGGGCCGGCAGGGCCCGGCCCAGCCACGACGGGCGGCTGGCCGCCTGCTGAAACTCACCGTAGGCATCGTACAAGTCTTTCAGCCAGCCGTAAATGTATTGCTGGTTCGCGTCCGTCGTTTGGGCCACGGTGGCCAGCAGCCGCAACTTGGCCCGCTGCACATAGCTCCTCACGGTGGAGGTGGCCCCGAAGCCGGGCACGTCCTTCAGCGTGGTCATGGCCTTGTCGAGGGCCGCACCCAGCTGGTCGGCGGCGTCGCTCAGCAGGGCGTGCAGGCTTTGCAGGCGGGTGGCGTGCTGGTCGCCATCGAGCAACGGCCGGCGCATGGCCAGGGGCGGCAGGGTAAAGTAGGCCGTGGCCGCCGCTATTAGGCCGGGGTCCACCAGCGGGCGCTCGCTGTTCGCTTCCGGGTAGGGCACCAGCACCACTTGCAGGGAGACGTTGTAGCGTTTCCCACCATCATCGCAGCCGGTATTCTGGCAGCGGTCGGTCGGGGTGATTACGCTACGCTGATAAATTGCCACCGCGTACTCGCTCAGCTTCAGCTTAGTGAGTGGCTGGGCCCCGGTAGCGGTGCTGCCTTCAGGCAGCAGTTCCAGTATCTCCAGGCCGGCAAAGGGCGCGTAGGGTGCCAGCAACTCGGCTTCGATGGGCCGGTAGGCCCCGTAGGTGGCGGGTGCTTCCAGGCGCAGCAGCAGGCCCTCGGTCGTGACGCCGCAGCCCGCCGAAACGGTGATGAGATTGCCCTCGGCCGCCACGGTGGGCAGCAGGCCCGTGGCCACGCCCACGCCCAGCAAACGGGCCCGGGTGGCCTGCTCCTGCCCCATCAGAAAGCTCACCCAATCGTTGAGCTGCGGCGCGGAAAGGACTTGGTTGGGTTGAAAAACGGTCAGCCCGTAGCTGGTAGGGCCAAACGGGGTCGGCTGAAGAGTTGGGAAAATTGGCGGTGACATGGCAACGTAAGAAATTGGGAGGTAAAGCGCGGGCAGCGGCGGGCGGCGGGCTAGAGCGCCCGCCGCCTCGTCTTTGCAGTCAGTTGATTAGTAGAAAGCCAAGCGGCGGTATCAAGCGGCGGCTTCTTCCGCAAATACCAGCTTGAACTCGAGCGGGGCCAGCGGGTCGGGGGCTGGCGCGGGGGTTGGCGGGGCCAGGCCATCGAGCATGGCACGGCCCAGCACCAGCGGGGTGTTGGCCTCGGCATTGCCGCAGTCGGACAGGTGGCCGCCGGGGTAAATGGTGTGCAGCTGGCCGAGCACTTCCACGAGCGCCGCCTGCGCTTCGGCGTAGGCTACCGAGTCGAAGCCCACCTCGTAGTCGTGGGCGCTGAAGTCGTTCGCGTCGAAGTCCTGCGGCGTATTGGTTTTAACGGGCCCCACGTGCAGCTGCAACAGCCACTTGTGATAGACGTCCTCAAACTCGGCCATCTGCTCCTGGCTGACCCAGCAGATGCGGGCCAGGATGTGGGCCGGCAGCTCCAGGCGCAGCAGCCGCTCGGCGTAGAGGCGGTAGTCGGCATTGCGAAACCGGGCCGTGTAGCCCGGCAGCACGATGCTGACGCGGAAGCTGTAGGGGTCGAGCGGGTCGCAGTACGAGCTGTCCGGGGCCACGCAGGCCGGCAGCCACTGGCCCGGCAGCGCGTCCGAGCCATCGGGGTTGGGGCGCAGCAGCAGGTTTTCGACCACGTAGATGTTCTCGTCGGCCGTTTGCAGCGCCCGCAGGGCGCGGCTCAGGGCTACCTCGGCTTCGGCCGACCGGGCGTAGGCGCGGGGGCTCCGCAGCAGGGTTTGCTTTTGGGTGTCTTGCAGCACGTACCAGAAGGCGCCCGCCTGGCCCACCACTTGCCAGGCCGTGCGCTGGCGCACCAGGGCCAGGGCCGCGCGGGCCGCCTGCTTCACCCCGTCCAGGGCCAGCGCCGGCGTGGCGTAGGGCAGCGGGGCCGAGCTGCCCAGTGTCCGGGTTTCGTCGCTGGGGTCGAGCAGCTCGAAGTAGTAGCGCGTTTCGGCGTAAGGGCCGGCCTGCGCGGCCCGCAGGGCGCGGCCCGCAGGCAGCTCGCGCAGGCGCACGCCGGGCGGCGGGGCCGTGGTATAGCGCGGCTCAAAGTTGGCCAGCCCGGCCAGGCGGCCAAAGCGCCGCACGATGCCCGCCACATTGGGGCCCGCACCGGCAGGCCGCTCGGTTTGCCAGCTGGGCAGCTCGTAGCAAAAGGCCTGGGCCGGGTGAAAGCGCCCCAGGTCGTCGGCCAGCGCCGCCTTGTTGAGCAGCACCTCCGAGTCATCCCGCTGCCCATCCTGCGAATACAGCAGCAAGCCGTAGTCGGCAAAGCTTTCGGCGAAGCGGGCCAGTACGTGGTCGAGAAAGCGCCCCCGGCGGGCGGCCCCGGCCGAGGCGTCGGCGGGCGTGGCCACGGCCTCGTTGCTAGGGCTGACTACGCTGTACAGCTCTTCCAGCCCCGGCAAATCGCTGTCGGTGAGCACCTGGCCGAAGTACGTAGTAGGCCGCGACACGTCGGACCCGAACAGGCCAGCCGCGTGTTGCAGCTGGGCCAAGTAGTTGGCCAGCAGCTGGTCAAAAAACAGCAGGTAGGCCTTGAGCTGGCGGGCCTGGTTGTGGCGCTGGGCAGGGGCGTCGGCCGGCAGGCCCGCCGGGCCGATGCCGTAGTTGGCCGGAAAGTCGAAAGCCAGCGGCTGGTACGAGGCCAGGTCGCGGGGCGTGCCCACGGGCGCGGGCAAGGGAGCCGCGCCCAGCGTACGCACTTGCAGGCGGCTAACCTCCTTTTTACGCTTGTCGAACTCGGCCAGGGCCTGCACGCGGTCGGCGTTGCTGCCCACCGGCAGCGTACCCTGGTAGAAGCTCAGCCGGGTGCGGTCGATATCGAGCTGGGGCCGGGCATCGGTGCGGATGGGCAGCTCCCAGGGCTGGCTGGCGGCGGCGGGGTCTACCACCAGCTTATACACCTTATTCCCGTTGCCATCCACGGCCGTGGCGGGGTCTATTTCGGTACCATTGCTGTCGGTAGCGCCTTCCTGGTAGGGCAGGCCACTCTGGTCAACGTAGTGCAGGGCGCTCATGCGAAACTCGCGGATGGCCTCTACGCCGGGCACGGCCATCAGCAGCCCTATCAGGTCGGAGGCGTGTATGGTGTCGCGCAGCGCACTGGCCGCCAGGTCTTCCTCGCGGATAAAGCCATTGGCGGGCAGCGGGCCCTCAAATATCTGGTCGATGGTGAGCGGCTGGCCGTTGGCGTCGGTCTGGGCTAGCCGCTCGGCCAGCGAGTAGCGCTGCACGGTGGGCATCAGGTGCTGGTCGGCCACCAGCAGCATCTGGGCGTACACGGTGCGTACGTCGGCCCCGGGGGTCAGGTCCACGTCGGCACACAGCATCACGCGCTGCACGGGCAGCACCTTCACGCTCAGGCAGTCTTCGCACAGGTTGCGGTTCAGCTCATACACCTTGTGCACCTGCCGGAGCAGCCCGGCGCGCACTTCGGTCTCGGTGGGGCCACCGGGCTGCACCTGCTGGCTCACGAAGTCGGAGTCCAGGTCGACGGTGATGTCGTAGAGGCCGCGCAGGTCGAAGCCCAGGCCGGTGGCCGGGCCACCGGGCAGGGCGTAGTGCAGCCGGGCGCGGGCCGCCGGGGTGTCTTCCTCGGCGTAGTAGGCCTCGGCATTGGGCGGCGTCACGCCCACCCGCACGGGGTGGGGCACCAGCCAGGCATTGCGCACGCCCGGGATGTCGAGCAGCAGGCGGCGGTAGTCGAGCAGCGTCACCGGCGTGGTGGGCAGCACCTGGTCGGCGGCCGGAAAAGCCCGGGCCATCTCAGCGTCACTGGCATAGCCCGAGCGCAGCAGGTCCTTGATGTCGAGCGAGGTGCGCTGGCTCAGGTCGGTGATGGCGTAGCACAGCAGCTCTAGGATGGTGATGCCCGGGTCGTGGCGGTTGTAGTCGGTCCAGTGGGTGTGGGCGTACTGCTCTACGTAGGCCAGGCCGGCCGCGCGCAGGGCGTTCCAGTCGGCGGCCGGCCAGGCGGGCGGGGCCGCGGTAATAGTGGGGCTGGGGGTGAGGGCGGTCATGGGCGGCAATCAGAATTCAGCGGGTGACGGGAAGGACGCGGGGTGGGATTTCGGTGAACGCGTGCGTAGGAGCCGAGCCCAGCACCACCTGCGGCGACGCGGCTTCGATGGTTTCCTGGTCGCCGCCGCCTACCACGCGCAGGGTGAGGTCGGTGATGAAATCGACGTAGGGCAGCTGCTCAATAAAGGCCAGCACCGTGCTTTTGCGCAGCGCCCCGCCAAACGAGAGCTCGGCCGTAGTGGCCGTGGCCCAGGGGGCCAGGTAGGCGCGCAGGTCCTGGTTGAGCCGCGCCTGGTAGGTAGCGGCCGGGTAGCCCGGGCGGAAGGCTATCTTGCCCCCCACCTGCACGGGCTGGTACGTGGGGTTTATCACTTGTATTTCGACCAGCAGCCCGGCGTGGGCCTGGGCAAACGCCTTAATGGCCTTGAGCATGCGCAGCGCCACACGGGGCTCCAGGGGGTTGGCGGCGTAGGCGTGGCGCAGGTTGGGCACCACCACCAGCGTCACGTAGCCCGGGGCGTGCTCGCGCAGGCTGCCCGCCTCGCTCACGCGGGTGTGGCTGAGGCACTGCACCTTGTACAAATCCGGAAACTGTTGGAGCACCAGGTGCTCGTAGTCCCAGATAGTGACGGTGCGCTGCTTGTGGCGCAGGCGCTCGCTCACGCGGGTGTAGAAGGCAGCGTCCGTTTCGGCCGGCTGCCCCCCAAATGAGGGGTAAGGCTGGCGCACGGTCTGAATGCCGGCGCTACCCTGCCGCACCCGGGTGAGGGTGCCCGCCGGTAGCGGGGCGGTGTAGTGAGCGGGGTCGGCGGCCGGCTCGGCCAGCCGGGCCAGCTGCGCCTGCGGGTGCACGGCCACCAGCCGGGCCACGCTGTCGGGCGGGGCAGGCTGCCCGTCGGCCGTTTGCAGCTCGCCTTTCAGCCACACCAGGCCGTTTTCCAGCAGCGTGTTGTCGAGGCGGGTTTCGGGCGGCAGCTGAAACTCGATAATGCCCGAGGTGAGCAGGTTGTCGGTGCGGTCGAGCGGGGCGTACTCGTTGCGCAGGGGCCGCCACTGGTTTTGGCTGAGCACGCTCCAGGCCACCCGGGCGGGCTCGCGCAGGGGGTTGGCGCTACCCTCGGCCACCTGGAAGAGTACTGCCACGGTTTGGCGCGGGCCGGCCTCACGCAAGCCCAGCAGCAGCGTGCCCCCGGCCGCCAGGCGCGGCAGCAGGTAGGTGGTGCCGGCCGCCGCGTTCGCCGCGGCCGTGCCCGCCGCAGTCAGCCAGGGCAGGCGCTGCTTGAGGCGCACGTGCTCTTCGGCCTGCCCGAAAGGGGCCTGGTGAAACAGCCGCACCGCTCGTTGGGCAAAGGCCTCGTCCGTGACCTGCTTGGTGAGCACCACCGGGCCGGTAGTAGCCGTGTAGTCGAGCTGTAGCGACTGGGCCAGCGGCGCGTAAGGGGCGTTCGGAACTTCCGGCGAAGGCGTGGGTGGGTTTGTGGTCGAAGTACTTTTCGCAGTAATGGCCGCCGTAAGCAGGCGGGCGTAGTCGCGGTGGCCGAACTCCTGCTGAAGCTCGATGGTCAGCAGCTTCTCGTTGGAAGCCGGCGCGGCCCCGTCCACCAGGTCGCGCAGCGGCGAGACATCTATGAATTCGTTGCCCAGGCGCTCGTAGCGCCCAAACGCGCTGGCCAGCGCGCGCGCCACCAGCGGCGTGGCGATGGCCAGCGCGGCGGGGTCGCGGCGCAGCTCCAGGCCCTGGGTGAAGCTGCTAAACAGCGGCACCGGCTGCGGGCCCAGGTTCAGGGTCTGGTTGCGCACCGTCACGGTGGCTTTCAGGTCGGCCTCTTTCAGGTTGTACTGCTTATAATACGTATCCCAGGCGTCGGGCTTGCCCAGCCAGGTCGGCACGGTCACTTTTAGGCTGGTGAGGGCCTTGCCCGCCGCCTCGGGGCAGTCGACGTACAGGCGCGAGCCCGCCGTGGGCACCGCCCCAAAGGCCAGAAACGGCTTGTCGGGGTTCACGGGCCCCAGGTCGTTTTCCAGCTTCAGCGTCTGGTGCAGGCCGGTCACGCTCACCTCGATGCTCACGGCCTCCAGCGCCAGGTCGCGCAGCAGCTGGTAGTCCGTGGTGTCGGCCAGCAGCACACGTAGCACGGGGGCGGTAGTCACGTAGCCGCCGTCGAGGCGGGTGGCATCGTAGCCTACTACCGCCTGCTTTTCGCTGGCGGGCAGCGTCACGCTAAACTCGTACTCGGTGGTTTTGCCACGGCGCACCAGCCGCGGCTGCGCCGCGGGCTCCAGCCAGGCGGTAGCCCCGCTCAGCTGCACGTGCAGCTGCGGGTTGCGGGGCAGCTTCAGGGCGCGCTGGGCCGTCAGGGTCACCTTAATATAGCGGGTGCCCTCGGCCAGCAGCAGCACCGGCGAGGCCAGCGCAAAGCCCAGATTAGCAATGGGCCAGGCCTGGGTGGCCGCCTCGCCCCCAAACGCGCTCCAGCTCGGGTCGTTGTCGGGCAGGGGGGCCGCTACCCCATCGGCCGTGGCCGGGTCGGGCGCGAAGTAAACCGGCTTGTTTTCCTCCAGGTACAGGGCCCGCAGGTGGGTCAGGCCGGCCCGGTTCAGCACCCGCGCGGCGGCGGCCCGGTAGCGCAGCGGGGTTTCCGCCTCGTCCGAGTCGGCCTCAAACTCGGTGCCGGCGGGCAGCACCTGCTCGGCCACGTTGCGGGCCAGCTCGAAGGTGAGGTGCACCTGGTCGGCCACGGCGGGGCGGCCCTCCAGGCGCAGCACCTCGCGGTAGTAGTAGTCGAGGTGGCGCTGCGTGAAGGCGTTGAGCTGCTCCTGCGCCCACCCAAACAGCTTGAGAAAAGCCAGGAACAACGCCAGGTGGGGCGGGTTGTCGCTGCGGGCTTCCAGGTCGGCGCGCGACTGCCCGGCGGGCAGCTGCATCAGGCCGGCCCAGGTGGGCAGGGTGGTGCTGCCGGCGGGCGGCGCGGCGGCGGGGCCATCGAGCGGGTAAAACCGCAGGCCCACCTTCTGGGCGTAGCTGGCGGCAAAGGCCAGCAAGTCGTCGCCCGTGCGCTCGTCGAGCTGCACGTGGGTGGGGTCGAGGGCCGGGAGCTGGCGTTGGGACTGGCTCAGGCCGTCGCGGCGCAGCGGGTGTGGGTCAGAGCAGGTCGACATGAGCAGGGTAGCGAAGCAAGGGGAGGGTGAAGAAAATGAAAGCGGGGCGGGGCTCAGGCCCCCAGGGCCGAGTCCCCGGCCGCCAGGCTCAGGTCAGAGCCTTCCTGCAAGTAGAAGGGATACACGTAGTTGTAGCGCGAGTTGGTGTTGCGCACCTGGTAGGCCAGGTCCAGCAGCAGCAGGCCGGGCTGGTCGTCGGGCTGGGTGGCCGTCACGCCGAGCAGCTCGATGCGGGGCTCGTGGTAGAGCACCGCCGTGTGGATGAGGTGGTGCACGCGCGTTTCGGTGGCTGCATTCAGCGGCTCGAAGAGCAGCGTAGTCAGGTCGCAGCCATAATCGGGGGCCAGGATGCGCTCGCCGAGGCGGGTGCTGAGCAGGATGCACAGGCTCTGCTCGATGTCGGTGAGGCCCACCACCAGCTGCACCCCGCCCGGCGAGCGGCTGCCCACGGCAGCGCCCGTGGCCGGCGAGGGGAGCTCAAAGCTGGGCGGAAAGCTCCAGCCCTGGCCTAAATAGCTGTCTTCGAGAGGCATGAAATAGTAGCTGAAAAAAGTTGAGAAAAGCCGGCGCT
>NZ_DASTEP010000219.1:0-45398 GCF_035709525.1 Hymenobacter sp. | reverse complement strand
AGCTCCCAGGCCGCGAGTCTGGAGACTCGCCCCACTGGTCGGCCTGCCGTTACGCGCTGCGCGCTAAACGGCGGCCAGCGCTACTACTGATACCCAAAGCGGGTAAGCGCCTTGGCATCGGTGCGCCAGTTCTCGTTCACTTTCACGAACAATTCGAGGAACACTTTTTTCTGGAAAAACTTCTCCATTTCCTCCCTCGCCCAGGTGCCGACTTTTTTAAGTGCCTCACCCTTAGCACCGATAATGATGCCTTTCTGGCTGTTGCGCTCCACGTAAATCACGCCGCGAATGCGGATAATTTCATCGTCTTCCTTGAACTCCTCAATGGCTACTTCACAGCTGTAGGGGACTTCTTTTTTATAGAGCTTGAAGATTTTTTCGCGCACCATTTCGGCGGCAAAAAAGCGCTCGGGCTTGTCGGTGAGCTCGTCTTTGGGGTAGTAGGGCGGGTGGATGGGCAGGCTGTCGAGGGCCAGCTGCAACACCTTTTCGGTGCCAAAGGCGTTGAGCGCCGAGATGGGCAGCACGTCGGTGGCGTTGGGTAGCTGCTCTTTCCAGTAGGCCAGCTTGGCCTCCACGTCTTCCTGGCTGGCCTGGTCTATTTTATTGACCAGCACGTAGATGGGCGTGTCCTCGGTTTTGCGCAGGCGCTCAACCACGGGCTCTTCGTCGTGCTTTTCGTAGATGTCGGTGACGAATAATATCACATCGGCATCTTCTAAGGACGAGTACACGAAGGCCATCATGGCATTGTGCAGCTCGTATTTGGGCTGGATGATGCCGGGCGTATCGGAGTAAACCAGCTGAAAATCATCGCCGTTGAGAATGCCCAGGATGCGGTGGCGCGTGGTCTGGGCTTTGCTCGTGACGATGCTCAGGCGCTCGCCCACGAGCGCGTTCATCAGCGTCGATTTGCCCACGTTAGGCTTGCCGATGATGCTGACGAAGCCGGCACGGTGAGGCTTGGGTTCGGGGTTCACGCGAGGTAGGGTTTTGAAAATGAGCCCGCAAAGGTACGGCTTTTTGGAGCTGTTAGCTGCTGGCCGTTAGCTATTAGCTTTTTTTGCAGTTGAATTGAAGCTGAAAACCCGGCTTTTTGGTTAAACGTGCAATTACCATAAAATAGGCCCCAGACTGCTGGTTGCTGGCTTCCCGAAGAGCTAACAGCTAGCAGCCAAAGGCTAATAGCTAAAATATAATGCCTACCCCCGCCCGCCGCATTGGCGTCTTGCTAGTAAACCTGGGCACGCCCGACTCGCCCCAGACCGGCGACGTGCGCCGCTACCTCAATGAGTTCTTGACCGATGGCCGCGTGATTGACATGCCGGCCGCCGTGCGCTACCCGCTTTTCCAAGGCTTAGTAGTGCCGCTGCGGGCGCCCAAATCGGCTAAAATCTACCAGCAGCTTTGGGATGCCGAGCGCGGCTCGCCGCTGCTCTACCACGGCCTCGACTTGCAAGCCCGGCTGAAGGAAGTGCTCGGCGACGAGTACGTGGTGGCCTTCGGAATGCGCTACCAGAAGCCGAGCATTGAGAGCGCACTGGAGGAGCTGCGCGACGCGGCCGTGGACCGCATTATCGTGCTGCCGCTGTTTCCGCAGTACGCGGCGGCTAGCACGGGCTCGGTGCAGGAGAAGGTGATGGATATTGTAAAAGACTGGTGGATAGTACCGAGTGTCAACTTCATCAGCACTTTCGCCGACGACCCCGGCTTCATCGCCAGCTTCGTGGCGCGGGGCAAGGCCGAGATGGCCCGGCACGACTACGACCACGTGGTATTCAGCTACCACGGCATCCCGGAGCGGCATGTGCTCAAGGGCAGCTTCAAGGGCTACTGCCAGCTGGGCAAGTGCTGCAATACCTACAACAAAAACAACCGCTACTGCTACCGGGCGCAGTGCTTTGCCACCTCGCGCCTGCTGGCGGCGGGCCTCGGCCTAAGCGAAAGCCAGTACACCGTGACCTTCCAGAGCCGCCTGCAAAGCCGCCTGCGCGACCCCTGGCTGCAACCCTACACCGACGAGGTTATTAAGGAATTTCCGGCCAAAGGCATCCACAACGTGCTAGCTTTCTCGCCCGCCTTTGTAGCCGATTGTCTCGAAACCACCATCGAAGTAGGGCTAGAGTTCAAGGAAATGTTTGAGGAAGCCGGCGGCAAGCACTGGCAGTTGGTGCCCTCGCTCAACTCGGAGCCTTACTGGGTGTCGGCCGTGGCCGACATGGTGCGGGCCAATTGAGTGTAACACCAAGCTCCAGCTTGGTGAACCGTCGTTAAGCCCCGCTTGGTTGGCTCAACAACGGTTCACCAAGCTGGAGCTTGGTGTTACTAACCCAGTGCCCGCTGCATTGCCTCTTCAAACTCAGTAGGCAAAATAAAATCAACGAACGGCGGGTAGCTGCTGATGGTGTCGCGGCGCAACGCGGTTACGAATACGCTGCCGCCCTCGGTGTCGAGGTTCACGGCGGCCAGCGGCAGCAAAATCTGGGTTTCGGCGTGTGGCGGGGGCGGGGGCACGCCGGGCAGGCCGCGGTCGAGCTGCACGGTGAGGTAAAGCACGCGGCGGGTTTCCAGATTGACCAGCAGCTCGGCGACGGTGCCGAAAGCCTGGCCGTCGCCGCCGCGCACGGGCCAGCCGCGGGGGTCGGGGTCGCCGGTGGCCATTTCAAAATCGGGCAGGTCGCGCAGGCGGCGCAGGATGGGAGAGCTCATAAGGGGCTAGGTTAGAGAACGTCGCGGGCGGGGTAGCTCAGGGTATTGAGCAAGCTGGCCACCTGCGCCAGGTAGGCGCGGTTGCGGGTTTGCTCGGCGGGCGTGGCATCGCGGCCCGATAGCTCGCTGGCTTGCAGCGTGAGGGCGTTGGCTTCGGTTTCGAGGTTGGGGTAGCCTTTTTGCTGCACGGCCAGCAGCAGGCTGGCGGCGGCCACGAGGCCGGGGCGCAGGCTGGCGGCGGGGTCGTTGTCTTCGAGCCGCGAGGTGGCGCTGGTGAAGTTGTCGCGCTGCTCCCGGATGGCGGCATCGTCGCGCAGGTCGGCGCGGTCGACGAGCTGCGTGAGCTGCGGGGCCAGCTCCAGCAGCCGGATGCGGGCGGGCGAGGCATTGCCCAGCGGCGGGCTGGTTTCGATGGAGTCGCCGGGCGGGGGCGTGGCGCGGGCCGCAGCGGCGAGCGAGTCGGGGGCCAGGGTATCGGCGGGCGCGGGGGCCGCCGTGGTCGCGGCGGGGGCGGGCTCGTCGGCCGGGTCGGGGCGCAGGTAGAAGTAGGCGGCGGCCGCGAGCAGCAGCGCGGCCAGCGCCACGAGCAGCCACGGGCTGGGGGCTTTTTTCTTGGGTTGAATATGCAGTTCGGCCATATACTAAGCTGGGTAATCGGGTAGCAGTACGCAAGCGCTGGCAGGCGGTTAGGGCTGGGGCGGCCTGGCAGCAACTAGCAGCGCGTAAGTTTAAGCCGCCTTTCTGTTTCTACCTATTCCTTTAATGCCTACCCCCACCACCCGCCTGCTGGCCGAGCTGGAAGCTGCTGGCTATCTGCCGCCCGCCCAGGCTGCGGCCATTGCCGAGGACGAGCGCGCCCGGCCGTTTTCGCTGCACTACGAGCTGCGGGCGCTGCTCTACCTGGGCATTACGCTGCTGGCCGGGGGCGTGGGAGTGCTCATTTACCAGCACATCGATAGCCTGGGGCACGGGGTGATAATTGGAGCTATCGCGCTGGCCATGAGCGCGTCGTTTGCCTACGGCGTGCGGCGCCGGTTGGCTTTCACCTGGGGCGAAGCCCCACGCACCAGCATTGCGGCCGACTACCTGCTGGTGCTGGGCTGCCTGCTGTTTCTAGTGCTCGAAGGCTATTTGCAGGCTCAATACGAGCTGTTTGGCACGCGCTACGGGCTGGCCACGGTGCTGCCCGCCGGGCTGTTCTTTTACCTGGCCTACCGCTTCGACCACCGCGGGGTGCTTTCGCTGGCCATTACGGCGCTGGCCGCCTGGGTGGGCGTAAGCGTGGCTCCGCTGGCAGTGTTTCAGCAGGCGCTGCTTTGGCACAGTGCCCTTAGCTTCCCGGGGATGTTGCTTGGCCTGGTGCTGGTGGCGGCCGGGCTAGGGTCAGAATTTCTCGACCGCAAGCGGCACTTTGCCTTTACCTACCTTTCGCTGGGGAGTAATGTGACGCTGCTGGCGGCCCTGTCTTTGCTGTTCGCTACCGAAGGCCGGTACTCCCTGCCCTGGCTGCTGCTGGTGCTGGTGCTCAGCGCGGGGCTGGTGTGGTATGCCCGGCGCGCGCAGTCCTACCTGTTTTTGCTGATGAGCGTGGCGTACAGCTACGTAGCCATTACCTACAGCATCGTAAGGCTGCTGGCCAGCGGCCATTCCAGCGATTGGGTAACGCCCATGCTCGTGTTTTACCTGCCCCTGACGCTGGTAGGCATCGTGCTGCTATTTCTCAACAGCAAAAAAATCCTGCGCCTCGCATGAGCTTCCGCGCCTACCCAGCCGCCTGGCCCCACCATACCGCGCTGCGGGCCGCCGCGGCCCGCTGGCAGCGCCGCGGCCTGCTGCTACCCGCCCAACGGGCGGCCATCGAGGCGGCTTACCCAATTGATTACTACCAGCCGGCCCTGCTGTTGCGGGTGGGGCTGTTTGTGGCCACCCTGCTGAGCGTGGGCAGCGCGCTGCTGGCGCTCGGCGTCCTGGGCGTGCACAGCGGGCTGGTGCTGGGAGTGCTGGCCCTGGCAGGTAGCGTGGCGGGGGTAGAGGCGGTGATTAAAAACGCGCGCCACTACCACTCCGGTGTCGATATGGCCTTGCTCTACAGTGCGTTGCTGGCGTGGAATTTCCTGATTCTGTACTCTTTCAATAAGTGGCTGCCCTATGGCTACAGCCACCGCGACTACGGCCCGCATTTCTGGCTGACTGCGCCGGGCACGTGGCTGCACCTGCTGTTGCTGCTGGGGCCGCTGCTGCTGGCCCTGCGCCGCTACGCCGACCCCGTGGTGGCGGTGGCTACGTTTGGCACGGCGCTGGCCTTACTGGCGAATATGCTGCTGCACGGCGCTTGGGGGCGGCTGTTGCTGCCGTTTGAGACAATGGCGGCTTCGGCCGCTCTGCTCTATTGGCTGGAGCAGCAGCCCGCCCGCCTGTCTTACCTGTATTACCGCCCCTGCCTGTTGGTGTTGCGGACGCTGGCGCTGGCCGCGTTTTACCTGGCGGGCAATTATTTGATTGTGCGCGAAGGCAATGCGCTACTAGTTGGGGGCTACGGGCCGTCGCCGCAGGTGCCGCTGGTCCCGGTTTTCTACGTATTCACGGCGGTGGTGCCGCTGCTGTACCTCTACCTGGGTTTGCGCCGCCACGACCGTCTAATGCTGCTGGTGGGCGTGCTGGCAGTGGCGTTTTCCATCTTCACGGTGCGCTACTACCGCGCCCTCATGCCGCCCGAAGTAGCGGCCTCCCTCGCCGGCCTGGTGCTCATTGGCCTGGCGCTGGCCGCTTTGCGCTACCTGCGCACCCCGCGCCACGGCCTCACCGCCGCCCCCGACGACGAGGCCGCGCCCCACTTCAACCTCGAAGCGCTGGTAGTAGCCCAAACGGCCTCTGTACCCACCGCGCCCGCTACTACTGGGTTTCAGTTCGGCGGCGGGCAGTCGGGTGGGGGCGGGTCGGAGAGTAGTTTTTAGGTTATACCTTTATATCGGTCTGAACCCGGAACTTGCCGGATGTAGGACTCCCTGGGGCTGCCGCAAGGTGGCCCCCTTTTTTGTGCTAGCTTGGCTCAAAAGGCAACAGCTACTTTTGTTTTGCGAGCTTCTGGAGGTAACTGAGCTTCTGCGTATAAAGCATTTGCAATGCAGTCCGTTGCGCTATAGTGTGTGTAGATGAAAATCGGTTTGCCCTGGTAAGAAGCTAGTGTGCTAGAACCAATTGCGGGCTTTTCGAATGTGAATAGAAAACGCTTTTTACCTGCTTTGTCGGGTAGTGGCAGTTGTAAGTTCTTCTTGTTCAACAATAGAAATCGACCAACTTCAAGCAGGATGTCCTTCCAAGTTTGGATTGCCTTAATGGTGCCATCAGGTAAGAGCAAGCTGGCAGGCTTTTGACCAGGTAATAATGCCAGCGTGTTCAGCGCAGATAACTCTGTGAAAGACTGTTTACTTGCCTGTGAAGGCGGTTGAGAAACCGATTTAGAAGACTTTGATTTACTTTCTTTTGCAGAAGGCACCGAAGCGTTGAAAGGTAGTGCGTTGGGCTGGGTTACCAGGCTTTTCGGCAAGCCATAACCACCATGAGCTGCATCTAGCAGCTGCAACAACTGTAGCGCCGTTGGCAGCAGCGTTTCTTCGGCGAGATGCAGAGCAGTAGTGGGCTCGTAATGCGAATATTCAGGTGAGTAACAATGCCAGTGTATGCCATCCGTAATGATAAAAACCTTCGGCTTAAGTGAAAAAGCATAGCCAATGAGAGCCCATACATGCCCTAGTTTGTCAAGGGGCTCGCCTAGCTTTTTGGCCTCCACTACAGCTAGGATAGTGCCATCCTGGCTTTTCAATACATAGTCCAGCGACTGCTTGTTCTGAACCGTATGCTCAGGCTCTACCATATACAAGTCAGCTGTATCCCAGCCTAAAGCGCGCAGGATAGGGTCGACGAGTGCGGTGCGAGTGGCGGCTTCGTTTTTTCTAATTAGCACCTGATGCTGTTGGGCCTGTTGATATACATCGGCCAGCGCGGCTACTAACAAGGCAAGAGGGCTAAGGGTGGGCATTCAAAAAGAGGTAGGATGCGTAAAGGTGCAATGTTAAAACGGACTAAGCTCAAATCATAACCCCGACCTTTGCGCCGCCCGCCGAAACCTTCCGCCCCCCGGCCGGCGTTACCGCATTCATGTCCGACAATTCCGCTCTGCAAGTGGCCGCCCCGGCCCACGACGAAATCGACCACCTCGACCCGCGCCAGTTTATCGTTATCAAAAACGCGCGCGTTCACAACCTTAAAAACCTGAGCGTGGCGTTGCCGCGTAATAAGTTTATCGTGGTCACAGGCCTCTCGGGCTCAGGCAAGTCGAGCCTGGCCTTCGATACCTTATACGCTGAGGGCCAGCGCATGTACGTGGAAAGCCTAAGCAGCTACGCCCGGCAGTTTCTGGGCCGCATGGACAAGCCCGATGTGGACTACATCCGGGGCATTTCGCCGGCCATTGCCATCGAGCAGAAGGTCAGCATCAAGAACAACCGCTCGACGGTGGGCACGAGCACCGAGATTTACGACTACCTCAAGCTGCTGTTTGCGCGGGTGGGCCGCACGTACTCGCCCGTGAGCGGCGAGCAGGTGCGCAAGGATACGGTGGCCGACGTGGTCGATTATCTGTTTACGCTGCCGGGTGGCACGCGCGTCACCATCCTGGCCCCACTGCTGCGCACCGAGCCCGACCGGCCCATGAGCAAGGAGCTGGATTTGCTTTTGCAGAAAGGCTACAGCCGCATCGTGCTGGAAGACGGGCAAAACGCTTTCATCGAAGACCTTATCGGCGAGGGCAAGCCCGAGGTAGAAGGGGAGGTGTTTATTCTCATCGACCGCGCCGTGGTGCAGCCCGACGACGACGACTTGCAGTTCCGGCTGTCCGACTCGGTGCAAACGGCTTTCTTCGAGGGCCACGGTACCTGCATCGTGAAGCTGGACGACGAGACGCGCACCTTCTCCGATAAGTTTGAGCTGGACGGAATGGTGTTTGAGGAGCCGAACGTTAACTTCTTCTCCTTCAACAACTCCTACGGGGCCTGCCACACCTGCGAAGGCTTCGGCTCGGTGCTGGGCATCGATGAAGACCTGGTAATACCGGACAAAAGCATGACCGTGTATGAAGGCGCCATCGCGCCCTGGCGCACCGAAAAGCAGGGCGAATGGCTCAAGCCGCTGCTCAAGAATGGCATTCGGTTCGACTTCCCCATTCACCGCCCTTACAATGACCTGAGCGCCGCCGAGCAGCGCTTGCTCTGGACGGGTAACAAGTACTTTGAAGGGCTGGATGCGTACTTCAAGTGGGTGAGCGAGCAGACCCACAAAATCCAGTACCGCGTGCTGCAAAGCCGCTACCGGGGCCGCACTACCTGCCCCGACTGCCGGGGTACCCGCCTGCGCAAAGACGCGCAGTACGTGAAAATCGATGGTAAGAGTATCACCGACCTTGTATTGCTGCCCATCGCCGACGCGCTTACATTCTTTGAAAACCTGACGCTGACCGAGCACGAAGCCAAAGTGGCCGACCGCCTGCTGGCCGAAATCACGAACCGCCTGGGCTACCTCAACCGCGTGGGTCTGGGCTACCTCACCCTCAACCGCTTGAGCAATACGCTGAGCGGCGGCGAAAGCCAACGCATCTCGCTGGCTACGTCGCTGGGCTCGGCCCTGGTGGGCTCGATGTACGTGCTCGACGAGCCCAGCATTGGCCTGCACCCCAAGGATGCCGAGCAGCTCATCGGTGTGCTGCGCTCGCTGCAAGCGCTGGGCAACACCGTAGTGGTAGTGGAGCACGAAGAGAAAATGATGGAGGCCGCCGACCAGATTATCGACATCGGCCCCGAGGCCGGCAGCGGCGGCGGCAACCTCATGTTTCAGGGCACCTTCCCGGAGCTGATGCAGGATACGGCCACTTACACCGGCCAGTATCTGAGCGGCAAGCTCGACGTGCCGGTGCCCACCGTGCGCCGCCCCTGGCGCAACGCGCTGGAGCTGACCGGCGCCCGCGAAAATAACCTCAAGAACGTGAGCGTCAAGATTCCGCTGGGCGTGATGACGGTGGTAACGGGCGTGTCTGGCTCGGGCAAATCGACGCTCATCCGGCGCATCCTGGCCCCGGCGCTCATGAAGCAGCTCGGCGGCGGCGCGGGCGAAACCACCGGCAAATTTGACCGCCTGCTGGGCGTGAACGGACAGGTAACGCACGTGGAGTTCGTAGACCAGAACCCCATCGGCAAGTCGTCGCGCTCCAACCCCGTGACCTACGTGAAGGCATATGACACCATCCGCACGCTGTTTTCGGAGCAGCCGCTGGCCAAGGCGCGCGGTCTCAAGCCCTCACACTTCTCGTTCAACGTGGAGGGCGGGCGCTGCGAGGTGTGCCAGGGCGAAGGCCAGGTGAAAATCGAGATGCAGTTCATGGCCGACATCTACCTGACCTGCGAAAGCTGCGGCGGCCACAAGTTCAAGCAGGATATCCTGGAAATCAAATTCCAGGATAAGAACATCTACGAGGTGCTGGAACTGACGGTGGAAGACGCCGTAGAGTTCTTCGCTGGCCAGCCCAAGGTGGCTGAGCGCCTGCGCCCGTTACTCGATGTAGGTTTGGGCTACATCCGCCTGGGGCAGTCGGCCAATACGCTCAGCGGCGGCGAGGCCCAGCGCGTGAAGCTGGCGAGCTTCCTCACCAAAGGCGCTACGCTGCAACAGGATAAAATCTTGTTTATCTTCGACGAGCCCAGCACCGGCCTGCACTTTCACGACATCGCCAAGCTGCTGGGCGCGCTCAACGCGCTGGTGGAACAAGGCAATTCGGTGCTTATCATCGAGCACAACATGGACATCATCAAGTGCGCCGACTGGCTTATCGACATGGGCCCCGAGGGCGGCATCAACGGCGGGCACCTGCTCTTCGAGGGCACGCCCGAGCAACTGGTGAAACTCAAGGATACCAACTACACGGCCCGGTTTCTGGCGGAGAAAGTGGCGGGGTAGCTATGAGAAAAAGCTGTAAATTGATGTTAAAAAATCAACTAGCCATGATAGCCGAAAAGGAACGCGATGAAGTGTTGGCCACGCTGGCACGTACAAAAAACGAGGAGTTGTTTCAGCAGGTATTAGCGCTGGTGCGAAGCACGGAGGAGCCAACTGAACCGCCGCGCCGGCAGATTGCACCGCCTGGCTTTGCCTACGATGAGGGGTTCTGGATGGCAGATGATTTTGATGAGCCGCTGGACGACATGAAGGAGTACATGTAATGGCGGAGCCTGCTTACTTGCTTGATACGCATGCGCTGCTTTGGTATGCGCAAGCGCCTCAATTGCTACCCGAAGAGGTAATTAAACTTATTCGGCAGCCGGATGCCGCCATTCATCTCAGCCGCGTTTCGCTACTAGAAATAGCCATCAAGTATAGTATAGGTAAGCTCGAGTTAAAGGGTACTTTTCAGAGGTGGTTACAGCGTGTAGCGCTAATGGGTTTTGACAACTTGGAAATTAGCAACCAGCATTTGAATACCCTGGCAAGGTTGCCCATGCAGCCCAATCACCGCGACCCCTTCGACCGCCTGCTCATCGCGCAGGCGCTCAGCGAAGACCTCACGCTCATCAGCCGCGACGGTAAGTTTAGGGCCTACGCGAGTTTAAAGCTTCGCTGGGCGTAGGCTACGATACTAATCGATAGCCTACACCCCTGATATTGAGGATGGTTAGCGTGGGGTCGTGGCGGAGGTGCTTGCGCAGGCGCGAGATGAAGACGTCCATCGAGCGGGCGTGGAAAAACGAGTCGTCGCCCCAGAGTTGGAGTAGGGTGGCCTGGCGGGCCAGGGGGTACGGGCGGTGGCTGGCCAGCAGGCGTAGTAGCTCGTTCTCGCGGTGCGAAAGCTTGGTTGTTAATTCATTATCCAGCCATAGCTCTTGCTTGTGCGGGATGAACTGGTAGCGACCTAGGGCGATAATAGCGGCTGGCTCGGGCCCGGCAGTGGGGGCGCGGCGCAGCAGCTCGCGCAAGCGCACGGCTAGCTCGTCGAGGCTGAAGGGCTTGCGGAGGTAGTCGTTGCCACCCACGCCGAAACCCTGCACCACGTCGGCGGGCTGCGACTTGGCAGTGAGAAACAGGATGGGTACTTGCTGATTGGTGCGCCGCACCTCGGCCACGAAGGCAAAGCCGTCGAGCTGCGGTAGCATGACATCCACGATGCACAGGTCGAAGGCGTCGCGCTGGAAGGCGGCCAGTCCTAGCACACCGTTGGCCGCGTGGTGCACGTGGTAGCCCTGGCGCTCCAAGCTTTCGCGCACAATGCGGGCGAGCGGTAGTTCATCTTCCAAGAGTAGCAGCCGGGGCGAGGGCGACATGGGGCGCGAGCGGAATGGTAATAGTAAAAGTGGTGTGCTGGCCCTGGCTGCGCACCGCAATGGTGCCGCCGTGGTGCCGCACCACGGCCTGGGCGTAGTGCAAGCCCAGGCCGTAGCCGGGTACGTCGTGGCGATTGCCGGTGGGTACCCGAAAAAACTTCTCAAACACCCGCCCCAGGTGCTGCGGCGGAATAGCCGGGCCTTCGTTGGTGAGCTGCACCACGGCCGCGCCATCGCGCTCGCCGCCCGACAGTTGAATTTTGCCGCCGGGGTAGCCGTGCTTCAAGGCATTGTCAACTAGCGTCAGCAGCACATTGGTGAGATGCATGGCATCGCCAACTACGGGCAGGGGCCCGGGCGGCGTATCGTACACGAGCGGGCTGCCGGCCTGCACCAGGCGCGGCTGCGCTTGGGCCAATGCCTGGGTTAGCAGCGGCCCCAGGTCGAGGGGGCGACGCACGAGCGGCGGGCCGCCCTGCCCAGCCACGGCACGCTGCAAAATCTGGTCGATGAGGGTGCCTAAACGGTTGGCTTGCTGCTGAATGATGCCCAGGTAGTCGGCGCGGTCCTCGGGGCTGAGGGCAAACCGCCCCAGCGCCTCGGCCGCCACGCCGATGGTAGCCACCGGCGTTTTGAGCTCGTGGGTCATGTTGCTCACGAAGTCGTCTTTGAGCGCCGCCAGCCGCTCCTGGCTTAGCAGCGACTGCACGGTGTAGGCAAAGCAAAACACCACGATGCCAATCAGCCCCACCGAGCCCAGCAGCACGCCCTGCATGCGCTGCAAGTACACGCGCTGTGGGTTCGGAAACCAGGCCCGTACCACCATGCCCTTGCGACCAAAAGCACTGGCATTAGCCAAGCGCGTGGCAAAAACCAACTCCTGGCTACCGGCCGATTGTTGCGCCGGCACCAGTCGAAACGCTGTTGAAATGCTGCGCTGCCGCAGCGCACGGGCATACAGCCGGCCCAGGCGGCGGGTATGCACCGTATCGGCCTGAAAGGCGGCGTACAGGCGCTCGCCGAGGTGCCGGGTGTAATAATAAGCTACGCCTTCGCGCACGTTGTCGGCCAAAGTGCCGGCAGTGAAGCGCCGGATGAAAAAGGCGCGGCCGGCCGCATCGAGGTGCTTGGTTGTCAGGTGAAAATCCTGGAAGCCGATGTCAAATGGGGCTCGTTTTTCGGTGGGTGCGGGGTGCTTGTCGGCGAGCGAAAAGATAGTGTAGCCCTCCGTTTTGTCGATGCGCGCCCGGATGACAAATTGGTTGGTGTCGGCCAGCCACGTGCGGCAGCGGTGCAACAAAGCTTCTTGGCGCAATTGAATTTCCCGCCGCGTGGCATCGGCCAGGGCCTCATTGGCATCGCGCCGAAAGCTGCGGAGCGCCTGCTGGTAAGCCTGGTAGTTCCAGTAGCCTTGCAGGCCTGCCAGCGCCAGCGTGCAGCCGGCCATAAGGGCTACCAAAAGCTTGATTCGTCGCGTCATCTAACCCGAAAGTAGCTGGCGAACGGCCGAAATAGCGGAGATTTAACACACCTTAACACTTCTTAACGGGCATTAACCAAGGCGGGGAAAAAAGGCGGCAAGGTTTGTCAAAAAACAACCGCCATGAAATCTCTCCTCCTGTACGCCCTCATTAGCTGCGCCACGGTGGCCCACGCTCAGCGCCCCCAGGCCGCGCCCCGCCCCGATAGCGTGCGCGTCGCCCTACATTTTGGCTCCGACAACGCGGAGCTGCACCAACTGATGGCGCGAGCGCTGCACGTCGAAAAGTGGCACATCGAAGCCATCAACCCGCAGCTGGCCGGCCGGCGCTTTCACCTCACGTACCAGGAGTATCGCCACGGCGTGGCCGCGCCCGAACAGAAGCTGGCCGGCGATGCGCAGCGGCTGCTGACGTTCGACCCGCAAGGGCGTTTCAGCTTTGATGTTTTTGCCCGCCAAGCCACGGAAAATCGTCTGGAAAACCAGTTTCTGTTTACCGGCGGTAGTACCCTCAAAACGTTTGAGGCGCAGCCCGGCAAAGGCAACTTATATAGCCTGCGGCCCGATATCTGGCCCTACCGGCCGCGCCAGTCGGCGGTGGCACTGGGCCCGGCTCAGCAGCCCACTACGGAAAGAAGCTTTGCAGTAGGCCAGAAAGTGCCCTTTTTGGTGTACACGCTGCCCTACGAGGAAGACGGCTGGCTGCTGTATTGCAAGCTGGCGCAAAGCAAAACGCCCGTGCAAGACTGGTACAAGACGTTTAAAATACCGCACTTCGTGGTTTATAACTTAGTGGTGGAGTAGCCGCTTATACAAGCGGGCGTGCGGCTGTGGGCCCGCTATGTGCCAGGTACTATGAAGCTAAAATATCTCGCCCTTGGTGCCGTGCTGGCGCTGCTCGGCTGGTTTGTGTACGACTCGTTGAGCCAGCCCACCGGGCAGGACTTGCCGGGCAATTTTCAGGAAGTGGCCAGCTACCGCAACGAAAACAACACCGGCCCCATCACCCGCGTGCTGGCCGTGACGGTGGCCGATACGCTGTGGCATGAAATGCAGCAGTACGGCGACCTGACGCCCTACACCAAGTACGGTACCACTACCGTCTATTTCTTCCGGCAGGGCCAGCCCGCGCCCAAAACCGTGCAGCCCGGCGAGGTGAATTTTAGCCCCGAATTCAACAAAAACTGCTTGGCTAAATACGAGAAAGGCGTGATGAGCAACGTCTCCTTTCAAAAGTTTCCGTGGCGGTAGGCGGGTAGTAGCGCGAACTTTGTAGTTCGCGTTTTTGTGTCGTTCGCCTGCGGAAAACGCGAATTATAGGGCTCGCGCTACTACCTGCTTAGGCGGAGGCCAGCGCCGGACGCTGGTGCGGCTTGCGGTGCTTGTGCCGCCCGCGCCACACCAGAAAGCCCGTAACCGGCAGGCTGGCCGCCGTGAGGCTGACCACGAAGGCGATAACCTTGCCGCCCAACCCCAGAATGAGCCCCGTGTGCAGGTCGTAGTTCATATCGCTGAGCTTCTTGCCGTTGCTTTTGCTATCGTGCAGCTGGGCCATCAGTAGCTGGCCGGTGAGGGGGTGAAAGCGGTATTCGTCGCGGTGGTAGTAGTGCAAGGACTTGGCGTAGGCGGTGCACCACACGGGCGCGGCAGCGTCGGCCGTAGGGCCGATGAGCAGCATCTCGGCCCGCGGCGACTGCTGCCGCAGGTGGGCGTAGGCAATATCCACGACCGGGCGGCCGGGGCGAGCCGTGAGTAGGGTATCGACCTTGGGCTCGGCGTTTTCGGCGGCGATGGAGCGGCCGCCGTTGGCCAGGGTACCCATGCCCTCCATAAGCCACTCGTAGCTGATGCACAGGCCGGTGAGAGCCAGCACCAGGGCCAGCGTGCTGGCGTAGAAGCCCAGCACGTTGTGCAGGTCGTAGGTGCGGCGCTTGGGCGAGGCGTCCCACTTCACCGAAAAGCGCTGCTTGCGGGCGGCCTTGTTGCGCGGCCACCACAGCACGATGCCCGAAATCAGCATCACCACAAACGTGATAACGGCAATATCTACTACCCATTTGCCGATGGCGGGCGGCAGCAGCAAATACATGTGCAGATACTGCACGATGGTGAAAAAGTCGCTCCGCAGGTTCTGCACCTTCAGCAGCTGGCCGGAGTAGGGGTTCAGGAAGGCATAGTACACTTCTTCGCCCTTGCTCAAATACACAGCTGTCGAGCGGTCGGGGCCGTTGTAGGTGGTCCAGGAGGCGGTGAAGCCGGGCTTGGCCTGCGCGGCGGTGGCTTGGAGCACCGAGGGCGGCAGCATGGGCCGGGCCTCCACCGCCACCTTGCGCCAGGGCTGGGTCAGGTCGCGGATTTCATCCTGAAACACGAACACGGCCCCCGACAGGCTCACGATGAGCACGATGAGCCCCGAGGCCAGCCCCAGCCACAGGTGCAGCTTACCAATTGCTTTGCGGAAGGTCATGGGAGGAGAAATAGGAAAAGACCACTAACACGAACCGTCATGCTGAGCTTGCCGAAGCATCTCTGCCGCTTCCTCCAACGGGGCGGTAGAGGTGCTTCGGCAAGCTCAGCATGACGGCCTTACTACTATCAACAATTACTTAAACTTAAAACTTATACGCCACCGCGCCCACGATGCTGCGCAGCTTCTGCGGGTTCATGGTGGTGTAGCCTATCCAGTAGCGCTGGTCGGTGAGGTTGTCGACTTTCACCGATAGGCGGTACTTGGGCTGGTCGTAGAACGCGCTGGCGTTGAGCACGGTATAGCTGGGCAGAGTGAAAACGCCCATCGACACGCTGTTCACAATCTTGTTGTCGCTGGCGTAGTTGCCGCCCACCCCCAGGCCCAGGCCGCGCAGCGGGCCGTCGGGCTGGCGGTAGCTAACCCAGGCATTGGCCAGGTAGGGCGACGAGGCGGTGGTGGGGCGGCGACCGTTCACGTCGTCGCTGGAGTTCAGCAGCTCGGAGTAGTTGTAGGCAAAGCCGCCCACGATGTTGAGGCCGCGCACGGGGTTGGCGGTCAAATTCAGCTCTACGCCCCGGCTCAGCTGGGTGCCGTTCTGGGTTTGGGCGTTCGGGATGGCGTCGTTAGCGCCGGGGGCGCTTTCACCCACCGGCGTGGCGCGCAACAGGTTTTTCACCTGAATGTCGTAGTAGCTTACCGTGGCGCTCACGCGGCCGCCGGCGGCGTCGAGCTTCACGCCGGCCTCCCACTGGTTGGCGCGCTCGGGGCGGGCCGTGCGGGGCGCGCCGTTGGTGTCGATGTAAGGGCTGAGGTTGTTGAAGCTGTTCTGGTAGTTGGCAAACAGCGCCACCCGGTCTTTCACGGGCTGGTACACGAGGCCGAATTTGGGCGAAAACGCCGTTTGGGTGTACGCCTCCACGGGCGTGTACAGAATGCCGCCCTTGTTGTCGAAGTGGTCGACGCGCAGCGCGGCCAGCACGCTCAGCTGCTCGGTCAGATTCAGCACGTCCGAAGCAAACGCGCTGTAGGTGTTCGACTTAGTGGTGACCAGGTAGTGCGCCGGGGGCGAGGCCGCGTAGCGCGCCGCCACCGCCTCGCCGCTAAAGCCCCGGTAGTTGTAGCCCGGAATGGCGTTGGCCAGCGGCACCACGTCGATGTTGCCGCCCAGGAAATTCACATCCGAGTCGAGGCGCAGAAAATCGAGGCCCAACACCACGCGGTTGCGCAGCTTACCGATTTGAAAATCACCATTGAACAGCTGCTGCACCTCAAAAATCTGGCGGCGGCTGTTTTGCGTCGATTGGTCGGCCCGTGCCAGGTAGTTGGCCCCGGCCGGCAGGCTGCTAAAGCGCGTGGCCGCCGCATCGGGGATGAGGTAGAAGTATGGCCCGAAGCCGTTGGAAAAGCTGTGGCTGCTCGTGAGGTAAGTAGTCGAGGTGAAGCTGGGCGAAATTTGGTAGCGCACCTGCCCGAAGAGGTTGGTGCTGCGCGAATCCTGCACCAGGCCTGGCCCCTGGTACGACTCCCGGTAGTTGAGCTTCAACTGGTCGGCGCGGTCAGCGCCCAGCTGGGCCGTGGGGTAGTAGAAGAAAATAATCTGCCGGCCGGTGCTCGTGCCCTTGTAGATTTCGGCGTCGAGGTTGATGGTTAGCCGGTCGGTGGGGCGGTATTGCAGGCTGGGGGCCACGGCCAGGTTTTTGCCAAAGCCCGTGTAGCCCGCGTTCTGAAAATTATCCTCGTAGGTGTAGGCCGTGTTCAGGCGCAGGGCCAGCTGCTTGGGCTGGTCGGCGGGCGCATTGGTGTCCACCAGGTTCACGTCGGCGCTCACGCGGTGGAAGCCGTAGCTGCCGGCCGCCACGTTGAGCTCGCCGCCGAAGGCATCCAAAGGTTTCTTGGTCACGCGGTTGAGCAGGCCGCCGTAGGAGGTGAGGGCGCTGCCGTAGAGCGTGCCCGACGGCCCTTTTATCACCTCCAGCTTTTCGAGGTTGATGGCGTCGATGTCGCCCGTCACGTTGCCAGCCACGCCGTTGCGCAGCTGGCTCGACACCACGAAGCCCCGCGAGGCATAGAACGCGCCGCCGTCGCCGCCGCGGCCGGTGGCTTCCCACATTTTTTGTAGGCCCGGCACGTTGCGCGTGGCATCGTCGGCCGTGAATACCAATTGCTCGGTCAGCAGCTCCTTGCCCACGGTGGCGTACACCTGCGGGTTTTCGAGGTTTTTGAGCGGCATCTTGGCCACGTCCACGCTGCTCGGGCGGTTGAATTTGTTGGCGCGGTTGCCGTTCACCACCACTTCTTTCAGCTCGGCGGCGCTCTCGGTCAGCATAAAGTTGACGGTAGCCGCCTGGCCGGCTACTACCGTAACAGTCTGTTGTTCAGTTTTGAGGCCTACGGCCGAAACCATCAGCGTGTATTGCCCCGGCGCTACCTGCCGGATGCGAAAGCGGCCCTGCTCGTCAGTAATGTCGCCCTTGGGCTGCCCTTCCAGGCCCACGCTCACGGCCTCCACGGCCCCGCCGTTGCGGTTGGTTACGCGGCCCGTAATGGTGCCGGTGGTTTGGGCCTGCGCGGTAGTCGAAATAGCGTAGGTAAGTAGCGGAAAGAGTAAAGAACGAGAGCTCAGCATTACAACTTTTAATTAGACTAAATCTAAAAACACCACAAAGAAACGACCGCCAACGGCCGGGCTCAAAATTTATTTAGAAAAAGTCTAAGCAAAGCGGGGCATTTCTAGCTATGGAAAAAATATCCTGATGCAAAAAAGCCCCAGCGTAGCGGCTGCTACACTGGGGCTTGTCAAGAAAGCTGGCTCGAACTACGGCCGCACGCCGCGCACAAACTTCCGGATAGCCGCCTCGCGCTCCCCGGCCGGCGTGCTTTGCAACAACCGGATGAATGCGCTGCCAATGATAGCCCCCGTCGTGTGCCGGCTCGCCGCCCGGAAGCTCGCCGCATCGCTGATGCCGAAGCCCACAAGCGTGGGGTTGCGCAGCCCCAGCGCCTTGGTGCGGCTGAGGTAGGCGTCCACATCGGCGTTCATGTCGGTCTGGGCGCCGGTGGTGCCGGCGGCGGCCACCAGGTAAATGAAGCCATCGGCCAGGGCATCGAGCTGGCGCACGCGGGCAGCGCTGGTCTGCGGCGTTACCAGGAACACCACTTTCAGGCCATACTGCGCAAAAAGCGGGCGGTATTGGCGCTCGTACACATCGAGCGGCAGGTCGGGCAAAATCACGCCATCGACGCCCACGGCCTGGCACTGCTGGCAGAATTTCTCGACGCCAAACTGCACTACTGGATTAAGGTAGCCCATAAGCAGAATCGGCACGGTAATGCCCTGCTGGCGAATATCTTGTAATTGCTCGAAGAGCGTAGCCACGGTCATGCCATTTTCCAGCGCCTGCTGGTTGCTGCGCTGAATAGTTTCGCCGTCGGCCACCGGGTCGGAGTAGGGCATCCCGATTTCGACCAGGTCAGCGCCCGCGTCTTGCAGCGCTTTCAGGATGGAAACGGTATCATTGAGCTGCGGAAAGCCGGCCGTGAAGTATACGTTGAGCACGTCGGCCGTTTTGCGTTGGAAGAGTTCGGTGAGGCGGTTCATAGTAGGATGGGTTAGTAAGACACGAGACGTTAGACATGAGACATTAGAACCACTCCAGCGGGCTTTCTCATGTCTAACGTCTCGTGTCTTAGTTACTTAAGCGTATTCTTCGAGGTGCTTGGTGTAGGTTGCCAAATCCTTATCCCCACGGCCCGACAAGCAGACCACTACCACGTCATCCGGCTTGGCCCCAATCAACGGGAGGCAAGCCAGCGCGTGGCCCGTTTCCAGCGCCGGAATGATGCCCTCCAGCCGCGAAAGCTGGAAGCTGGCATCAAGCGCCTGCTTGTCGGTAATCGACAGAAACTCGGCCCGCCCGGTGGCAAACAGCTGCGCGTGCTGCGGCCCGATGCCGGGGTAGTCGAGCCCCGCCGAAATCGAGTAGGGCTCGGTTACCTGCCCGTCTTCCGTCTGCATCAGAATAGTGCTGGCCCCGTGCAGAATGCCGGGCTTGCCCAGCGCCGTGGTAGCGGCCGAATGGCCGGTGTCAATGCCCTGCCCGGCCGCTTCGGCGGCAATCAGGCGCACGCTGGGCTCATCTAAATAATGGTAAAACGCGCCCGCCGCGTTGGAGCCGCCGCCCACGCAGGCCAGCATAAAATCGGGCGTGGCGCGGCCGGTCTGGTGCAGCAGCTGGCTGATAGTTTCGGCCGAAATAACCGACTGGAACCGCGCCACCATGTCGGGGTAGGGGTGCGGCCCGACTACCGAGCCGATAATGTAGTGCGTGTCGGTGGGGTTCGAAATCCAGTGGCGCATGGCCTCGTTGGTGGCGTCCTTCAGGGTCTTGCTGCCGCTGGTGGCGGGCACTACTTTGGCCCCGAGCATCCGCATGCGGTCCACGTTGGGCTTCTGGCGCTCGATGTCGATTTCGCCCATGTACACGATGCACTCCAGGCCCATGAGGGCGCACACGGTAGCCGTGGCCACGCCGTGCTGGCCCGCGCCGGTTTCGGCTACGATGCGCTTTTTGCCCAGGCGCTGGGCCACCAGTATCTGGCCGATGGTGTTGTTAATCTTGTGCGCGCCGGTGTGGCACAAATCCTCGCGCTTGAGGTAGATGGTCGTGTTGTAGTGGGCCGACAGCCGCCGGGCCAGAAACAGCGGCGTGGGCCGCCCCACGTAGTCGGTGAGCAGTTGCTGAAACTCGCGCTGAAAATCCGGCTCCTGGGTGATGCGCAGGTAGTTATCGCGCAGCTCCTCCACGTTGGGATACAGCATTTCGGGCACGTAGGCGCCGCCGAAGGGGCCGTAGTAGCCGTGGGCGTCAACCTGATAAGGCGAAGTCATATGAGTTAAGAGTCTTGAGTTCTGAGTTAGGAGTTGGCGCTGTGCAACTGCTGCAACAGCGCGCGGGTGGCGGCTACGTCCTTCAGGCCGGGCGCGGTTTCGAGGTGGCTGTTGAAGTCGAAGCCGGCAAGCTGCGGGTGGTGAAAGTCGAGCAGCGCGGCCAGGTTGGCCGGCCCCAGGCCGCCACTCAGCAGAAAGGGCGTGCGGCCAGTGTAGCCCGCCAAAAGTTGCCAGTCGAAGGCCGTGCCGTTGCCGCCCGGCAGCGCGCCTTTGGTGTCGAATAAGAAGTAGTCGCAGTTGGGCTCGTAGGCCGCCAGGCTCGCAAAATCAAAGCTTTCGCCCACCGCAAACGCCTTGATGACGTGCAGGCCCGCCGCCCGCGCCTGCCGGCAGTACTCGGGCGTTTCGTGGCCGTGCAGTTGCACGTAGTCGAGGGTGTAGGCGCAGTTGGTCGCCTTTACTTCCGACAGGTCGGCATCGACAAATACGCCCACTTTGGCAATGGCGGCGGGCAGGCTGCGGACCTGTATCGGGTCGAGGATGTCGCCCACGTAGCGCGCCGACTTGCGGTAGAAGATGAAACCCAGAAAATCGGGGTCGAAATCGGCCACCGCCAGCAGGTTGGCCGCCTCGCGCATGCCGCAGATTTTGATTTTCATAGTCGCCTAAGAAGCCGAAACCGGCCCGGATAGTTCGGCCACCAGCCCGGCCAGCGCCGCTGCCGGGTCGGCGGTTTTCATAAACGTCTCCCCAATCAGAAAGCCCTGGTAGCCCGCCGCCCGCAGGGCCCGGATGGTGCTGGCGTGCTGCAAGCCGCTCTCCGCCACCTTCACAAAGTGGTTGGGAATGAGCGCCGCCAGCCGCGCCGACGTGTCCACGTCGGTCGCAAACGTGGCCAGGTTGCGGTTGTTCACGCCCACTAGGTCCACGCTGTCGCAGAGGTGACTGCGCAACTCGGCTTCGTCGTGCACCTCCAGCAGCACTTCCAGCCCCAGGCCGTGGGCAAACGCGCTGAACTGCCGCACCTCGGCCGGCGTGAGGCAGCTGGCAATGAGCAGAATAAGGTCGGCCCCCATCGCCCGCGCCTCCGTAATCTGGTATTCGCTGACGATAAAATCCTTGCGCAAAATCGGCGTAGTCGGGCAGGCTGCCCGCGCCGCCCGCAAGTCGGCCGGCGTGCCGCCAAAAAATGGCTCATCGGTAAGTACCGACAGCACGGCCGCGCCCGCCGCCGCGTAGCCCGCCGTGGTAGCGCCAGCTTCGGCCGTGCCGTTAATCAGGCCCTTCGAGGGCGAGCGCCGCTTGAACTCGGCAATGATGCCCGACGAGCCGGCCGCCGTGAGCGCCTCCCGCGCCGACAGCACGGGGCGCGTGAAACCGGGCTGCTTTTCAAGGTCGGCGGCGGAGGTTTCGGCTTCGCGGCGGGCTACTTCCTGGCGCTTTTCGGCAATGATTTTATCGAGGATGGTCATGCTATCGAGGGAACCTCACCCCCGGCCCCCTCTCCAAAAAAGAGGGGGAGCCACGGCGGGGTAGATAATACTGGTTTTAAAATCAGCTAGTCAATAAAAAGGCGTCCGGCTCCCCCTCTTTTTTGGAGAGGGGGCCGGGGGTGAGGTTCCCCCGTTAATTCAGTGCCAGCAGCTTCTCAAACGCTGCCAGCGCCCGGCCGCTGTCCAGGCTTTCGGCCGCGAGCGCCAGCCCTTCGGCCGCGTTGGCCGCCCGGCCGGTGGTGCGCAACGCTAGTGCGGCGTTGGCGAGCACGGCATTGCGGTGGGCCAAAGGAGCTTCGTTGCGCAGCACTTTCATAAAAATGTGCGCCGCCTCGGCCACCGTGTCGCCGCCGAAAAGCGCCTCGGGCGTGGTTTGCGGCAGGCCCAGGTCGGCGGGCGTCAGCAGCTCTTCGCCGTGGCGGCTGATGAGCTTCACCGGCCCCGTCAGCGACACTTCGTCGTAGCCGTCGAGGCTGTGTACGATGAGAAACTCGCGGTTCGTCTCCTGCTGGTGCAGGTAAGCGTAGAGGCGGGCCAGCTCTAGGCTGAACACGCCCACCAGCTGCAAGCGCGGCCGGGCCGGGTTCACGAGCGGCCCGAGCATGTTAAAGAAGGTCTTCACGCCGAGTTCTTTGCGCAGCGGAGCTACGTTTTTCAGCGCCGGGTGAAACAGCGGGGCGTGCAAAAAGCAGATGTTGGCTTCCTCAAGCTGGCGCTTCAGCTGGTCGTTATCGGCCGTGAAGCGCACGCCCAGGTGCTCCAAAACGGTGCTGCTGCCACTGATGCTCGACACGCCGTGGTTGCCGTGCTTGGCGATGGGCTGGCCCGCGCCGGCCAGCACGAAGGCCGATAAGGTGGAGATATTAAACGTGTTGCGCCCGTCGCCGCCGGTGCCGCACACGTCCATGGCGTCCACGCCGCCCAGGTCTACGGGGCGGCACAGCTCCAGCAGGGCATTGCGGAAGCCGGCTAGCTCCTCCACCGTCACGCTGCGCATGAGGTATACGGTGAGGAAGGCCGCAATCTGGGCCGGGTTGTACTGGCCCTGGGCGATGCCGAGCACCACGCGGTGAGCCTCTTCCTGGGGCAGCGTGCGGTAGGCAAAGAGGTGGTTGAGGGTGTCTTTCATGCGTAGCGCGAAGCTCTGCTTCGCGTATCGTTAGGGCGGGAGAAATGAGCAGTGCGAGCACAACGCGAAGTAGAGCTTCGCGCTACTTCACCCAATTGGCCAGCATGGTTTTGCCGTGCTCCGTCAGCACCGATTCGGGGTGGAATTGCACGCCCAGCACGTCGTAGTCGCGGTGGGCGAGGGCCAGCACCTGGCCATTCTCATCCACGGCCGTCACGTGCAGCTCGGCCGGTATCGCCTCGGGCGCGATGGTCCAGGAGTGGTAGCGGCCCACGGGCACCGCGTCGGGCACGTCGTTGAAAAGGCGGTTGCCAGCTGCTTCGGGCGTCTGGTGTAGCGTGTGCGCTACGCCGTGGTGCACCTCGCCAAGGTTAGCGAGCTGGCCGCCGAAGGCTTCGCCGATGGCCTGGTGGCCCAGGCACACGCCCAGGATGTGCTTGGTCGGCGCGTAGCGCTTAATAAGCTCGGGCATGATGCCGGCCTCGCTCGGGATGCCGGGGCCGGGCGATAGTAGGATATGCGAGTATTTATCGACCTCGTCGAGGCTGATTTTATCGTTGCGAAACACGTCGACTTCCTGCCCTAGCTCGCGCAGCATGTACACGAGGTTGTAGGTGAAGGAGTCGTAGTTGTCGAGAACCAGGATAGCCATTTTGGTAAGTTTGAAAGTAACACCAAGCTCCAGCTTGGTGATTCGTTGAACAGAGACCCCAACGGTGCGACCGTACTGTCAAGCAAGAGCTTGGCGTTACACCCGCTCGGCCTGCTGCAAGGCCGCGCGCAGCGCACCCAGCTTATTATGTACTTCCTGCAATTCGCTGGCCGGCACCGACTTGGCAACCACGCCCGCGCCGGCCTGGTAGTACAGCGTGTTGTCTTTGCTGAGGAAGGTGCGAATCATGATGGCGTGGTTGAAGTCGCCGCCGAAGTCGAGCGCCCCAATGCAGCCGCCGTAGAAGCCGCGCTGCGTGCGCTCGTACTGGTCGATGAGCTGCACGGCCCGGTACTTGGGCGCGCCCGACAGGGTGCCAGCGGGGAAGGTTTCGCCCACCACGTCGAGCGGCTCGGTGGCAGCGCCCAGCTGGCCCACTACCTTAGACACCAGGTGAATAACGTGCGAGTAGTACTGGATTTCCTTGAAGCGCTCTACGGCCACCACGTCGCAGCGGCGGCTGAGGTCGTTGCGGGCCAGGTCTACGAGCATTACGTGCTCGGCGGTTTCCTTAGGGTCGTCGAGCAGCTGCTGGGCCAGGCGGGCATCGGCCGCGTCGTCGCCGGTGCGGCGGAAGGTGCCCGCGATGGGGTAGAGCACGGCCTGGCCCTTATTTATCACAATCTGCGACTCGGGCGAGGAGCCGAAAATCTTGTAGCTGCCGTAGTCGAAGAAGAACAGGTAGGGCGACGGATTGAGCGAGCGCAAGGCCCGGTACACGTTAAACTCATCGCCCTGAAACCCTTGCTGAAAGCGCCGCGACAACACAATCTGAAACACGTCGCCGCGCTGGCAGTGCTGCTGCCCCAGGCGGATGAGTTCCAGGTATTCGTCGTCGGTAGCGTTGGAGGTTTCCTCGCCGCTGAGCCGGAACGGATGCGTCGCAAAATTGCGGCTCTGAATAAGTGTTTCGATGCTGTCAAGCGTATCGGGCGCGGGCTCTTCGCTCTCAGCTAAGTACTGATGCTCAAATAGATATAGCTCATCTTTGAAGTGGTTGATGGCGATGACGTAGCGAAACGCCTGGTACACGATGGCCGGCACCGTGCTCGCGCCGGGCTTGTCGCGCAAGGTCACGTCCTCAAAGTTTTGCACTGCCTCGTAGGCCATGTGCCCAAACAGCCCATTCGTGATGAACGGCAGCCCCGAGGGCGCGGCCGGCCGGAAGCTCTCCCGAAACTCGCGCAGCAGCCCCAGGGCCTGGCGCGGGTCGGGTAGCGGGGTGGTGTGGGCCGCCTGGCCGGGGCGCTGGGTAGTGAGCTGGTTTTTATCGAGCTCGAAGCGCGCTACCGGGCTGAAGCAGAGGTAGGAAAAGCTGTTGTTGTTGCCATGGTAGTCGGAGCTTTCGAGCAGCAGCGTGCCCACAAACTGGTCGCGCAGACGCAGGTAGAGGCTCACCGGCGTGAGGGTATCGGCCAGCAGCCGGCGGTGGCGGCTATGCACAAGGGTAGCGGAGGAAACTTCGGTGGCGGCCGACATGGCAGAGAGAAAACGTAAAACCTGGACAACAAAAAAGCCCGCTGCGGTGAGCAGCGGGCTTCGTAAAAATCGAGTAGGAATCAACCAACCGGATACGCCAGAGTGCTCAGCCTTGGGAAAAGGGAGAGTGCCACCACCAGAGCATAACGGAAGCGCAGCGCGACATAGGTTGATTGGGTTTGGGCCGCAAAGGAACGACGAATTTTGAAATCGGCAAGTCTCCAGCCACGAGGTGCTTGCCCGAAAGGTTCAGCTTATTGCTGATTTTCTGGCCTTTGGGCTGTTATAGCAAGTCGTAAAAAAGTAAGCTAGCCGCCAGGCTGAGCAGCTTCTTCTGAAAGCCTGCTAACCACCAGCCGCTACCCACGGCCGGCCGGGTTTTCGGCCTCGTCGTCATCCAGCAGCTTGCGCAGCTGCTGAATTTCCTTTGGGTTCAGGCTTTCCTCGACCAGATAAGACACCAGCGCGGCGGGCGAGTTGTCGAAGTAGCGGGCCAGCATGCGCTTTAGGCTTTGCGCCCGATATTGCGCCTTGCTGACGAGCGGAAAGTACTCGTAGGTCTTGCCGTAGGCCGTGAAGCCCACGTAGCCCTTGCGCTCTAGTATCCGCACCACCGACGACACGGTGTTGTAGGGCGGCTTGGGGTCGCCGGGCAGGTGCGCGATGATGTCCTTCACAAACGCCCGCTTCAACTTCCAGAGCGCCTGCATAATGGGCTCCTCGGTTTTGGTTAGCTCTTCCATAAGGCAAATGCATAACTGGTATTTCAGTTTAAAAACTGTTTAGTACGTTTTATAACGTATTTATCAGTTGTAAGTTGAAAACAGCGTTTTACCCTTGGTTGTCCTGCTGGCGAAGGAGGCATTTTGTCAGGTTGGCCTAGTTCTGACGTGATAGGATGCTTCCTTCATCAGTAGGACAGTTGGAGTCGAACTGCTGGTACGCAGGCACAAAAAAGCCCGCCGAGCAGCAGCTCAGCGGGCCAGCAAGCGATGTAGCCGTACTTGTTTAGTCGCCCTGCACCAGGCGCGTTTGCTCTGGTTCCAATTCCACCAACCCTTGCTTGTAGAGCGAGCCCAGGGCCTTTTTAAACGTCTTTTTGCTCATGCCCAGGCGGCGGTACACGTCGTCGGCCAGGCTTTTATCGCCGAGGGGCAGCGTTTTGTTGGGGCGCTCGCGCAGGGCGGCGAGCACGAGGTTGGCGGCGGTTTCTACTTCGTCGTAGCCGGCCTGGCCGAGGCGCACGTCGAGCTTGCCATCGGGCCGAATCTGGCGCAGGTGGCCGGGCAGCATTTCGCCCACGCGCAAGGGCCGGAATACTTCATTGGCGTACAGCAGGCCCGCGTGCGTGCCGTTCACGATGACGTTATAGCCTAGTGGCGTTTCCTCCGCTACCATTAGCTGCACGCCCGCGCCTTCGGCCCCCGCGAAGGGCTCGGGGCTGAGAAATTGCTGCCACTTGGCCGAAGCCACGAGGCGGTCGGTGGCATTGTCGAGGTACACGTACACCAGCACGCGGTCGCCGCGGCGCACGGCCTGGCGCTGGTTGGCGTGGGGCAGCAGCAAATCTTTTTCGAGGCCCCAGTCGAGGAACGCGCCCGGCCCGCCCACGTCGCGCACGGTGAGGGCGGCGAAGCTATCGACCACCGCCAGCGGCTCGAGCGTGGTAGCAATGAGGCGGTCTTCGGAGTCGCGATACACAAACACGCGAATGACGTCGCCCACGTGCGCGCCCACCGGGCGGTACTTTTCGGGCAGCAGCAGGTCGCCGTCGTCGCTGGTAAGGTAGAAGCCGATGCTGACTTCGCGGGCTATTTCGAGGTCGTTAAAATCGCCGAGGTGAAGCATAAAAGGAAGCGCGGCACGCGCGGTAAAAGAACAAGACGAAGGTAGGGCCTTCTGCCGCAGCCGGGCACCGGCTGTCCTAAACCAAGAACTTTTAGCCTAATAGCAAGAATCGCTGTAAAAGCTGCGAACACGCTAGTGGAGTGCGGGTTAGGGCTAGTATATTTGGCCTGATTCCGCTGCAATACTGCTATCTATAGTCGCACTTTTACGCTAACGTTTATGGCATCTTATCTCTTTGGCTGCGCCGCGCTACTCGGGCTGAGCGCCCTGCGCCCGGTGGCCGCCCAGCAGGGGCCGGGCCCCAACCTGGCCGCCGTGGTGCACCCCACCCAAACGAGCGGCCCCCCCCTGGCGCGGGCCACGTCCGCTGCGCCCAAGGCCGCTGCGGCCCCAGCCGCGCCGGCCGCCCCAGCCCCGCTGTTCCGGCCCGATTCCATTTTCGTTAACCCCCAGGTGCTGCCTCAGTTCACGGGCGGCGAGCCCGCCTTCGCCGCTTACCTCAAGAAAAACCTGCATTACCCCGCCGAGGCCCTGCGCCAGCACGCCTCCGGCAAAGTCATGGTCAGCTTTGTGCTCGGGGCCAACGGCCTCGTGACCTACGCCACCGTGCTGCGCGGCCCCCACAAGCTGCTCAACGAGGAGGCCCTGCGCCTGATATGGCACATGCCCGCCTGGCAGCCCGCCCGCCAGCACGGCCAGCCGGTGCGGGTGTCGTGCACCATCCCGGTAGTGTTTGAGGAGTAGGCTGATAAGCCTAGAAATCCAGTAAGTCAGAAGGCCAGTTTTCGCATTGAAAACTGGCCTTCTGGATTGATATGCGGTAGCGGGCGGGTACCCTAACCGTGGGTCGTGGTGCTGAGCGTTACCTCGATGTTGCCGCGCGTGGCGCGCGAGTAGGGGCACACCTGGTGGGCCTGGGCCACCAGCTCCTCGGCCTGGGCCTGCTCGAAGCCGGGCAGGTTCACTTTCAAATCCACGGCCAAGCCGTAGTTGTCGCCGTCTTTGCCAAAGCTCACGTCGGCCTCCACGGTGCTGCCCGTGATGGGGGTTTTGGCCAGGCGGGCCACCAGGTTGAGGGCGCCGTCGAAGCAGGCGGCGTAGCCGGCGGCAAACAGCTGCTCGGGGTTGGTAGCGCCAGCCTTGCCGGGGCCGCCCATTTCCTTGGGCGTGCTCAGGGGCAGGTCGATTACGTTGTCCGACGAAACGGCGCGGCCGTCGCGGCCGCCGGTGGCAGTGGCTTTCGCCGTGTACAAGCGTTGAATGGGCATGGTAGTCAAAAAGAAAAAAGGTGAATTACTTGGTAATTAAGTGCTTGATGAGCGGCTGCAACTGCTGGTGCAGGTCGCTCACCTGCGCGGGCGTGATGCCGATGCACACGCTCAGCTTGAGCGGAATCTCGCGCGCCTGCAATTCCAGCGCCCGGCCGGCCGGCAGAATGGTGATAATGACCGAGCGCTCGTCGTGGGCGGCGCGGCGGCGGCTTAGCCAGCCGCGCTGCTCCATGCGCTTGAGCAGCGGCGTGAGGGTGCCTGAGTCGAGCAAAAGCTTGTTGCCCAGCGCCTTCACGGTCAGGGCCTCGTGCTCCCATAGCAGCAGTAGCACCAGGTACTGCGGGTAGGTCACATCGAGCCCTTCCAGCAGCTTCTGGTAGGCTTTGGTGATGAGGCGGGAAAGCGCGTAGACCGAAAAGCAGAGCTGATTGTCCAGTCTGGGTAAGGGCGGAAGCGGGGGAAAGGCGTTGGTAGGCATGGCCGTCTGGATGCAGGCGCAAAGATAGTTGCTGAAAATTTAATTGTGTGCAATCAAAAGGTTATTTTCAGCAGAACAGTTCAGGCAATAGCCTCCAGCTTAAAAAAAACGCGCTGGCTAGGCCAGCGCGTTTTTACACTAAAAGCCTTTTCGCATGGCAGCAGCGGCTATTTTCGGGGTTCAGAATACGCGCAAAAAACGCTCGCCCAACCCCGAAGCCACTTACTTGTGCGCCGGTTCCGGCTGCACCTCCTTTTCGGCGGCCTGCTCTTGCAGCGTGGGGTAGTCGATATAGCCCTTGTCATCGCCGCCGTAGAAGGTGGCCTGGTCGGGGGTATTGAGGGCCGCGCCCTGCTCGAAGCGCTCCACCAGGTCGGGGTTGGCGATGTAGGGCACGCCGAAGGCGATGAGGTCGGCCTCCTTGTTAGCGAGCGCCTTTTCGGCCGTTTCCTGGGTGTAGCCGCCGTTCAGGATGAAGGGGCCGGTGAAGATGTTGCGCAGCGCGGGGCCCACCGGCTCCTGGCCGGCCTTGGCGGCCATGGGGTGGCCGGGCAGCGCCTCGATGACGTGCAGGTAGGCCAGGCCGAACTTGTTGAGCTGCTCGGTGACGTAGCTGAAGGTAGCCAGCCGGTTTTCGTCGTGGATGCCACCCACGTTGCCGGTGGGCGAGAGGCGAATGCCCACGCGGTCGGCCCCGAGCACGTCCACGGCCGCCTGCACTACCTCCAGGGCAAAGCGGGCGCGGTTTTCGACGCTGCCGCCGTACTCGTCGGTGCGCTGGTTGGTGCTGCTCTGAATAAACTGGTCAATGAGGTAGCCGTTGGCCCCGTGGATTTCGACGCCGTCGAAGCCAGCGGCCTTGGCGTTTTCGGCGGCCTTGCGGAAGTCTTCGACCACGGCTTTTACCTCGGCGGTTTCGAGGGCGCGGGGCGTCGGAATTTCTTCCTGGCCCTTGCCGGTGAAAGCTTTAACTTCCTGCGGCTGCACCGCCGACGGGGCCACCGGCAGCTCGCCGTTATGAAAAAACGGGTGCGAGATAGCGCCCACGTGCCAGAGCTGAATAAAGATGCGCCCGCCAGCGGCGTGTACCGCGTCGGTCACTTTTTTCCAGCCCGCTACCTGCTCGGCGCTGTGGATGCCGGGCGTGTCGATGTAGCCCACGCCCTGCGGCGAAATCTGCGAGCCTTCGGTGATGAGCAGGCCCGCCGAAGCGCGCTGCACGTAGTATTTCACCATCGAGTCGGTGGGCACGTTGCCGGGGTTTTTGGCGCGGCTGCGCGTCATGGGGGCCAGGGCCAGGCGGTTGGGAGCGGTGATGGCACCTACTTGAAAAGGCGTGAAAAGCAAAGAATCTGACATTTTTTAAGAAAAGAAAACCAGGAAACAGCGCGTGCGGGGCAAGCATCAGTTTGCCCCGCACGCCAGCGCAATACGGATTCGGCGCTGCGCCCGCCGAATACAGTCGGGCTTTTTACCCCAACATGGGAGGTAGCCGCAGCGCGGCGGCATGTTGGTAGTTGTAGTGAGTGGCAAAATAGCCCGAGCCGCAAAGCGGCGGCACCAAGCAGTAGGGTGCCGCCGCTTTGCGGCTCGGGTCTGCAAAAACTACCTACACTACCAACGTGTCGCCGCTTCGCGGCTATTGCGGGCTTCTGTTTTCGGCAACAGAAAATAGCCTACTGCAAGTCATACCGCACCACACCGGGCTGGCCAAAGCTGAAGTCGTTGAACTGGTACGAGTCGCGGTTGGTCTCAAACAGCCGCAGGCCATTGGGCGTGAGCTGGCCGCGCGGGTAGAAGCCCAGCAGCAGCTGAAACGTGCGCAGCACCGTGAGTTCGTTGCGGAAGCGAAACCCGATGCCGAAGCCCGAGTAGGGAGCCTCCGAGCCGAAGGGCGAGCCCCCGCCAATGCGCTGATTGATGTAGGCAATATCGGCAAAGCCCAGAATGGCCATGCGAAAGCCCAGCAGCGACAGTGGCGTATAGATAGTGCCCTCGTAGCTGGCCACAAAGCGGCTGGTGGGCAGCACCTGCCCCTGCGGCCGGAAGCCGCGCACCGCCCCGCCCACGCCCCCGAGGCCACTGAGCAGCACCTCGGCCGGGTAGCGGTTGAAGCCCGCCGCCAGGCGCAAATTCAGCAGGTTGCGCACCTGGTAGCTGCCCACCCGGTAGCGCCGCGTAAAGTACATGGCCTGCCCCGTGAGCAAGCCCTGCTCCCAGCCGCCCCGGCCGGCGCGCTTGAAGGTGCTGAAGCCGAGGCTGCCGTAGAGGTAGCCCTGCTGCACCGAGTAGCCGGCCATCGCGAGGCGGGCATCGAAGTAGTGGCGCGGCAAAAAGGTGCTGCTCTCGAAGCCCGTGGTGAAGCTGAGCAGCGTGCCGGCCGGCACGTCTTCGGTGCGCCCAAAGCCGAAGAGGTACTTGTCCTTATAGTAGCGGCGCACCGAGTAGCCCACCGTGCCCAGCACGATGGTGCGGGTGCGGTCGTCGGGGGTGTTGGTGGGGTTGGTGGTGTGGTTTTCGTGGCGCACGCTGCCCGCGATGATGAGGCGGCCGGGGTTTTCGTAGCCCAGGTCGTAGGAGCGCAGGCGCAGGGCCCGGCCCACCCACAGGCTGTGGCTGGTGTAGGAGCGAAACTGGAAATTGGGCTGCTCGCCCTCGGGCGGGGGCGCGTCGCGCGGCAGCACGAGGCGCAGGTTGATGGCATCCGACGAAAACGCGCCGGCCCAGCGGGCGCTGGGCGAGTAGAAATCGCGCTGCACCGACACGCCGCCCGAGTGCGCCTCAAACTCATTGAAGTAGTAGCCCCGGGCGTACACGAAGTTGCGAAACGGCACCTGGTACGTGCCCTCGTAGCCCCAGGTCTGCGGCAGGTCGCGGCCGTACTGGTAGCGGTTATCGAACTGATGCCCCAACCCCAGAAAATTGCGGTCGCCGGCCGTCACGATGGCCTCGGTGGCGCTGCGCACGTCAAAGCCCGCGTTGATGCTGAACACGTCGGTGGTTTGCACCAGAATATCGACGCTGTCGCGGGTGGCCGTCAGCTCGTTTACCAGCACGCGGGCGTCGAGCAGCTCGTCGGTTTGGCGCAGCAGGCGCTCGCTTTCGGCCAGAGCCTGCGGCAGCAGCGGCTGCCCCGGCCTGAACAGCAGCAACTGCCGGATGCGCGCCGGAGCCGTGCGAATGTGCACGGCGTTGCCGGCTTTTTCCACGAAGGTGCGCGGCCGCCGCAGCGAGTCGTTGAGGCTGTAGCCGAAGGCATCGAAGGGCGTGATGGTAACGCGGCGCACAATCTTGAAATTATGCTGGTCGAACTGCCGGTTTAGTAGCACCGCGTCGAGGCCGTGGTCTTCTTCGCGGGGCCGGGTGAGGCGAAAGAATGCCTGCACGCCCCGCCCCACGATGGTTTTGCGGCGCGTGAAGCGCTGCAAGCTCAGGCGCAGGCGGGCCTCGTCGAAGCGCCGGCCCAGCGAGTCGGCCGGCAGGTCGTCGGCGTTTTCGGCGGCGTGCAGCGAGTCGGGTGGCACGGCCAGGCGCGGCGTAAACTCCTGGGCGCGCGCCGCCCGCCCGGTGCCGAAAGCCAGCAAGCCGCTCAGAACGAAGAAGAAGTGAAAGCGGAAAAGCTTGGGCATAGGGCGCTTCGTGCAAGTTACTGCAACGAGGCGGCCGGCGCTAAAATTTCACGGGTGCGGACGCTGGAGCCGGCTATAGCTGGACGGGCAGCGCCCGTGTGTCTTTGGCCTGCCGCGGCGGCCGGAAATCGGGGCAAAAGCGGAACCATTTCCAAAAAAATTAGCTTATGGATTGCTTGCTAATTTAGAAAGCACCGCCTACTTTTACTTCCAGCTAACCGCCTTAGTCAGCATGAACGAGCGCATTCAGGAAAAGCTAAGCATACTAGCCGACGCCGCCAAGTACGATGTGTCGTGCAGCAGCAGCGGCGGCAAGCGCAAAAACGAGCAGAAGGGCCTCGGCAACGCCGAGGGCATGGGTATCTGCCACAGCTACACCGAGGATGGCCGCTGCGTGAGCTTGCTCAAAATATTGCTCACCAACCACTGCATTTTCGACTGCGCCTATTGCGTGTCGCGCCGCTCCAACGACGTGAAGCGCGCCGCCTTCACGGTGGAAGAAGTGGTGGATTTGACCATCAATTTCTACCGCCGCAACTACATCGAAGGCTTGTTTTTGAGCAGCGGTATTTTCAGCAGCCCCGACTACACGATGGAGCGCCTGGTGCGCATCGTCAAGAAGCTGCGCACCGAGCATAATTTCAACGGCTACATCCACGTCAAAACCATTCCGGGCGCGTCGCCCGAGCTCATTCAGGAAGCCGGCCTCTACGCCGACCGCCTGAGCGTGAATATCGAGCTGCCTTCGGAACTGGCCTTGCAAAACCTGGCGCCCGAGAAGAATTACGCCGAGATTCTGACCCCGATGGGCCAGATTCGCGACGGCACTATTCAGAATAAAGAGGAAAAGGCGCTCTTCAAAAAGGTGCCGCAGTTTGCCACCGCCGGCCAAAGCACGCAGCTGATAGTAGGCGCGAGCGACGAAAACGACCTGCAAATCATCAAGCTCTCCGACAGCCTTTACCAGGGCTACGGCCTCAAGCGGGTGTATTACTCGGGCTACGTGCCCATCACCGACGATGCCCGCCTGCCGCAAGTGACCCAGCCGCCGATGGTGCGCGAGCACCGCCTCTACCAAACCGACTGGCTGATGCGCTTTTACGGCTTCGAGGCCGACGAAATCCTGGACCCCGCGCACCCATATCTCGACCTCGAAGTAGACCCCAAGCTGGCTTGGGCCCTGCGCAACCGCCACCTGTTTCCGGTGGATGTGAACGTGGCTGACCGGGCCACGCTGCTACGCATTCCGGGCGTGGGCGCGCGCTCGGTCGAGCGCATCATCCAGACGCGCCGCTTCGGGCCGCTCACGGCCGAGACGCTCAAGCAGCTCGGCGTGGTGATGCGCCGCGCCAAGCACTTCCTGACCTGCCGGGGCTCGGCCCCGGCCCGCCTGGGCGAGCTCGACGAGCAGCAGATTCGGCGGCAGGTGCTGTTTGGGGGCAAGGCCGTGCGCTCGGCGCTGGTGACGCAGCAGCTCGATTTGTTTGCCCAGGTGGGCTAGGTGTTGAGGCCGATACTGCGCCGGGCCAGTAGCTTGCGGCGTCAACCACTACTCTTTAGTTTTTGCCATGACCCGCTTTTTCTGCTTCGCTCTCGCCAGCCTCGGCCTCACCAGCTGCCTCGGTAGCGCCAAAAACAGCTGCACCGCCACCGTGCTCGAGCCCGTGACCTCGGCCACCGGCCCGCGCACGGTAGCCGTCAACCAGAAGGCTGATTTTGTCATCAGCTACGTGCCACAGAACACCTGCGGCAAGCTGGCCAGCATCTACGAAGCGGCCGGCAACTTGCCCAATTCCTACCTCATCGGCCCGCAGGTAGTGTACAACGATTGCAACTGCCCGACCAACACGGGGGCCGCGCAAGCCACCTACTCCTTCACGCCCACCAAGGCCGGCACGTACTACCTGAATTTTATCGCCAGCAACAGCGCTGGCTACGTAACCGACACGCTGGTAGCGCAATAGATTCTTTTTTGTTCAGCCTGCTCCGCCGCGTTGGCGGGAATAATCCCGGTTTGTTTTCGCTTATGAAAATCACGCACCGCGCCCCCGCCGACGCGGCCCCACTGCTCAGCTTCGCCGCCGAGCCGGCCGCCGCTTCCCAGGCTTCGCCTTCGTTTGACAAAGCCCCGCGCCTGTCGTGCTGCTGCCGCCTCAGCGAGCTGCTGCCCCGCGTGCGTGAGGTGCACGATGCCGTGCGCGCCGCCCGCCTGGCGGCCGAGGGCGCGCCCGGCGTGGCCGCCTAAAAGCTAAGCTGCGCCGCAACCCTGGCGGGCCCCTGCCGGGTACAAGCCGGTATGACTTACCCCCTCGAGCACCACGACGTGCTCACCAACGGCGTGCGCCTGCACGTGGTGCAGTGCGGCCCCGCCGATGGCCCGCTGGTAGTGCTGCTGCACGGCTTTCCCGAGTACTGGTTTAGCTGGCGGGCGCAGCTGCCCGCGCTAGCCGCCGCCGGCTACCGCGTGTGGGTGCCCGACCAGCGCGGTTACAACCTCAGCGACAAGCCCGTGGGCGTGGAAAGCTACGCGCTGCCCACGCTGGCCGCCGATATCATCGGACTTATCGACGCGGCGGGGCAGGCGCAAGCCGCCGTGGTGGGCCACGACTGGGGCGGCATCGTGGCGTGGTACCTGGCGGCGCATCACCCCGGCCGGGTGGCCAATACTACCATCATTAATGTGCCGCATCCGGCAGTGGTTGGGCCAAACATTTGGCAAGCGCCCGACCAGCTTTTGCGCAGCTGGTACATCGCCTTTTTTCAGCTGCCGGGCCTGCCCGAGCGCCTCATCAGCCGGCGCAACTGGCAGTTTGGGGCCGCGATGCTGGTGCGTAGCAGTCGCCCCGGCACCTTTGGCCCGGCCGAGGTAGCGCGCTACAAAGCCGCCTGGAGCCGGCCGGGGGCCATCACTGGTATGCTGAACTGGTATCGGGCTTTGCTGCGCGCGCCCGTCAGCTACTGGCCGCGCATCGGGCAGCCGCTGCAAATCATTTGGGGCGAGCACGATGCTTTTCTGAACAAGAAGTTTGCGCAGCTCAGCCTGGCCGAATGCGCGCAGGGTACGCTGCACTACTTTCCGGAAGCTACGCACTGGGTGCAGCTCGAAGAAGCTGGTAAAGTCAACGCCTTGCTAGTGAAATTCTTGCGGCAGGAGGCGGCCGCTATTTCTTAACCTAGGTCACTAATTTTGCGATGAGCCAGCTAACGCCGCTTTCATCTTCTTCGAGTACGGCCGTTGGCCCGGCGGCCCCGCGCAAGCCCGCGCCCGAGCTGCGCAACGCGCCCGCCGACTACACCTATGACGGCAGCTTCGAGGGCTTGCTCACGGTGCTGTTTCGCATCTACGACCGCCGCTCGGCCCCCAGCAGCATTCAGCCCGAAGAGGCGGTGCAAGGCGGCCTGTTTGCCCAGGCCGTGGCCGTGGCTACCGACGAAGCCTTGGCTGCCCGCACCTGGGACGGCCTGCTGCGCTTTATGCCCGAGCCGGCGCGGGCGCGGCTCTACCACGTGTTTTTGAGCGAAGACGCGGAGCGCGAGCTGCTCATTTTTCGCTACGCCGACAGGGCGATGCGCGCCAGGCGCGACATCTCCGAAAACTACGCCGATGCCACCGTGCGCCGCTGCCAGCGCTTGGCCCAGCAGATGTTCCGCGAAAAGCACCGCATGGAGGCGTTCGTGCGCTTCGAAAAGGCGCAGGACGGCTTGTTTCACGCCACCATCGAGCCCGATTTCGATGTGCTGCCGCTCATTGCCAGCCACTTCACCAAGCGCTACGCCGACCAGCGCTGGCTGATTTTCGACAAAAAGCGCCACTACGGCCTGTACTACGACCTCACCCGCACCGAGGTCGTCAGCTTTGCGGCGGGCGAGGCGGCCACCCTGCGCCGGGGCCAGCTCTCGGCCACGGTGCTCGACGAGCGCGAGCCGCTCTTCAAAATCCTGTGGCAGGCGTATTTCGACCACGTCAACATCCCGGAGCGCAAAAACCTCAAGCTGCACCACCGCCACATGCCGCGCCGCTACTGGAAGTACCTCAGCGAGAAGCAGCCGCGCGAGCGTCGCTTCGAGCCGATTAAAAACAAACGCGGGCCGAACCAGTAGCGCAGTAAGTTTGCGGTAGCATTTATAAACGCGAACATCACCGTACAAATGGATTCTATTCTGGTTTTTGGGGCCTCGGGCCAATTGGGGCAATGCCTCGCCCACGTTGCCAAAGAGCGTACCACGCCGGGCCTCATTTTTCCGCCCGAAGACCAGGCCAATATTCTGAACCTGGCGGGTTTGCGTAGTCTCTTCGAGCAGCACCAACCTGCCTATGCCATCAACTGCGCCGCCTACACGGCCGTGGATAAGGCGGAGGAAGAAGTAGAGCTAGCCCGCAAAGTGAACCGCGACGGGGCCGAAAACCTGGCCCGCCTGTGCGGCGAGTTTGGCACGGTGCTCATCCAGGTTTCCACCGACTTCGTGTTTGCCGGCACCGGCAACCAGCCGCTGCGCGAAACCGACCCGGCCGAGCCCATCAGCGTCTACGGCCTCACCAAGCTGGAGGGCGAGCAGGCTATTCCGCCGCTCACCGATAAGCATTTTATCTTGCGCACCAGCTGGCTGTACTCCGAATACGCCAACAACTTCGTGAAAACTATGCTCCGGCTGGGCCGCGAGCGCGACGAGCTGCGCGTCATCTGGGACCAGGCGGGCACGCCCTGCTACGCCATCGACCTGGCCGGCTGCATCCTCACGATTATCGAAAAGCAGAGCGCCGCCTACGGCATCTATCACTATAGCAACGAGGGGGTTACGTCGTGGTACGACTTCGCCACTGCCATCTTCGAGCTGAGTGGGTTGCCCACGCGCACGGTGCCCATTCGCACGGCTGAGTACCCAACCAAGGCCACGCGGCCCGCGTATTCGGTGATGGACAAAACAAAGATTAAGCAAACCCTGAGCATCGCCATTCCGCACTGGCGCACCAGCCTGCAAACTTGCCTGGGGCGGCTAAGCTAATTCGTTTTGCAAAGCCCTTGCGCTTGGTGCCTACCTGGTGCAAGGGCTTCCTGATGCTTGTAAGCTAGGGCTTTAGGTTCGCTTTCTTACTACCGCATGGCCGTATTTCTTTTGCGGATTGCGTTTCGCAATCAACCCGACGGAAGCGATTTTTTGCTTACGGGCCGGGTTTATCCTGCTACTACTACCGTCAAGGCCGGCGACTGGCTAGTGCTTGGGCAACTGAAAGTTTTGATAAAACAGGTAGAAATCGCTACTTACGAAGGGATTATGCTGACAATCAGCCAAGACGCCGTCGAAACGCTCCGCCGGTCCGGCATAGTTTTGACCAAGTTGTACGGCACCGAAATTCAGCTTGAAAGCACGGCGCAGTAGCCGTGCGCCCCGAAGCCTACCGCCCGTAGTACCGATGCAGCGCCAGCGCCAGCAGCACAAACACGCTACCCACGGCGCACACGCCCGGCCAGCCGTAGTGCATCCAAGCCACGCCGCCTATTACCGAGCCCAGCGAACCGCCCGTGAAGTAGCCCGTCATGTACACCGTATTGAGGCGGCTGCGGGCCTCGGGACGCAGCGAAAACACCAGCGTCTGGTTGGAGATGTGGGCCGACTGCACGCCCACATCGAGCAGAATGATGCCCAGCACCAGCCCGGCCAGGTAGCCACCGCCCACGCCCAGCAGCAGGTAGGCCCCCAGCGCCAGCGCCAGGCTGATGGTGAGCGCGTAGCGCGAGCCCCGCGTGTCGGCCAGCTTGCCGGCCAGCGGGGCGGCCAGCGCACCCAAGGCCCCCACTAGCCCAAAGAAGCCAGCCACGTCGCTGCCGTAGTGATACACCGGGCTGGCCAGGTAAAACGTTAGCGTAGTCCAGAACACGCTGAATGAGGCGAAGATAGCCCCGCCGACCAGCGCCGAGCGCCGCAAATCGGGCAGCTCGCGGGTGAGGGTGAGCAGCGATTGCATAAGGGCGGCGTAGCCATCGGCGAAGGCGGGCCGGCTGCGCGGCAGGCGCCAAGCCAGTAGTGCGCCCAGCGCCAGCATCAGCCCGCCCGCGCCGGCAAACACGGTGCGCCAGCCCAGGTGCGCCCCCGCGTAGCCGCTGATGGTGCGCGAGAGCAGAATGCCGATGAGCAGCCCGCTCATCACGCGGCCCACGATGCGGCCGCGGTCGGCCTCGGGGGCCAGGGTAGCCGCCATGGGCAGCAGCAGCTGCGGCACCGACGAGCAGAGGCCAATGAGCACGCTCGCCACCGCCAGCAGCCCAAACGTGGGGGCCAGCGCCGCGCCGCCCAGGCACAGGGCCGCCGCGCCCAGCATCCACAAGATTAAGTTTTTACGCTCCAGCATATCGCCCAGCGGCACTACCAGCACCATGCCCAGCGTGTAACCCACCTGGGTGGCCGTGGCCACGAGGCTGGCCCGGCTATCGGAAATGTGAAACGTGCGGCCGATGGCCACCAGCAGCGGCTGGTTGTAGTAAATGTTGGCCACTACCAGCCCGCAGGTGAGGGCCATGAGCCAGACTAATGCGGCATCGAGCTGGCGGGGTGGGGTAGTGGTTTGATTAGCAGTAGCGAGCGGAATAGTATCGGGCATAGGGCATACAACCCAGAGCCGACGGGGAATGTTGCCAGCAAAATAGCCTGGACCTGATGGCCCCTGCGCTATACCAACTGCTGTTTCTTGTACGCGCCCGGCGTCAGGCCTTCGTATTTCTTAAACAGCGCCTGGAAATACGACAGGTTGTTGAACCCCGCCCGCAAACACACCTCGGCCACGGTAGCCAGCGGGTGGCTCAGCAGGCGTTTTGCTTCGGCCAGCCGCTCGCGCACGATGTACTCGACCGGCGTGAGGCCAAACTCGCGCTTGAACAAGCGGAAAAACGTGGCCTTGCTCATGCACGCCACCGCGCTCAGCTTCTCGACGGGCAGCGGCTCGGCGAGGTGCTGCCGGATGTACTGCACCACCGCCGCAAACGGGTTTGTGGTGAGGTGCTTGGCATAGTCCTGAAAAATAAGCTGCCGCGCCTGCGTCTGCATCAGGCGCACCAGCAGCTCTTGCAGCGTGAAGCCGGCGAGCACGTCTTTGGCCGCGTCAGTAGTACGTGACACGGCCACCAGGCGCTCCAGGGTGCCCGTCAGCTCGGGGGTGTTGGTGAGGTGGGCGTAGTCGGGGCCGGCCAGCGCCCAGGGCTGCGCGGGCTCCGCCTTGGGGTAGCGTTCGTTCAGCAGGTCAACGGTTTGGCGAATGGTATCGGGGGCGATGGCCACCGCCAGGCACTGCGTGGGCTGGCACAGACAGGCGTCGGGAAAGTCGATTTCCATCAACTCGTCTTCGCCCACTACCACCGACTCGCCGGGCAGGTAGTCGAAGGCCGGGCGGCCGGGCAGGTGCATCACTTTCTTGCCCCGCAGCATAGTCGTGAGCGACAGCCCTTCCAGCCGCAGCGGCACGCGGTGGGCAGCGCGGTGCGTCTCGAAGATATTCAGCTCAAAGGCATCGAGGGCGAAAACCGTGCGGTTCTCAACCAGCGAGTGCAGCCGCTCCAACGCCAGGGGCGGCACGGCGGCGGGTAGGTGGGCGCGGGTAGGCATAAGGAGTTATGAATTATGAGTTTTGAGTTCTGAGTTGATGTTCTGAGCGGTTTTGGAAGAGGAATACAACTCAGAACTCAAAACTCATAAGTCATAACTCCACATAAGTAAGTACTCACTTCAATTTGCGGCAATTTCAACATTTTTTGCGACAATACCACAGTCGGCCTACCTAGGGTGCGGCCCACCTTTGCCGTGTTCCTTAACCTTTCCAATAAACCCACCCCCATCATGGCCGAAGTTCTTGAAGCCCCCACCACCTTGGTGGCCCGCCCGCAGTTCAAAAACCACTACGACAACTTCATCGGCGGCAAATGGGTAGCCCCCGTGAAGGGACAGTATTTCGACAACCCGTCGCCCATCGACGGCAAGGTGTTTACCAAAGTGGCCCGCAGCACCAAGGAAGACATCAACCTGGCGCTCGACGCGGCCCACGAAGCCTTCAAAACCTGGGGCAAAACCTCGGCCACCGAGCGCAGCAACGTCCTCAACAAAATTGCCAACCGCATCGAGGAAAACCTGCCCTTCCTGGCGGCCGTGGAATGCGTGGAAAATGGCAAAGCCATCCGCGAAACCACTTACGCCGACCTGCCGCTGGTAGTCGACCACTTTCGCTACTTTGCCAGCGTTATTCGGGCCGAAGAGGGGAGCGCTACTGAGTTAAATAATAGTACTTTGTCGCTCAATATACAGGAGCCGCTGGGCGTGGTAGGCCAGATTATCCCCTGGAACTTCCCGCTGCTGATGGCTACCTGGAAGCTCGCGCCCGCTATGGCCGCCGGCTGCTGCGTGGTGATGAAGCCCGCCGAGCAAACGCCCGCCAGCATCATGGTATTGATGGAATTGATTGGCGACCTCATCCCGGCCGGCGTCGTGAACGTGGTGAATGGCTTCGGCCTCGAAGCCGGCAAGCCGCTGGCCTCGTCGCCGCGCATTCACAAGGCCAGCTTCACGGGCGAGACGACCACTGGCCGCCTCATCATGCAGTACGCCGCCGAAAACCTGATTCCGGTGACGATGGAGCTGGGGGGCAAGTCGCCCAATATCTTCTTCAAGAGCGTGCTGGATGCCGACGATGATTTTCTCGACAAAGCCATCGAAGGCGCGGTGATGTTCGCGCTCAACCAGGGCGAAATCTGCACCTGCCCCTCGCGGATGCTCGTGCAGGAAGATATCTACGACGAGTTTATTGCCCGCGTCATTGCCCGTGTGAAAGCCATCAAGCTCGGCAACCCGCTTGATATGACTACGATGATGGGCGCGCAGGCTTCGAACGACCAGTTCGAGAAAATCCTGAGCTACCTCGAAATCGGCAAAGCTGAAGGTGCCGAGGTGCTGACGGGCGGCGAGGCCTACAGCCAGGAAGATGGCGCGCTGGGTGAGGGCTACTACATCCAGCCCACCATGTTCCGGGGCCACAACAAGATGCGGATTTTCCAGGAGGAAATCTTCGGCCCGGTGGTGTCGGTCACGACCTTCAAAACCGTAGAAGAAGCCATCGAAATTGCCAACGACACGCTCTACGGCCTCGGTGCCGGTGTGTGGACCCGCGACGCCCACGAGCTGTACATGGTGCCCCGCGCCATCGAGGCCGGCCGCGTGTGGGTGAACTGCTACCACGACTACCCGGCCGGCGCGCCCTTTGGCGGCTACAAAGCCTCGGGCTTCGGGCGCGAAAACCACAAGATGATGCTGGCGCACTACCGGCAGAATAAGAACATGCTGATTTCTTACAGCGAAAAGCCGCTGGGCTTCTTCTAGGAAAAATGGCTGAACGGTTGGATGGTTGAATTGGGTGCGGCTTCACTAATAGTCTACAACAGTTTAGCCGCCCGGCAATTCAACCATTCACCCATCCAACCGTTCAGCAATATGCCCACCGCCCGCGTCCTCGTCACCCAAGCTGCCGAAGCCACCATCGACCTGCTCCGCGACGAGCACGGCCCGCTTATGTTTCACCAGAGCGGCGGATGCTGCGATGGCTCATCGCCGATGTGCTTCGCCAAGGGCGAGTTTCGGGTGGGTAGTAATGACGTGTGGCTGGGCCGCATCCACGGCTGCGACTTCTTCATGAGCGCCAGCCAGTTCGAGTACTGGAAACACACCCAGCTCACGGTAGATGTGGTGAAAGGCCGGGGCGCCAGCTTCTCGCTGGAAATCCCCCTAGGGGTGCGTTTTCTCATCCGCTCGCGGCTGTTTACGGAGGCGGAGGAAGCGGATATGGCCCCGGTTTTTGCGGGGGATGAGTATCCGGCGCTCGGGTAACCCCACCCCCCAGCCCCCTCCCCTCCGGGAGAGGGGGAGCCGGACGACTTTTATTTCAAGCAAAAGAGCCTTTAGCATAATGCTAAAGGCTCTTTTTATTAATTGTCTTTGAATACGTTAGGCTCCCCTCTCCCGGAGGGGAGGGGCCGGGGGTGGGGTGACCACGTTAGGTGCCCAACTCCGGCGGCGTTTCGTCCTTGCGCTTCTGCTCTTCCGTTGCTTTATCGTTCACATTCGCCTCCGACGGCCCCGCTGGATGCGTGCTCTCGCCCTGCGAGCCGTGGCCCTGGTGGCCGTGCTCCTCGGGCTTGTAGTTGGCTTCCATCTCGGCGAGCTTCTTCTTGCCGTAGGCCAGCTTGGTGATATTCAAGAACAACACCGGCACGGCGAAGATGGCCAAAAAGGTAGCCGCCAGCATGCCGCCCGTCACGGTCCAGCCGATGGTTTGGCGCGATACCGCGCCCGCGCCCGAGGCGAAGGCCAGTGGTAGCACCCCTAGGATGAATGCCAGCGAGGTCATGATGATGGGGCGCAGGCGCAACGTCACAGCCTCCATCGTGGCATCGAACACGGGCATGCCCCAATCCACGCGCTCTTTGGCAAATTCCACAATCAGAATGGCGTTCTTAGCCGCCAAGCCGATGAGCGTAATCATGCCAATCTGGGCGTACACGTTGTTGGTGAGCTTGGGCACCAGCGTGAGCGCCACAATTGCCCCGAAGATGCCCAGCGGCACCGATAGCAGCACCGAAAATGGCACCGACCAGCTTTCGTACAGCGCCGCCAGCAGCAGGAACACGAACAAAATCGAGAGCCCGAAGATGATAATCGTGCTGTTGCCCGAGCTGATTTCCTCGCGGCTCAAGCCCGAAAAGTCGTAGCCGTAGTCGGCGGGCAAGGTCTGCGCGGCCACTTCTTTCAGCGCCGCGATGGCCTGGCCCGAGCTATAGCCCGGCTTGGCGTCGCCGTTGATTTCGGCCGAGCGGAATAGGTTGTAGTGCGAGATAAGCGGCGCGTTCTCTACCAGTTTGGAGGTGATGAGCGACCCTAGGGGCACTTGCCGACCTTGCTGGTTGAGCACATAAAACGAGTTCAGCGACGACACATCCTTGCGGTAGAAGGTATCGGCCTGGGCCACTACCCTAAAGTTGCGCCCGTACTTGGTGAAGTCGTTGACGTAGGTGCTGCCCATGTAGGTCGAGAGCGTGCTGAACACGCTGGTGAGCGGTACGCCCAGCTTTTTGGCCTGGTCGCGGTTCACGGTGAGCTGGTAGCCCGGGGTTTTGGCCGTGAAGAAGGTGTAGGCCCGCGCTATTTCGGGGCGCTGGTTTACGGCGCCCACAAACTTGTTCACGGTCGCCTCAAAGGCCTTGATGTCGGTTGAGGCTTCGCGCTGCTCCAGCATAAAGCTGAAACCGCCCGTGTTGCCGAGGCCCGGAATGGCGGGCGGCGGCACCACCACGATGTTGGCCCCTTTTATCACCGAAAACTCCTTTTGCAGCTGCCCAATCACGCCGTAGAGCTGCTGAGCTTCCTGCTTGCGGTCGTCCCAGGGCTTCATCTGAATGAAGAACGTGCCGCTGCTCGACTTAAAGGAGAAGTTCAGCGCGTTCAGGCCGCTGATACCCGAGGCGCTGCGAATGGCCGGCACTTTCTCCTTGATAATCTTGGCCATTTGGTCCATGATGGCCTTGGTGCGGGTGCTGGCCGCGCCCTGCGGCAGCTCGACCGAAATAAATAAGCGGCCCTCGTCCTCAGTCGGGATGAAGCCCGACGGCTTGGTGCGGAACAGCCCGTAGGTACCGCCGTACACGGCCAATAGCAAAATACCCACCAGCGGCGCAAACCGCAGCGCTCGTTTCACGCCGTTGGCATACGACTTCGTGACGCGCTCAAACCACTGGTTGAATTTGTAGAACAGCTTGTTGATGCCTTTCGAATCGGCCGTTTGCTCGGTGGGCCGCATCAAAAGCGAGGTGAGCGCCGGCGTGAGCGAAAGCGCGATGAAGGCCGACAGCACCACCGAAATGGCGATAGTGATGGCGAACTGTTGGTAGAGCTTGCCCACGATGCCCGGAATGAAGCCCACCGGCACGAACACCGCCGCCAGAATGAGCGCGATGGCGATAACCGGGGCCGTAATGTCCTTCATGGCCTTTTCGGTGGCCTCGCGCGCCGATATTTTCTCGGTGTCGATGTAGTGCTGCACGGCCTCCACTACCACGATGGCGTCATCGACCACAATACCGATGGCAAGCACGAAGCCAAAGAGCGTCAGGGTATTAATCGTAAATCCTAGGGGCAAAAAGGCGATAAACGTACCCACGATGGCCACCGGCACCGCCAGCACCGGAATGAGCGTAGCGCGCCAGCTTTGCAAGAACACGAATACCACGATGGTTACCAGCAGCAGCGCTTCGCCCAGCGTGTGCAGCACCTCCTCGATGGAAACCTTCACCACCGTAACCGACTCAAACGGCACGCTATACGCTACGTCAGGCGGAAACTTGGCCTTGAGTTGGTTGAGGGCGGCGTACACACCTTCAGCCGTTTCGAGGGCGTTGCCGCCCGGTACCTGGTTGATAAGCAGCAGGGTAGCGGGCTCGCCGTTTACGGTAGACGTGCGGGCGTAGTCGAAGCTGCCGAGCTGTACGCGGGCCACGTCTTTGAGGTACACTACTGAGCCATCCTCGGGCTTGGTGCGCACGATGATGTTCTCAAACTCCTCCACCTTGCTTAGGCGGCCATTGACAAAGAGCGTGTACTCGAAGGCTTGCGAGTTGTATTGCGGGGCCGAGCCCACCGAGCCGGCCGCTACCTGCACGTTTTGCTCGCGCAGGGCATTGGTTACGTCGGTAGCGCTGAGACCGAGCTGGGCCAGCCGGTCGGGCTTGAGCCAGATGCGCATCGAGAAGTCCTGGCCGATGCTCTGCACGTCGCCCACGCCCTTCACGCGCAAGAGCGCGTCGCGGACGTAGATATTGGTGTAGTTGTCGAGAAACTTGATGTCGTGCGAGCGCTTGGGCGAGGTCAGCGCGGCCACCATCAGGATGGTTGGGTTGCGCTTCTTTACGGTGAGGCCCAGGCGCTTCACCTCGTCGGGTAGCTGGGGCTGGGCCACGCTCACGCGGTTTTGCACGTCGAGCGTGGCGATGTCCACGTTGGTGCCAATCTCAAACGTCACGTTCGACGAGATGCGCCCGTCGCTCGTCGCGTTCGACGACAAATAGGCCATGCCCGGCGTGCCGTTTACCTGCGTCTCGATGGGCGTGAGCACGGTTTGCTCTACCGTAAGAGCGTCGGCCCCCGTATAGCTGCCCGATATCTGCACCACCGGCGGCGAAATATCGGGGTACTGGCTGATGGGCAAGCTCAGCAGCGCCAGCACGCCCAGCAGCACCAGCACGATGGATACGACGATGGCCGTGACCGGCCTTCGGATAAAAACGTCAGATATCATTCAGGAAAGGATAGAATTTAAGTAAACCGTCATGCTGAGCGGAGCGCAGCGAAGTCGAAGCATCTCTACCGCTTCGTTGTTAGGCGTCAGGAGTTAGTTCTCCGGTAGAGATGCTTCGACTCCGCTGC
>NZ_DASTEP010000218.1:0-3459 GCF_035709525.1 Hymenobacter sp. | reverse complement strand
GCCCCAATGCGCCGGGCTTTTTACCCATGACTCCGAAATTTTCGCTGCTGGCGCTCGCGGCTACCCTGGCTTTGCCCGCCGCCGCCCAGCAAGACCCCCAGGCCGGCAAAATCCTCGACGCCGTGAGCGCTAAGTACACGGCCCTCAAGTCGTTTCAGGCCGGCTTTACCCAAACGCTGGAAAACCCCGCCGCCAAGCTCAAGCAGAATATCACCGGCGACATCACAGTGAGCGGCCAGAAATACCACCTCGTCGCTAGCGGCCAGGAGGTTATCAACGACGGCAAAACCACCTGGACCTACCTCAAAAACGAGAACGAGGTTAACATCGCTGACGCCGACCCGACCAACCAGGATATGTCGCCGGCCCAGATGTACACCATGTACAAAAAAGGCTACAAGTACCAGATGCTCAAGCCCGTAAAGGAAGGCGGCGTAACCTACGACCAGATTGAGCTGACGCCCGAAAACAAGACGAACGACGTGTTTAAGGTGCAGATTCTGGTGAGCCAAGCCGACAAGTCCATCAAGAGCGTAAAGACGTTCAAGAAGAACGGCACCCGCACTACGTTCACTCTCAAGAACTTCAAAGCCAACGTACCCGTCACGACTACCTCGTTTGCCTTCAACAAGGCCGCGCACCCCGGCGTGAAAGTCGTGGACTTGCGCTGAGTACGTGCGGTAAGCTTTCGCTTGCCGTAGTAATTTGTTCAAAACGGCCCGCTCTCACCGAGTGGGCCGTTTTATTTTTACGCGCTGTGCTACTGTTGTGCCGATTAGCCGGTTTCTTTATGGCCCTGCGGTGCCAGCTACAGCTTACCGCACACTTTTATGCGCGAAGATTTTCTGCACTACGTCTGGCAGCACCAGTACTTCGACAAAACCGACCTGCGCACCACCAGCGGCGAGGAAATCCAGGTATTGCGCCCCGGCCAGCGCAATGCCGATGCCGGCCCCGACTTCCTGAACGCCCGCTTGCGCCTGGGCGACGTGGAATGGAACGGTGCCGTCGAAATACACCTGCGGGCCAGCGACTGGCAGCGCCACAACCACCAGACGGACAAGAAGTACGACCAGGTAATCTTGCACGTAGTGCATACCGCCGATGCCGACGTGCAGCGTACCAACGGCAGCCTCATTCCGGCCCTGGCCTTGGCTCCGCGCCTCGCGCCCGACCTGCTGGCCCGCTACGAGGCGCTGGTAGCCGCCCCGCCCGCCGCCGCGCTGCCCTGCGCCCCGCTGCTGCCCCAGGTGCCGCAATTGGTAAGAACCATGATGACTGAGCGCGCCCTGCTGGAGCGCGTAGAGCAAAAAGCCGAAGTAATCGCCGCCCTGCACCAGCACCTCGGCGACGACTGGGAGGCCACCGCCTACCACGCCCTGATGGCGGCCTTCGGCTTCCAGAAAAACAGCGAGCCGCTGGCCCGCCTCGCCAAGGCCGTGCCGCTGCCCGTGCTGCGCCGCCACCGCCACGACGCGCGCCAGCTCGAAGCGCTGCTGTTCGGCCAGGCCGGCTTTCTGGTCGAAAACGATGAAACGGCCGGCGACGACTACCTGGCCGACCGGCGGCAGGAGCACGAGTTCTTGCGCCACAAATACGGCCTGGGCGCGGCGGCCCTGGCCGCCCACGAGTGGAACTACCTGCGCCTGCGGCCGGCTAATTTCCCGGCCGTGCGGCTGGGGCAGCTAGTGGGGCTGCTACACCGCCGCCCGGCGCTGTTCGACGCCCTGCTCACGGCGCAAAGCGTAGCGGCACTGACTGAGTTTTTTGCTGGCGCGCCGGCCCCGGCGTACTGGCAGACGCACTTTCGGCCGGGGCGGCCGGGCAAGGTGCCGGGGCTGGGCAAGAGTAGTGTCGAGCTACTGATTATCAATGTAGTGGTGCCGCTGCGCGTGGCCTACGCCCGCTACACCGGCCAGCCCGAGTTGGTCGAAAGCACCATTACGCTGCTAAGCCAGCTGCCCGCCGAGCACAACCAGTACACCGACTTGTACCAGGAGTTGGGGTTTGAGCACCGCACGGCCGCCGACTCGCAGGGCTTGCTGGCGCTGCACAAAAACTACTGCGCGCCCCGGCGCTGCCTGCACTGCGCCATCGGCGGGCGGCTGGTGGGCGGTGGGCCTGCACACATGCGCGCCAGCCGATGAAGCTGCTTATCGCGCTGCTGCTGAATGCGCTGCTGCTCGCTGGTTTAGCTGTTTGGCTGCGCGCCGAATATCGCCGCGCCGCGCCCGGCCTGCGCCGTTGGCTGCTGCTCGCGCTGGCCTTGCGCCTGGCGGCGGGCCTGCTGCCCCACGGCCCCGACAGCCGCTACATGAGTTTCTGGGGCGAGGCGCTTACGGCCCAGTTCTGGGCGCGGCCGGGCGCGGGCTGGGCGCTGTGGCAGGGCCACCAGCTACACGCCGGCGCGCAGGTGCTGGATATGTATCAGTGGTCTAATACGCTGTTTATTATAAAGATACTAGGCCTGCTCAACTTCGCCTCACTCGGTAGCGCGGCGCTGAATGCCTGCTACCTGAGTTTTTTCAGCTTCGTGGGCTGCTGGGTGCTGGTGCGGACACTGGCGCGGCTGTTTCCGGCTCCGCCAGTGGGGGCGGGGGTAGTCGCGTTTTTGCTGTGGCCGTCGGTGGTGTGGTGGGGCTCGGGCGTTACTAAAGAAGCCCTGCTGCTGGGTAGCGGTGCGGCGCTTACAGCGTTGGTTTTGAGTAAATTGCATGATGGTCTGCTAGGCGATTGGCGTGCGCGGCTGGGTGGCTGGCTGCTGCTGGGGCTGCTAATGTGGCTGCACGTGCGGCTGCGGTATTTCTTCGCTTTGCCGCTGCTGGGCTGCCTGCTGGCACTGGCGAGCAGCACGCTGGCCACGCGGCGCGGCTGGCTGCCGGCCGGCTGGCGCTGGCAGCTGCTAGCGCTAGCTGCTGGCTTGGCGGGAGCTGGGCTGCTGGTAGTGGCAGTGGGCGGCGAGCCGGTTTCTCAAGCCTTTGTAATTAGCCAGTTGTGGCAAAATTATTTGCATGGGCTGGTGACGTCGGTGGGCCGGCCGCACTTAGCGTATTCGACACTGCTGCCCACGCTGGGTAGTATGGCTGAGCACTTCCCGGTGGCGGCGTTTCAGGCGCTGGTCCGGCCGTGGCTGGGCGAGTCGGCCGCGCCGCTCTACGTGGTGGCCGGGCTCGAAAACCTGCTGTTGCTCGGGCTGTTGCTGCGCGCCGCTTGGCGCGTAGCGTGCGGGCTGCCGGGCCGGCTGCCGGCCGGATTGGTACTGGCACTGCTGCTCTACTGCCTGGTGCTGGCGGGCCTCATCGGCCTCAGCACGCCTAATCTGGGTACGCTGCACCGCTACCGCGCCCTCATGCTACCCTGGCTGCTGTGGCTGAGCTTGCAGGGCGGAAAAGAGGAAATGACCAGAGAAATGAAGTCAAAATGACTGGTCAGGTTGTTGTAAGGACTAGGCGCAGTGGT
>NZ_DASTEP010000217.1:0-21361 GCF_035709525.1 Hymenobacter sp. | reverse complement strand
AGCCGACCGCAAGCCAACGTCATTCCTTCGTTAGGCTCCCCTCTCCCGGAGGGGAGGGGCCGGGGGTGGGGTTTTACGATAGGTTTACTTTACAACTATATGAGTAGCAACAAATACCTCGGCATAGACATCGGCGGCACGAAGATTCAGGCCGGCGTGGTGCGTGATGGTGAGATAATCCAGCAGGTGCGGTTCGAAACCTCGGCCACGGCCCCGAAGGCGCAAATTTTGTCGGAACTGGCGCAGCAGCTGGCCCCGCTGATTGATGACGAAGTAGCGGGCATCGGGGTGGGCGTGCCGGGGCTGGTAGATGCCGAAAACGGCGTGGTACACAACGTGCAGAATATTCCGTCGTGGCGCGAGGTGCATTTGGCGCAGTACCTGCACGGCTGCTTTTACAAGCCCGTGGTGGTGGCTAATGACGCCAACGCCTTTGCCGTAGGCGAAAAAATATACGGGCAGGGCCAACCCTACGCCAACCTGGTGGGCCTGGTGCTCGGCACAGGACTGGGCGCGGGTTTGGTGCTCAATAACCAGCTGTACGCGGGCACGCTCTCCAGCGCCGGCGAGTTTGGCGGCATGCCCTACTTGGATAAAACGCTGGAAGACTATTGCAGCGGCAAGTTTTTTGGGCAGCGCACGGGCCGGCCGGGGGCCGAATGGCACGCGCTGGCCCAGCAGGGCGACGCCGAGGCACTGGCGCTATTTGCCGAGTACGGGCGGCACTTGGGGCGCGCCATCCACTTCATTTTGTACGCCTTAGCGCCCGAGGCCATCTTCTTGGGCGGCTCAGTCAGCCAGTGCTTTACATACTTCGAAGGCGGCCTGCACGAAAGCCTGGCGGCTTTTCCCTACCGGCAGGTGGCCGAGCGGCTGGTCGTGCGGCCCTCTACCATCGGCAACGCGGCTATTTTAGGGGCCGCGGCGCTTTGCCATACCCGGCAGCTATCCCCTACCCCACCCATCGCCCTGACTGTATGAACCGTATCCTCTTGCTTTCTTTGCTGGCCACGACGCTGAGCGCTGGCGCTAATCTGGCCCCAGCCTACGCCCAGCAAGCCCCGGCTGACCAGCCGGGCATTGCCATCATTCCGCAGCCCGTGCGCCTCATGCCGGGCACTGGCAGCTTCGCCATCACGGCGGCTACCAAGATTTTCGTTGGCCCTAAAAATGAGGAGCTGCGCCGCATCGGGCAGCGCCTGAGCCAGGAAATACTACGCGCTACCGGCGTGCAGCCGGCCGTGGTGCAAACCACGCCGGGCAAGCAGCTGGATGGTTCTATCTTTCTCTTTCTGAATCCTGCCAGCCTGCCCGACTCGCTCGGGGCGGAGGGCTACACGCTCAGCGTGCGGCCCGCGCACGTGCTGCTGGCGGCCCGCCAGCCGGCCGGGCTTTTTATGGGCGTGCAAACGCTGCGGCAGCTGCTGCCGACGCAGCGCGGGGCCAGCGCCAGCCTGCCCGCGATAGATGTTACCGACAAGCCGCGCTACAGCTGGCGCGGCATGCACCTTGATGTGAGCCGCCACTTCTTCAGCACCGACTTTGTGAAGAAGTACATCGACTACCTGGCGCTGCACAAGATGAACACCTTCCACTGGCACCTTACGGACGACCAGGGCTGGCGCATCGAAATCAAGAAATACCCCAAGCTGACCAGCGTGGGCGGCTACCGCGAGGGCACACTCATCGGGCACTACGGCGAAAAAGTGCCGCGCTACGACAACGTGCGCTACGGCGGCTTCTACACGCAAGAGCAAATAAAAGAAGTAGTTAAGTACGCCCAGGAGCGCTACATCACGGTGGTGCCCGAGATTGAGATGCCCGGCCACGCGCTGGCCGCCCTCACGGCCTACCCCGAGCTGTCGTGCACCGGCGGGCCATTTAAAGTGGGCCAGACATGGGGCGTGTTTGACGATATTTTTTGCGCCGGCAACGAGCAGACGTTCGCTTTTTTGCAGGATGTGCTGACGGAAGTGATGCCGCTCTTCCCAAGCAAAATCGTGCACATCGGCGGCGACGAAGCGCCCAAAACCCGCTGGAAAGTGTGCCCCAAGTGCCAGGCCCGCATCAAGGCCGAGCACCTCAAGGATGAGCACGAGCTGCAAAGCTATTTCGTGCAGCGCATGGAGAAATTCGTGAACAGCAAGGGCAAAACCATCATGGGCTGGGATGAAATCCTGGAGGGCGGCCTGGCCCCCAACGCCGCCGTGATGTCGTGGCGCGGCACCGACGGCGGCATCGCCGCCGCCAAGCAAAAGCACCAGGTGGTGATGACGCCCGGCGAGTACCTGTATTTCAACCAGTACCAGGGCGACCCCAGCCTGGAGCCGCTGGCCTTCGGCGGCTACCTGCCGCTGGAGAAAGTGTACTCTTTCGAGCCCACGCCCAAAGAGCTGACCGCCGCCGAGCGCCCGTACATCCTGGGCGCGCAAGCCAATATGTGGACCGAATACATCGAAACCGACCAGGGCGTCGAGTACATGGCGCTACCCCGCATGTCGGCCCTGGCCGAAGTGCTCTGGACGCCCGCCCGCCTCAAAAACTGGGAAAGCTTCAAGGTGCGGATGCAGCCGCAGTACCAGCGCTACGCCGCCCTGGGGGCCACCTACGCCAGGAGCGCCTTCAACGTGCGCCAGCAGTTCGTGGCCGACACTACCAAGGGCGGCGACGTGGTGAGTTTGCTGCTCGATGCCACCGGCCTGCAGATACGCTATACCCTCGACGGCTCGGCCCCTACCCCCGCCTCTATCGCCTACACCGAGCCGTTTACGCTCACCAATTCGGTTACGGTAAAGGCTACTTCATTTGAAAACGGGCAGCCGGCCGGCAAAACAACGACCACGGACGTGCTGGCGCACAAAGCCTTTGCCGACCCTACCAGGCTGGCCAGCGCGCCCCACAAAAACTACCTGGCCAGCGGCCCGCTCACGCTGGTCGATGGCCTGCACGGCTCCGTCAGCCACACCGATGGGCACTGGCTGGGCTTCCTGGGCGACGACCTGGTGGCGACCATAGACTTGAAAAAAGCCACCGACATCAGCGCCGTGCGCAGCACGTTCCTGCAAAAGCCGGAAGATGAAATCCTGCTGCCCGCCGCGCTGGAAGTCGCCGTTTCGACCGATGGCCGCACCTACAAAACGGTGTACACTGCCCCGGTGGCGGCGGCGCAGGCGGGCTCCGGCATCCACGAAGTGAAGGCCGACTGGAAGAAAACCAAGGCCCGCTTCATCCGCATCACGGCCAAAAATGCGCAAGCCCAAAAAACCGCCGCGGGTGCCAAGGAAACTACCACCTGGCTGTTTGCCGACGAGTTGGTGGTGCAGTAGCGCGGGCTTTTAGTTTGCGAACACCAGGCGCTATCAACTCGCGGAATGAAAGTCCGCGCTACGTCTCCTTTTCTCAGCCCTCTTCTACCCCGCCCCATGCCCAACGTAGCCACCGCGCCGGCCCCGCCCGCCAGCCGCCAGCAAACCCGCTCGATAGTCATTATCGGGGCGCTGTTTTTCATCTTCGGCTTCGTCACCTGGCTCAACTCGGTGCTGATTCCGTACCTGAAAATCAGCTGCGAGCTCAGCAATTTTGAGGCGTACCTGGTGGCGTTTGCCTTTTATATTTCGTACCTAGTGATGGCCATTCCCTCGGCCTGGGTACTAAAAGCCACGGGGTTTAAAAAAGGCATGTCGGCCGGGCTGCTGGTAATGGGCGTGGGCGCGCTGCTCTTTGTGCCGGCCGCGCTCACGCGCACCTACGGGCTGTTTTTGCTGGGCTTATTCGTGCAGGGCACCGGGCTGGCCGTGCTGCAAACGGCGGCCAACCCCTACATCACCATCCTGGGGCCGCGCGAAAGCGCCGCCAAGCGCATCAGCATCATGGGCATCTGCAACAAGGTGGCCGGGGCGCTGGCCCCCATCGCCCTGGGGGCGGTGGCCCTGAAAGATGCCGACGCGCTGGTAAAGCGCCTGGGTAGCCTGAGCCCCGCCGCCAAAGCAGCCGAGCTCGACGCGCTGGCCGCCCGCGTGGTTACGCCTTATTTGCTTATGCTGGGCGTGCTGGTGCTATTGGCTACCCTAATCTATTTCTCCTCCCTACCCGAAATCGACACCGACCACGAAGACGAAGCCGTGGCCGCCGCCAACACCAACAAAACGAGCATTTTCCACTTCCCGCATCTAATTATGGGGGCGCTGGCCATGTTTTTTTACGTGGGCGTGGAAGTGATTGCCGGCGATACCATCATCAGCTATGGGGCTTCGCAGGGTATTGCCCTGGCTACGGCCAAGTTTTTCACTACCTGCACGCTGGTGGCCATGATTGTGGGCTACGGCGTCGGCATCGTGGCTATTCCCCGCTTCATCTCGCAGGAGAAGGCCTTGCAGGTTTCGGCCGTGACGGGCGTACTGTTTGCGCTGGGCGCGCTTTTTACTACCGGCTACACATCGGTGCTGTTTATCTCGCTACTGGGGCTGGCTAATTCGCTCATCTTCCCGGCAATCTGGCCGCTGGCCATCGACGGGCTGGGGCGCTTTACCAAGCTGGGGTCGTCGCTGCTTATCATGGCCATTGCCGGGGGCGCGGTGCTGCCGCCGCTTTATGGGTTATTGGCCGACCATTTTACGGCGCAACACGCTTACTGGCTGGTTATTCCGTGTTATTTGTTTATTCTGTTCTACGGGGTGGCGGGGCATAAGGTACGGCGGGCGTAGGGGCTCGTCGGGTGGGTCGCCTCACCCCCCGGCCCCCTCTCCGAAAAGGAGAGGGGGAGCCAAACGCCTTTTCGACGCAAAAACATAATTAGAAAAACAGTACTATCCAGTTTACTATCGCCAGTGTCGTCCGGCTCCCCCTCTCCTTTTCGGAGAGGGGGCCGGGGGTGAGGCGACCCGTTGAACGAGCCTACTCCCCACCCATGACCACCCACCGCTACCTGCTTTCCCTGCTAACCCTGGCCAGCGCCTCGCCCCTGGCGGCGCAGCAACGCTACGAGCTGAACACTGGCTGGCTAGCCCAACCCATCGCCAAGGTGTCGGCGGCCGGGCCGCAGCTTTCGCAGCCCACGTATGCGCTGGCGGGCTGGCAGCCGGCCGTGGTGCCGGGCACGGTGCTCACTACTCAGCTGGCCAACAAGCAGGTACCCGACCCGTTTTTCGGGATGAACAACGAGCGCATTCCGGACATCTACAAAACCGGGCGCGACTACTATACCTACTGGTTTGCCAAGGATTTTCAGGAAGCGCCGGCCGTGGGCGGAGGGCAGGTGTGGCTGCATTTGCGGGGCGTGAACTACAGCTGCGAGGTGTACCTGAATGGGCAGAAACTCAACAAGCAGACGCACCACGGCATGTTTTTGCGGCAGGCCTACAACATCACGCCCTACCTGGCCAAGAACGGCCGCAACCGCCTGGCCGTGGTGGTGTACCCGCCCGACCCCGTGGGCAATCCCAACGGCGGCCAGGGCGGCGATGGCGTAATTGCCCGCAACGTTTCGACCCAGTACACGGCCGGCTGGGACTGGATTCGGCCCATCCGCGACCGCAACACCGGCATCTGGGACAAGGTCACGATTGAGAAAACCGGGGCGGTCAACCTCAAAAATCCGCACGTTATCACCCACGTGCCGGGCGTGCGCCGGCCCACCGGCCCCCAGGCCCCGGCCACCCTGGCCGCCACGGCCGAGCTCGAAAACCCGACGGCCAGCGCCGTGAGCGGCGTGTTGCAGTACACCATCGCGGGCCAGGTGGTGAAGCAGGCCGTGAGCGTGCCCGCGCACGCCACCAAGCAAGTGAGCCTACCCACCTTCACCCTGCAAAACCCCAAGCTGTGGTGGCCCAGCGGCTACGGCGCGCAGCACCTCTACCCGCTCAAGATGCAGTTTGTGGTGGGTGGCAAAACGGTATCGGACGAGGAAACCCTGCAAGTGGGCGTGCGCGAAATCCGCCCCCAGTGGAACGACTACACCCGCAGTATGCAGGTGCTGCTCAATGGTCAGAAAATCTTTATCAAGGGCGGCAACTGGATTATTTCGGATGCCATGCTGCGCTTCTCGAAGGCCCGCTACGACACCGAAATCCGGTTTCACCGCGACATGAATTTGAACCTCATTCGCATTTGGGGCGGGGCGCTGGTCGAGCGGCCCGAGTTTTATGAAGCCTGCGACAAGTACGGGCTGCTGGTGATGCAGGACTTCTGGATGAGCGGCGACTGCAACGGCCGCTGGGTGGACCCCATGAAGCTGGAAGACCAGTGGACCCGCCGCCGCTACCCCAACGACCACCGCCTGTTCGTGAACTCGGTGGCCGACCAGGTGAAGCTCGTGCGCAACCACGCCTCGCTGGCCATCTGGTGCGGCGGCAACGAAATCACGCCGCCCCAGGATATCCTCACCGCCATGCAGGACACGCTGCTGCCCAGGCTCGACGGCACGCGCTGGTTTATCCCTTACTCCAACGCCGACAGCATGTCGTATAACCAGCTGGGCGGCAACGGCGACGGGCCGTACGGCATCCAGCCCATCAGCCAATTTTGGGGGCACCGCACGTTCCCCTTCAACTCGGAAGTGGGCTCCGTGGGCGTGGGCGACGTGGAGTCGCTGGAGCGCTTTCTGCTACCCGCCAACCTGGTGCCGCCGCGCTACCTCGGGGCCAACAGCAAGCCCACCGAGCAGGTCGATTCGGTGTGGACCTACCACACCTACATCGGCTACGAGCAGTACTTGCTGCCCTACGGCGCGCCCAAGGACATCCGCGATTTTGGGCTGAAGGCGCAGCTCGTCAACTACGACCAGTATCGGGCGCTCATGGAGGGCTTCAGCGCCCACATGTGGGACTGGTACACGGGCAGCATTATCTGGAAAACCCAAAACCCCTGGACCGCCCTGCGCGGCCAGATGTACGACTACTACCTCGACCCCAACGCCTGCCTCTACGGCCTGCGCACCGGCAGCGAGCCGCTGCACGTGATGTACAACCCCGTCGATAGCATGGTAACGCTCGTCAACAACCGCTTCGACGTGAAGCGCGACCTGATGCTGGTGGTCGATGCCTACGACATGGCCGGCAAGAAGACGCCCATCACGCAGGTGGTGGTCGAAATCAATCCCTCGTCGGCCAAGAAATACCTGCCCATCAACGCCAACGTGAAGCAGCTGGCCAGCCAGAAAGGCATGTTCCTCTCGCTGCAATTGCAAGACCTCAACAAGCAGGTGCTCAGCAATAACCTCTACTGGCTGCCCGATGCCAAGGGCGAATACTCGGGCCTGAAAACCCTGGCCAAAACCGCCGTCGGCATCGCCGCTCGGCAAGCCACTACGGGTCAAATCGAAGTCACGCTCACAAACCCAGCCGGCGCGCCGGTCGCCTTTTTCAACCGATTGGCGCTAGTTAATCCGCAGACGCAGAAGCGCGTGCTGCCGGTGTTCTACTCCGACAACTACGTGTCGGTACTGCCCGGCGAGCGCAAAACCGTGCGGCTGGATTACACGCCCACGCCCGGCGAGCCCGCGCCGGTGGTGTCGGTCGAGGGCTGGAACGTGGCTAAGCAACTGGTGCCGATTGCTGGTAAATAATCTCTTCTATCCCACCCGATTTGTTATGCAAAAGCTAACCAAAATTATCAACCGTCATGCTGAGCTTGTCGAAGCATCTCTATCGCTTCATCGCACCTCGTCCAACGGAGCGGTAGAGATGCTTCGGCAAGCTCAGCATGACGGACGTGGGCGGTTGCCATTAGCCGCGCTGGTACTGTTAGGTGGGTGTCTGGCAGCCCAGCCAGCAGCGGCCCAGCGGGCAGCGGCGGCTAAGCCGGCTAGCCTCACGCAATACGTAGACCCTTACATCGGCACCGGGTTTCACGGGCACGTGTTTTTGGGGGCTAACGTGCCGTTTGGGGCGGTGCAGCTCGGGCCGGTGAACTTGTCGGAGGGCTGGGACTGGTGCTCGGGCTACCATTATTCTGACTCCACCATCGTGGGCTTTTCGCACACCCACCTCAGCGGCACCGGCATCGGCGACCTCGGCGACGTGGCCGTGATGCCCACTACTGGCCCGGTGCGCGTGCGCAAGGGTACGCTCAAAAACCCTGATGGCGGCTTTGTTTCGCTATTTTCGCATAAGGAAGAAAAGGTGCGGCCCGGCTACTATAGCGTGCGGCTCAAGCGCTACAACATCAAGGCCGAGCTCACGACCAGCGAGCGGGTGGGCTTTCACCAGTACACTTTCCCAAAGTCCGACGCGACGCACTTGGTCATCGACTTACAGCAGGGCATTGGCTGGGACTTGGCCACCGATACTCACATCGAGCAGCTCAACGACAGCACGCTCGTGGGCTACCGCTTCTCCAAGGGCTGGGCCGTAAAGCAGCGGCTCTACTTCGCGGCTATTGTCTCGAAGCGAATCCGGCAGTTCAGCAGCGTGCAGGTGACTGATTCGCTGGGCAATACCGCTCCCGCCGCGACCGGCAGCCGCATCAAGGGCGTGCTTACCTTCACGACCCAGGCCGGCGAGGTAGTGAAGCTGAAAGTGGGCATTTCGCCCGTGAGCACCACCAACGCGCTGGCCAATATCCGGGCCGAAATTCCGCACTGGAACTTCGCCCGCGTGGCCGCCGCCGCCGATGCCAGCTGGAACCGGGAGCTGCAAAAAGTCCGCATTCAGGCCGAGCCGGCGCGGATGAAGACCTTCTACACGGCGCTCTACCACACGATGGTAGCGCCGTCCATCTTCAACGACCACAACGGCGACTACTGGGGAACCGACGAGCAGGTACATACCGGGGCCAAGTTCACCAACCTCACTACGTTCTCGCTCTGGGATACCTACCGGGCGGCGCACCCGCTCTTTACCCTGCTCCAGCCCACGCGGGTTAATGACATGGTGAGCAGCATGTTGGCCATTTACCAGCAGCAAGGCAAGCTGCCGGTGTGGCACCTCATGGCCAACGAAACCAACTGCATGGTGGGCTACAGCGCCGTGCCCGTGGTAGCCGACGCCTACCTCAAGGGCTTCAAAGGCTTCGATGCCAACCTGGCCTACGAGGCCGTGAAGGCCACCGCCATGCGCGACGACTGGGGCCTGAAAGACGTGAAAGCCCTCGGCTTCATCCCCGCCAATAACGAGGTTGAGAGCGTGTCGAAAGGCATGGAATACGCCATCGATGATTGGTGCATCGCCCAGATGGCCAAGCAAATGGGCAAGACCGAAGACTACGCCTATTTCAGCAAGCGCGCCCAGAACTACCAGAACTACTTCGACAAGCACGTGGATTTCATGCGCGGCCGGGTGTCGCAAACCGAGTGGCGCACGCCGTTCAACCCGTTTTCGTCGGTGCACATGAAAAGCGACTTCACCGAGGGCAACGCCTGGCAGTACACCTGGCTCGTGCCGCAGGACGTGGAAGGGCTGATTGGCCTGCTGGGCGGCGAAAAACGCTTCAGCCAGAAGCTGGATTCGCTGTTCGTGGTGAAAGGCAACATGGGGGCCGAGGCCTCGCCCGATATTTCGGGGCTCATCGGCATGTACGCCCACGGCAACGAGCCGGGCCACCACATCACCTACCTCTACAACTACGTGGGCCAGCCCTGGAAAACGGCCGAAAAGGTCCGCTTCATCACCGACAACTTCTACACGACCAAGCCCGACGGCATCATCGGCAACGAGGACGTGGGGCAAATGTCGGCCTGGCACGTGTTTTCGGCGCTGGGCTTCTACCCGCTCAACCCCGCCAACGGGGCCTACGTGTTCGGCAGCCCGTCGGTGAACCAGGCGACGCTCGCGCTGGGCAGTGGTAAGACGCTCACCATCAGCGCCAAGAACAACAGCCCGACCAACAAGTACATCCAGCGCGTGCTGCGCAATGGCCAGCCTTATACGAAGTCGTACATCACCCACCGCGACCTGCTGCAAGGCGGCTCGCTGGTGCTGGAAATGGGCCCCCGGCCTAGCGCCACCTGGGGCGTGGCCCCGGCCGACCGGCCCCGCTCAGTCATGCAGTAAGGCCGCCGTTTGCTTTTTGGAAAACGGCAATTGAAAGAGCGCAGCCAATCCTATTATGCTACTATAATTTATTTGTTTCGCAACAAACAACTGCTTACTTTTGAATCATTCCTAAACGGCTATTTTCAAGGTTTTAGTAAGCCTTGATAAAGAGCCTGATGAACATTCCGTGACTAGGTTATCGGCCTGGTGGTTTAGAAGGCTTTTTCAAACAGGTGCTTTGCATCAGTCTTTAAGCATAATTCCTTATCCACCAAGCCTTTTTCATCCTTAGGCTACCAAGCAGCTACGCCCTGATACTGCAGAGTCGATGAGCAACTGTCGCTACTCTGAAAACTTCTATTTCTAAGCTACTTCCAGCTACTGCCTTACCCCGCCCGCACCCGCGCCAGCTCTACGGCGCATCAGCAGGCGCTTCGCGCTGCTTTACACGCTCGCCCCGGCCTTTTCCAGTGTTCTTTTTTTGAGTATTCGGCCTGCTGAGCCAGCTTTTTTGCCAAGTTGCCTAAACGTTTTTGCATCGCGTTGGCTGTCTCCCAGGCCAGCCAGGCTTCGCTACCGTGAGCGCGTTGCGGCGCACGCCTTGTTTTCCACTTTACCACTTCACTTTCACTTATTCCCCCCAGCCCATCATGAGAAGAATAGTACCACTACTTGTATTACTCTTGCTGCTGTGTCGAAGCTATAGCTACGCGCAGACGAGCAAGATTTCCGGCAAAATCACCAGTTCGACCAACGAGGCCCTCATCGGGGTCAGCATCCTGGTGAGCGGCACCACGCAGGGCACTACCTCTGACGCGGACGGCAACTACGCCATCACCGCGCCCGACGATGCCACGCTGGTATTCTCCTACGTGGGCTACGTGAGCCAGACGGTGGCCGTGAAGGGCCGCTCCTCCATCAACGTCGTGATGGCGGTGGACAACAAGGAGCTTGGCGAAGTAGTAGTAACGGCGCTGGGCATCAAAAAAGACGAGCGCAAAGTCGGCTACGCCGTGACCAAAGTGGATGCCGGCGTCCTCAACGTGGCCCGCGAAACCAACGTGGCCAACTCGCTCGAAGGCCGCGTAGCGGGCCTGAACGTATCGGGCGCCAGCGGCGGCCCCGGCTCGTCGGCTCGCCTCAACATTCGGGGCGTCACGTCGTTCTCGGGTACGTCGTCGCCCCTGATTGTTATCAACGGGGTGCCGATGGACAACACGGTGCGCGGGAGCGCCGGCGAGTGGGGCGGGGCTGACCTGGGCGATGGTATCAGCAACATCAACCCCGATGATATTGAGAACGTGACGGTGCTGAAAGGCTCGACCGCTTCGGCCCTGTACGGTGCCCGGGCGGCCAACGGCGTTATTCAAATCACGACCAAGAGCGGCTCGCGGACTAAATCGACAATTGAGTACAACACGAACTTCCAGCTTGACCGGGCGGTTGACAACACCAACTTTCAGGACCAGTATGGCCAGGGCAGCCAAAACCTGCGCCCTACCGATAAAGCCTCGGCTATTATCTCGGGCAACACGGCCTGGGGCCAGAAGCTGGACGGCACCCCCACCATCGGCATCGATGGCCAGCTGCACCCGTACTCGAAGGTGAAGGGGAACATCAACAACTTCTACCGCACGGCCCCTTCCTGGACCAACACGGTTTCCGTTTCGGGCGGCGGCGAAAAAGGCACGTACCGCCTGTCGCTGTCGAACCTGGATAACAAGTCTATCCTGCGCAACAGCGGTCTGACGCGCCGCACGGCCAACTTCAGCACGTCTTATGACCTGACAACCAAGCTGAGCTTCAACCTGGCGGCCAGCTACATTGACCAGAACGACACCAACCGCCCGCAGCTGAGCGACGCGCCGCTGAACGCCAACAACATCCTGTTTCTGGCCCCCAACATCGACCAGAATACGCTGAACCCCGGCTTTGATGCCAACAACAACGGGCTGGAAACGGCCTGGAACGCGGACAGCTACACGACCAACCCCTGGTTTGTGGTAAACCAGTTTGTGAACGATGTGTCGCGCAAGCGCCTCATTACTTCGATAGCAGCCAAATACGCCTTTACCGACTACCTGTTCTTGCAGGGCCGCGTCGGCTACGACTACTCCAACGACCGTCGCTTTGGCGTGACGCCCTACGGCACGCTGTACTCGAACGCCGGTGAGGGTGCCCTCGACAACCAGACCCTGGGCAACCGCCTGGAAATGAACTCCGACGCTTTGTTGTCGTTCAACAAAGCCCTGAACCAGGACTTCTCCATCAGTGCCAGCGTAGGGGCCAACTATCGCCGCAACAAGTTTGAGAGCTTGCGCTTATTCGGTGGCAACTTCATTGTGCCTTACCTGTACACGCCCACCAACGTGCGCACACCCAACCGTGAGTACCAGTACTCGGAACTGGTGACGCCTTCGGTGTATTACACTGCCGACTTCACGTACAAGTTTCTGACCCTGAGCACTACGGGCCGCTACGACCGGTTCTCGACGCTGCCCACCAACAACCGGAGCATCTTCACGCCGTCGGTGGCCGGTAGCTTCATCTTCTCGGACCTGCTCGAATCGTCGGTGCTGAGCTACGGCAAGCTGCGCGCCTCGTATGCCAAAACCAGCGGCGAGGCCGCTAACCCCTACCTGACGCAGCAGTACTACAGCATCGGTAACCCCATCAACGGGGTACCGCGCGCTAATTTTAGCTCGACGCTGCCCAACGCCAACCTGCGCCCGTATAACCTGCGCGAGTTTGAAGTAGGCACCGAGCTGAAGTTCCTCAACGGCCGCATCGGGCTGGATGTCGCGTACTTTAACCGCAAAACCACCGGCGAGATTGTAAATGCTACGCTTTCCATAGCTTCGGGCTACGAGGGCAATACCGTGAACCTAGGCTCGACCCTGAACCGCGGCGTAGAGCTGGCCCTGACCGTGGTGCCGGTGAAGCGCGGTGCCTTCACCTGGACTTCGAGCTTCAACTTCACCAAGCTGCACAACGAGGTACTGGACATCGACGGTGGGGCCAGCACCCCGCTGCAAACCGGCACCTACCGCCCCATGAACGCCAACATCGGCATCGTGAAGGGCCTCGCCATCTCGCAAGTGCGGGCCTACGACTACAAGCGCGACGCCAGCGGCAACGTAATCGTGGGTGCCGACGGCATTCCGATGCGCGGCGACCTGAAGCCGATGGGCTCGGGCATCGCCAACCTGTACGGCGGCTTCAACAACGACGTCACTTTTAAGAACTTTAATCTGTCATTCTTAATTGACTACAAGTTCAATAACAAGATTTTGTCGGCCACCGAATACTACTCGTACACCCGCGGCCTGAACAAGGCCACCCTCGAAGGTCGCGACAATGGCGTAGTAGCCGTGGGCGTGACCGAGACCGGCCAGCCCAACACCGTGGTGGTGCCGGCCTACACGTACTACCCCACGCTGGCTTCCAACGTGTCGGCGCTGTCGGTGCTCGACGGTAGCTTCATCAAGTTCCGCCAGCTCACCTTCGGCTACACCTTCAACCAGGCGCTGCTCGCGCGCACGCCGTTCCAGGCCGTTACCTTGTCGCTGGTGGGTCGCAACCTGTTCACCATTATGAAGCGCACCGACAACATCGACCCGGAGAATACCATTTCGCCCCTGGTGGCCTACGCTGGGGTAGAAGGCGGCTCGCTGCCCTTCGCCCGCACATACGGGGTTACGCTCAATGTTAAATTCAAATAAGCTAGCGCGATGAGAAAGACAGCTATCTACGCCGCTCTAACGGCCGTTCTGTTCAGCACTTCCTGCTCGGAAAAGTACCTCGACCAAATAAACACGAACCCCACCGCCGCCTCGGCCGCCAACCTGAACCCCAACTACCTGCTTGCCGACGGCCAGCTCACGTTTGCCAACACGGGGTATGGCGAGCTGCTGTACCCGGCCCCGGCCATTCAGGGCCTGGCCAGCACGTTCAACTATTACGGCAACGGCGACAAGTACACCAACTCCGGCGGCTTCACGGGCTATCAGGCGCTCATCTTCAACCAGGGCTACACGGCGCTGAGCCGCTTGCAGCAGGCCATTGACGTAGCCAACACCCAGGGAGCCAGCCGCTACACCAACGTGATTGCCATCAGCAATATCATGAAAATCATGATATTCCAGCGCATTACGGACACTTACGGCGACGTTCCCTTCTCGCAGGCCGTGCAGGCGAGCAAGGGCATCACCACGCCGCAGTACGACAAGCAGCAGGACATTTATCCGGCCATGCTAACGCAGCTTGACGCAGCTATCACGAGCCTCGATGCGGCGGGCCCCAAAGCCTCGGGCGACCTGCTTTATGCCGGCGACGTGGCGCAGTGGAAGAAGCTGGGCTACTCGCTGATGGTGCGGGTGGCCATGCGCATGACCAAGGCGAACATTACCCTGGCCAAAACCTACACCGAGAAAGCAGCCGCCGCTGGCACCATGACCAGCTACACCGACAATGCCCTCGTGCGGGGGGACATTGCGTTCGGCGACACGCAGAACGCGACCACCAACGCCCTGCTCACCACCGACGACTTCCGGGAAGTGAAGTGGAGCAAGACCCTGATTGACTACCTGCGCACCACCAGCGACCCCCGCCTGAGTGCCATTGCCGAGATTCCGGCCGCGGGCGCTACCGCCAATGCAAACCAGGCCCTGGTAGGCGATAACACCGCCAGCCTGCAGCGGGGCCTGCCCAATGGCTACGACCAGACGGGCGGGGCGTTCGACATCCGCAAGCGCTCGGATTACCCCGGCGCTACGGGTGCCGCCGGCAACGAGGCCATCCTGGGCAACTACTCGCGGCCCCGCCTGGCCGTGTACATTCAGCGCAGCGCCCCTAATTTCTTGCTGACGTATGCCGAAACGGAGCTCTTGCTCGCCGAAGCGGCTACCCGCGGCTGGAGCGTGGGTGCTACGGCCGCCACGCACTACGCCAACGGGGTGCGCGGGGCCATGCTCTCGCTCTCGCAGTTCAGCTCGGCGGCCACCATCAGCCAGGCTACTGCCGATGCCTACTTGCTGGCCAACCCCCTGGGGGCCAGCAATCAGCTCCAGCAAATCAACGAGCAGTACTGGCTGGAAGCGTGCACTACCTTCAACTTCATCGAGGGCTGGTTTAACTGGCGGCGGTCGGGCTTCCCAGTGCTGACGCCCGTGAACTACCCCGGCAACGTGACCGGCGGCACCATCCCGCGCCGCCTGATTTACCCCGTCACGGAAGTATCGAACAACCCCAGCGGCTACGCAGCCGGCGTGGCCAGCCTCAGCGGCGGCGACCTGCTGACCTCGCGCGTGTGGTGGGATAAATAACCCCCGCCGCACCGCCTGACAAGGGAGGCTTTATTCCGGGCAAAGCTGGGGTAAAGCCTCCTTTTTTTTGTAGTAAGTGATTGGTTCTGTTTAGCCGTGCAAACGTGTCGCCTCACCCCCCGGCCCCCTCTCCGAAAAGGAGAGGGGGAGCCGAATGCAAGCCAACGAAAGCGAACATCAGAAATCGTCAGGCTCCCCCTCTCCTTTTCGGAGAGGGGGCCGGGGGGTGAGGCGCTACGCCAGAACAGCACGCTTATTTTTGGCTGAGTACTCAGCTTGCCGGTTTAGGTACCGGGCTTAAGGTTTTATGCACGTACTATCTTCTCTTTTCTGCCAGCGGCCTGCGGGTTGGCCAGTTATCCTATTAAGCTTGGGCCTGGCCTTACCCGCGCAGGCCCAGGTCAATTTCCAAGACCTGGAAGGTCTTTTCACGCCGCCCAAAGGCTACGTGGTGCAGCACACCAGCCAGCCGCTGCGGATGGACGGCCGCCTCACGGAAGCCGCCTGGCAGCAAGCCGCCTGGACCACCAACTTCGTGGATATCGAAGGCGCGGCCAAGCCCCTGCCCACCCATCAGACGCGGGTGAAGATGCTGTGGAACGACTCGACGCTGTTCGTGGCGGCCACCTTGCAGGAGCCCCAAATCTGGGCCTACCAAACGCGCCACGACGACATTATCTATTATGATAATGACTTCGAGGTGTTTATCGACCCCGATAACAACACGCACCAGTATTTTGAAGTCGAGGTCAACGCGCTGAACAAGATTTTCGACCTCTACCTGCCCAAGCCCTACCGCAACCAGGGCGACGCCCTCATCAGCTGGGACGTGGCCGGGCTGCAATCGGGCGTGGCCATCGACGGCACCCTGAATAAGCCACAGGACACCGACCGCAGCTGGACGGTGGAAATGGCCATCCCGCTCAAGGCCGTGCGGATGGGTTTTCCCTGGCAGCCGCCCGCCGAGGGCACGCTGTGGCGCATCAATTTCTCGCGGGTGGAGTGGAACACACAGGTTGCGAACGGCAAAAACCAGAAGCTGCGTGATGCCAGCGGCAAAGACCTGCCCGAGCACAACTGGGTGTGGTCGCCGCAGGGCGTCATCAACATGCACTACCCCGAGCGCTGGGGCTACTTGCAGTTTACGCGCCAGCCGGGCACCACCTGGCAGCTACCACTAGCCGAGCGCCGCAAGCAGCAGCTGTGGCGCGTGTACTACCGCCAGCAGCAGCACAAGGAGAAAACCGGCCGCTACGCCAGCACCCTGGCCGAGCTTCAACTGCCCGCGCAAGTCGAGGTAGACCAGCAAGCCAACGAGCTGCAACTCGCCGCCACGCCCTACCAGTTTACCGCCACCCTCACCGCCACCGGCCAGCCCACTTTTCGCCTCAACGATGAGGGCCTGCTTGAACCCGTAAAGCCATGAACAGCCGCCGCAAATTTGTGCAAGACAGCTTGTTGCTGGGCTTGTCGGCTCCCCTCCTCTCGGCCGCCCCGGCCGCCGACCCGAGCGCGCCCTCGCCCACTGGCTGGAAGCACTGGGTCTGGATTAACCCCGACCCCAAGGACACCGCCGCCCAGCTTACCGAGCGCTACCGGCAGTATTACGAGGCGGGCATTCGGGGCATCTTTTTTGAAGCCGACAGCGAGCGGCATTTTCGGGCGGCCAAGGCGCAAAAGCTGGAAGCCCACCGCTGGATTTGGACCATGAACCGGGGCGAAAAAACGCTGCTGGCCGCCCACCCCGAGTGGTACGCCGTGAGCCGCCGGGGCGAATCCTGCGCCACCCACCCGCCCTACGTGGATTATTACCGCTGGCTCTGTCCCTCGCGCGAGGAGGTGAAGCAGTACCTGGAGCAAGACTACGCCGCCGCCCTCAAAAAAGACTACGTCGATGGCATACACCTTGATTACGTGCGCTTTTGCGACGTGATTCTACCCGTCAACCTCTGGGCCAAGTACGGCATCGTGCAAACCAGCGAGCTGCCCGAATACGACTTTTGCTACTGCCCGGTGTGCAAGGCAACCTACAAAACCGAGCACGGCATCGACATCGACACGGTGCAATACCCCGAGGCCAGCCCGTCGTGGCGGGCCTTTCGCTACCAGCGGGTGAATGAGGTGGTGCGCCGCCTCACGGCCGTGGCTCGGCAGTACCGCAAGCCCATCACGGCCGCCGTTTTCCCGACCCCCGACATCGCCCACCGCAACGTGAAGCAGGACTGGGTAAACTGGAACATCAGCGCCGTGTGCCCCATGATTTACCACGGCTTCTACAAGGAAAACGTGGCCTGGATTGGCCAGGCCGTGGCCGAAGGCGTGCAGGCCCTCAAAGGCAAATTTCCGCTGTACGCCGGTCTCTTCCTACCCGATTTTCAGAACGATACCGAGGTGCAGCAAGGCATCGAAAACGCCCTGCGCAATGGCGCGGCCGGCGTCTCGCTGTTCGGCAATGTGTCAGCGGGCGCGCTGGCGGCTCTGAAGGCCGCCTCAAGCAAAGTAGCTGTAAATAAGTTAACTAAGTAACAAACCGTCTGTCATTGCGAGCACAGCGAAGCAATCGCACCCGAACGGTACCCGGCGAGTGCACTGAACAGATGCGATTGCTTCGCTACGCTCGCAATGACAGCTAAATTTTGAAGGCAACAGCGCCTCTAAGCCAGTAAATCTAGCAATTAATCATCCAGCCTATCAACCTCTCCCACCCCCATGTATCTCTGCCGCTTCGGGTTCAGCTATCGCTGGTTGCTCGTATTTTTTTTAAGTAGCACTGCTTTTAGCGCCAATGCGCAGCAACCCTTATTCAGCTTGCTCAGCGAACAAGAAACCGGCATCAGCTTCGCTAATACAATCAACGAAACCGAAGCACTCAATATCCTATCCTATGAATATTTTTACAATGGCGGCGGGATAGCAGTAGGCGACATCAATAACGACGGACTATCGGACTTGCTATTCACCGGCAACATGCGACCGAATAAGCTTTACTTAAATTTAGGCAATTTTAAATTTAAGGATATTACTACCCAAGCATCGCCCTTATTAGAAGGCCGCAAGGGCGGCTGGAAAACGGGGGCTACAATGGCCGACGTGAACGGCGACGGGCTACTGGATATTTATATCTGCTACTCCGGCAAGGGCTCGGATGATGCGCGCCGCAATCAATTATTTATTAATCAAGGCAACACTAAGTTTCAGGAGGAAGGCGCCGCTTATGGATTGGCCGACCCGAGCTATAGCACGCAGGCCGCGTTTTTCGATTATGATAATGACGGTGACTTGGACATGTTTTTGCTCAATCATAATGTAAAAAAGATTGACAACATGGAGTTTGCTCGCCGCAAAGACGAGGTAGACATACTAGCCGGCAACAAGCTATTTAAGAACGATAACGGCCACTTCACCGACGTTTCCAAGGCTGCCGGCATCATCCAAAATCCGCTGACGTTCGGCTTGGGCATCGCCATTGCGGATATTAATAAGGATGGCTGGGCCGACATCTACGTTACCAACGATTACAACGAGCCGGATTATCTATACATCAATCAGCATAACGGCACGTTTACCAACCAATCACAACAGATGCTGCGGCACCACTCTCATTTTTCGATGGGCGTAGACATTGCCGATTTCAATAATGATGCGCAGCCCGACATATTCACTCTGGATATGCTGCCGGCCGACAACCACCGGCAAAAATCGTTACAGCTCCAGGAGAATTACGAAACATTTGGGCTAATGCTTCAGCAGGAGCTGTATCCGCAGTATATGCGCAATATGCTGCACCTGAATAATGGTGATGGCACGTTCAGCGAGATTGGGCAATTAGCGGGGGTATCGAAAACTGATTGGAGCTGGTGCCCGCTGATTGCTGATTTCGATAACGACGGCTACAAGGACATTTATATTAGCAATGGGTATTTGCGCGATTATACCAATAAGGATTTTCTACGCTATTGGGGCGATTACAAAATCAAAAAAGCAATGGCGCGCGAGCCATTCCAGTTAATGGATTTGGTAACGGCGATGCCTTCAACCTCGGTGCCCGATTACATCTTTAGAAACGAGCACAATCTAACGTTTTCCAATAAGCAGCAGGAATGGGGTTTGAACCAAGCCAATATGTCGAACGGCGCGGTGTACGCCGACCTGGACAATGACGGCGACCTGGATTTGATTGTCAATACCATCAACCAGCCGGCCAGCATTTACCGCAACCGCAGCACCGAAGACCACCACGCAAGCTACCTGGCCCTCAAGCTGAAAGGCTCGGACAAGAACACGCAGGCGGTGGGAGCCAAGGTGTACGTGCACACGCCCGGCCTGGTGCAGTATCAGGAAGTCAACCCCAACCGGGGCTACTTATCGTGCGTTTCGACTACGCTGAATTTTGGCCTCGGCACCAGCCAGCGCGTTGACTCCGTGCGCATTATTTGGCCCAACCAAGCGACACAACTGCTCAAAGCGGTGCCGGCTAACCAGCTGCTGCAACTCATCAGCCCGCCGACCGCCCGGCTCGCCGTGCGGGCCGCGCCGGCCCCGAAACCCGTGTTCAAGCCGGTGGCCCCGCTGTTCGATTTCAAGCCCGAGGAAGTGACGCTGAACGACTTTAAGCGCCAGCTGCTCATGCTGTTTATGTACTCCAAAACCGCGCCGGTGCTGGCGAAGGCCGACGTGAATAAGGACGGCCTCGACGATTTGTTCGTGAGCGGCGCGGCCGGCGAGGTGGGCAAGCTGTACCTGCAACAGCCGGGGGCCAAGTTCGTGGAGGCGCCGCTGGTGCGCAACACTAGCCAGCCGGGCGGCACGGTGGCCGCCGCCGTTTTCTTCGACACGACCGGCGACGGCTTTCCCGATTTGTACCTCGCCAAGGGCGGCTACGCGCTCTACGAGGCCGGGCAGGATGAGCTGCAAGATGAGCTGTATATCAACGATGGCAAGGGCCATTTAATCCTGTCTATCAGCAACTTGCCTGCGCTGAATGCCGGCAGCAAAAGCTGCGTGCGGGCGGCCGACGCCGACAACGATGGCGACCTGGACCTCTTCGTGGGGGGCCGGGTGATACCGGGCCGCTACCCGCTGCCGCCCCCCAGCTACCTGCTGCTCAACGATGGCCACGGCAAGTTTGCGGCCGCCAGCGTGCCCTTTGCCAACGCTGGCATGGTGACCGATGCGCAGTGGGTAGACCTAAACAAGGACGGTCGCAAAGACTTGGTAATGTGCGGCGAGATGATGCCGATAAGCGTGTGGCTGAACACCGCGCAAGGCTTTCAGAACCAGACCGCCGCGTACTTCGCGACGCCCCAGCAAGGCTTCTGGTTTAGCCTGCACGTGGCCGACGTCAATGCCGACGGGCAGCCCGATATAGTGGCCGGCAACCTCGGCACCAACAGCCCCCTGCAAGCCACCGCCCAGGAGCCCGCCGAGCTGTACTACGCTGATTTTGACAACAATGGCTCCATCGACCCCTTCCTGAATTTCTACGTGCAGGGCAAGAGCTACCCCTTCGTGAGCCGCGACGAGCTGAACGAGGAAATCTACTCCATGCGCCGCCGCTTCACGTCGTACAAAGCCTACGCCGACGCCGTGATGACGGATATTTTCAGCCCCGAAGACCTCGGCAAGGCCGGCAAGCTGGAAGCCAACGAGCTGCGCACCACGTTGTACCTCAACCAAAACGGCAAGTTCGCGGCCACCGAGCTGCCGATGGAAGCCCAGTTTTCGGTAGTTACCCAGATTACGAGCGGCGACTACAACCACGACGGACACCGCGACCTGCTGCTACTTGGCAACCACACCGACAACCGCCTGAAAATCGGCAGCCTGGACGCCGGCTACGGCTGCTTGCTGCAAGGCGACGGCCGCGGCCACTTTCGCTACGTGCCACAGCCCGCGGCGGGCCTCTGCGTGCTGGGCGACGTGAAATCGGTGAGCGAAATCCTGGTGAACCGCCAGCCCTACCTGGTGGTGGGCGTCAGCAACGGCCCGGTGCAGTTTTACAAAGAATAGCCTGCTTTCCGAGTTAGGAAAAATGGTCATGCAGAGCGCAGCGAAGCATCTCGCGTGGTG
>NZ_DASTEP010000216.1:0-6602 GCF_035709525.1 Hymenobacter sp. | reverse complement strand
GTAGAGATGCTTCACTGCGTTCAGCATGACAGACGGACGGGCGACCACTTACGCCGTCAGCGCGCCCACTACCTCGCCCAGCGGCAAGGTCTTTTCCTCGCCCGTTTTCATAATTTTAACCTTGGCCACGCCGGCCGCCAGCTCCTCCGGCCCCAGCACCAGCACCAGCGGAATGCCCTTGGCATCGGCGTATTTGAACTGCTTTTGCAGCTTGCCCGCGTCGGGGTAGAGTTCGGCGGGGATGCCGGCCGCCCGCAGCTCGGCCAGCAGCGGCAGCGTCGCCCGGCCGCTCGCCGCGTCGAAGTGCGTGAGCAGCACGCGGGTGGGCGTTTCGCCGGTGTCGGTGAAGAGGTCGAGGCTTTCGAGGCAGTCGTAGATTCTATCGACCCCGAACGAGAAGCCCACGCCCGACACGCCCGGCAGCCCAAACGAGCCCGTAAGGTTGTCGTAGCGCCCGCCGCCGCTCACGCTGCCCATCGCCACGTTGTTGATTTTAACTTCGAAAATGCAGCCCGTGTAGTAGGAGAGGCCGCGCGCCAGCGTGGGGTCAAATTCGAGCCGGTCGAACTGCTTGAAGCCGCTGGCTTGCAGTAGCGCGTGTACTTCCACCAGCTCCTTCAAGCCGCGGTAATAAGCCAACTCGTCTTCATTAGTATCGTCGCTATCTGTAGGGCGCGTGCCGTCGGGCTCCACGCCGGCCGTGACGAAGCCGGCCAGCAGGCGGCGCAGCTTTTCCTCGAAGTCGCCCTCCACGCCCAGCAGCGCAAACAGCGTGTCGATGGTTGGCTCCGCGAAGCCTTTGTCCAGCAATTCCTTGCTTACACCGTCGCGCCCGATTTTATCGAGCTTGTCGATGGCCACGAATAAATCGGCCTCCTTGCCCTCGCCGCCCAGTGCCTGGTAGATGTTGCGCAGCACGCCCCGGTGGTTGATTTTGATGGTGAAATCGTGCAAGCCCAGCTCGGTGAATACCCGGCTCATCATCAGCACTATCTCGGCCTCGCAGAGCAGCGAGTCGGTGCCCACTACGTCGGCATCGCACTGCCAGAACTCGCGGTAACGGCCGCGCTGCGGGCGGTCGGCGCGCCACACGGGCTGCATCTGGTAGCGGCGGAAGGGGAAGGTGAGCGTGCCCCGGTTCATGGCCACGTAGCGGGCAAAGGGCACGGTGAGGTCGTAGCGCAGGCCCTTTTCGGCAATCTTAGGCAGCACTACCTTGGGGCCGGCGTCGAGGTCTTCGGGCGTAAGGAGCGGCGTGATTTCGCCCCGGCGCTCCTTCACCAGGAAATTGCCCGAGTTCAGAACTTTAAACAGCAATTGGTCGCCTTCGTCGCCGTATTTGCCGGTCAGCACCGAGAGGTTTTCGAGGGTCGGCGTCTCCAGCGGCGCGTAGCCGAAGGTTTCAAACGTGCGCCGGATGACGCTGAAAATATATTGGCGGCGGGCCACCTGGGCCGGCCCAAAATCGCGGGTTCCTTGCGGAATGCTGGGTTTCTGCATAGCACCCGCAAAGGTAGGTTTTGGGGGCCACTACCCGCCGCGCCGCTAGCGGGCGGCCGGGGCGGGGGCCGCCGCGCTGGTGGGCTGGCCGGCGCGGGCGCTGTTGGTGGCCGCGTTCAGCTCGGCTCCTTTGGGCGTGTCTTGTTTATAGGTGGCGGTGGCTTTGGGTTGGCGGCCTTCGGGCAGCTTGGCGGGGTCTACGCCGTAGGGCGTGCCGTCTGGCTTTTTGCCGCAGCCGGCGAGCGCCACCGTGAGCAGGCCAGCGGCGAAGAGAGTGGGGAGAGAAGTAGAGCGGCGCATGAGCAATTGATGAATAACGGCAATATACGGCCAACCTGCTTTTTAGGATAAGCTGGAGGTCAGGGCCACTAGGCTGGCCGCGTGGGCGCGGGCTGCGTATGCGCAGAATTGTCGCCCTTTTTCTGCTTTGCAATGCGCGCTTTCTACCCCACCTTTTTGCTGTCCTTAGCCTTGGCCGGCCCCGCCGCCGCCCAGGCCAACCACCCGCTCAACGATACTATCGACGTTGATAAAACGCACTACACGCTTTTCAACCCCACCCCGCGCAAGTACATGCGCCCGATGGTGCCCGACCGCCCCGGCATCACCGAAAGCCCGTATTCGGTGGATGCGGGCCACTTTCAGTACGAAACCGATGTGCTGCGGCTGCTGACGCGGCGCGAGGGGCCGCAGCACGGGCACGACTGGTACGTGAACCACTTCCTGGCCAAAATCGGCCTCACCGACCGCACCGATTTTCAGGTGGCGCTCGACACGTACACCTACTCGCACAATTTCAACGACGCCGAAGCCGGCCCCAGCCCGTTTGACCAAAACCAGCTGAACCGCGGCGTGGGTGACCTCACGCTGCGCCTCAAACACACGCTGGTGGGCGACGACGACAGCCGCGGCGCGCTGGGCCTGGTGGGCTACGTGCAGCTGCCCACCGGCGGCCGGGTGGGCGATGGCGGCTACGAGCCCGGCCTCACGCTCACCGGCATTTTTCAGTGCACCAAAACCTGGAGCGTGGGCGGCCAGGTAGCCAATAATTATTTTTTCGACCCCGAGGCCGGCCAGCATTTCTACCAGCTCACGCCCACCCTTACCACCGACTACCAGTTCACCAAGCTCGTGCAGGGCTTCGTAGAGCTAGTGGGCTACTGGGACACCCGCCAAAGTGCCTGGCACAGCTCCGTGAACCTGGGGCCGCAGGTGGATATTTCCAGCAACGTGCAGCTCGATTTTGGGGCGCATTTGCCCCTTACGCACTCCGTGGACAGGGAGTATTTCCTGGGCCTGAGCTTTCGGCGGTAGCGCGGACTTTCAGTCCGCGAGTACATAGCAAACCCAAGTTTCGGCGTAGCCCCGTAGGGGCGACCCGTCGGTAGTAGCGAGCGGTAAGCGAAAGGCAAAAGCCCCGTAGGGGCGACCCAACAGGTGAAGGGGTCGCCCCTACGGGGCTTGGGATAGGCAGTGTTCCCCAATTTTTACCAACGGGTCGCCCCGCTGGGGCTACGCCGAAACTTGGGTTTGCTACGCACTCGCGGATTGAAAGTCCGCGCTACCTACTCCTTCGTAAACACGAAGCTGCCGCCGCCCTGCTTGAGCGTGAAGCTGGGCTTGCCGGCCTCAAACTCCACTTGCAGGCCAGCCGGGTCGAACTTGAACACGCCCTGGCGCACGGGCTCCAGCGGGAAGGCGGGCTGGCCGGTGGCCTGCGCTTGCAACGTTGCGCCTTCCTTGGTGAAGGTGATTTTGAGTGGAATCTGGGTGCTGGCGTAGGTGCCCACGTAGCGGTCGAGGTCGGCGGGGGTGGGGGCGTACTTGGCATCTACCACGAGGCGCTGGTCGCGGTTGGCCACCGCCCAAGCGGTGTGGAAGATGAGCTGGTCGCGCCGGGCCATCGCCGGGAAGTCGATTTTATCGACGTCGTCGGTGGTTTGGTGGTAGTCTTTGTGCAAGCCGCTGGTGTAGAAGATAATCGGCACGCCGTGCTTGGCAAAGTTGTAGTGGTCCGAGCGGTAGTAGATGTGCTCGGGGTCGTTGGGGTCGTTGTACTTGTAGTCGAGGGCCAGCGGCTGGTACTGCTGGTTGGTGGCCTCGCTCAGCGTGTTCAGGTCTTGCGAAAGCTTGTCGGCCCCCACCACGTACACGTAGTCGCTTTTGCCCTGGTGCAGGGTATCCACGCGGCCCACCATGTCGATGTTAAGGTCGGTGACGGTATTGGCGAGCGGGAAAATCGGGTGGTCGGTGTAGTACTGCGAGCCCAGCAAGCCTTCTTCCTCGCCCACATTGGCCAGGAATAAAATGCTGCGGCGCGGGCCGTGGCCATCCTTTTTGGCCTGGGTGAAGGCCCGCGCCATCGCCAGCACGCTGGCCGTGCCCGAGCCATCGTCGTCGGCCCCGTTATACACGATGCCGTTTTTGATGCCCAGGTGGTCGTAGTGGGCCGACAGCACCACTACCTCATCCTTTTTGTCGCCGCCTTCGAGGTAGCCCAGCACGTTCTCGGTGGTGAAGGGCTCTTTGCGCTCGCCGCCTTGTAGCCGGATAGCCACGGGTTTGAAGGGCGACGCCACCGGCTTGCCGGCCGCGCTCACGGCCTTCTGGTACTTGGCCAGCCCGGCCGGGGTAGTGCCGAGCATGGCGGCCCCCATCTCGGGCGATACGAAGAAGACGTTGGAGCCGCCGGGCCCGGCCGGCGCGCCCGGAAACTCCAGGCGCTCTTCGCCCACCTGCATGCGGCCGTAGTCTTTGGGCACCGCGGCCAGGGCCGCCACGCTGGGCATAATGCGAAACGTGGAGCGCGGCGTGAGGCCGCGCATGGTGGGGCTACGCTCGCCCATCTCCGTAAAGCCCGTGCCGCCGTAGGCCGTGGGCTTGCCGTCTTTGCTCAGCAGCGGCTGGCCGGCCTTGTTCAGAGGCTCGCCGAGCAGCATTATCAAGTCTTTGTTTTTGAGCTTGGGGTCGTCGGGGATGAAATCAGAATAGCCGGTAGTGTTGATGCCGTAGCCCACAAACGTGGGCTGCAACTCGGCCACGGCCGTGGCCTGGTTGCGCACCAGCACGTAAAAATCCTTGCCCGCCACAAACGTCCGGTTGCCAATCCTGATGGACGAGGCTGGGTCTACGCCCACGCGGTTCATGCTGAAATGCTGCAAGTACGGATTGTCCGAGCCCGGCACCGGCCCCGCCAGCCCGTAGCTGGCGAAGGCTTTGGCGATGTAGTCGGCGGCCATTTTCTGGCCTTTCTGGCCGGTTTCGCGGCCTTCGTATTCGTCTGAGGCCAGCACCGAAAGGTCGGCTTTCAGCCCCTCGGGCGTGATGCTGGCGGCGTAGGGCACCGAGTAGTCGGTAGCCGGGGCAGCGGGGGCTGGGGCCGCGCCGCGCTTGGTTTTTACTTTGATTTTGGCCGCGCCGGCCGGGGCAGTAGGCACGGTGGGCTGGGCTACCGCGGCGCCGGCCAGCAGCAGGGCGGCGGCCAGGGTTATGGGTTTTGACATGGGGAAGAAAAAGTTGGAAAGCAGCAAAGGTGGTGAAAATAGGAATGTTGGGCGGGGTAGAGACGCAATATTTTGCGTCTGTCGTCTGGTTGCGTTAGACCATGTAACCCTGACGTAAGACGCAAAATATTGCGTCTCTACACTCTTAAACTACTCCTTCGTAAACACAAACTCGCGCCCGCCCTGCTTGAGCGTAAACATCGGCTTATCAGCCGCAAACTCGGCCCGGATGCCAGCCGGGTCGAACTTGAACACGCCCCGGCTCACGGGCTCCAGCGCGAAGGCCGACTGCCCGGTGGCCTGGCTCATAAGGGTAGTGCCGTCTTTAGTAAAGGTGATTTTGAGTGGCAAACTAGGGCTGGCGTAGGTGCCCGCGTAGCGGTCGAGGTCGGCGGCGGTGGGCACGTAGGCCGGGGCCGCAAAATCGGGAATTTTATAGGGCCGGTTGAAGCAGATATTGAGCACGCCAATCATGGCGTCGTTGAGCGCGTAGCGGTGGGCGTTGGTGCTCAGGGTCACGGCCAGCTTGTCATCGGGGAAGTAGCCGGCCGACGACTGAAAGCCGTCGATGGTGCCGCCGTGGCCAAAGGCCTGCTTGCCGTTGAAGGGAATCCGCATCAGCCCGCGCCCAAACGGCTGCTTGTCCTGGAAGGTCTGCATCTGCGCCAGGCTGGCCGCCGACACCAGCTTGCCACCAAATAATGCTTCCAGAAAGCGGTCGAGGTCGGCGGGCGTCGACACGACCGCGCCCGCGCCGCCGGGGATGCTCATGTCGGTTTCGGTGTCGGGCACCCAGCCGTCGGGGCCGGGCTTGTACGACAAGGCTTCCTGCTTGGCGGGGTCGATTTTGCCGCCGTAGTAGGTGTTTTTCAGGCCGGCTTTGGCGGCCACGCGCTTTTGCAAGGCTTGGGCGTAGGGCTGTTTGCCCAGCTTCTCCACGATGTAACCCAGCACGATGTAGCCCGAGTTGCTGTACTTAAACTGCGTGCCCGGCTCGAAGTCGGGCTGGTACTTGGCCATCATCGCCAGCAGCTCGGCCTGGGTTTTGGGCTGGGTCAGGTAGCCCAGGTAGGCCTCGTCGTCGGTGATGCTGTGCAAGCCGCTGCGGTGGCTCAGCAGCTGGTTGATGGTGATGGTTTTGGCATTGGGCAGCTGCGGGAAAAAAGTGGCGAGCTTGGTGTCCAGCGTCAGCTTTTTCTCCTCAATAAGCTGAAAAATCATCACTGCCGTGAACATCTTCGAGATGGAGCCCATGCGGTAGCGGGTGGCCGGCGTGGCGGGCACGTTGGGCGCGAGCTGCGCCGAGCCGAAGGCGTGGCTGTACACCACCTGCCCCGCGCGCGACACGGCGAGGCTGCCCATCATCTTGTTGTTGGCCGCCAAGCTAGTGAGCAGGCTGTCGAGCTTGGCGGTGTTCAGGCTCTGGGCCTGGGTAGTGACGGTGGCGGCCCCGAGCAGGGCGGCGAGCAGCGGTAGGCGTGCGTTCATGGGGAGTGAAAGAGTAGGGTAGGAGGGTAATCGCTGGATGAGGGCGGGGCATTACAAAGCAGCCCTAGCGCGGGAGACCCCACCCCCGGCCCCTCCCCTCCGGGAGAGGGG
>NZ_DASTEP010000215.1:0-52031 GCF_035709525.1 Hymenobacter sp. | reverse complement strand
CCGACTCATGTATATACATGAGTCGGCCCCTTGCGAAGCTTTTCTCGCACCAACACCGGCTTCGATACCTCCCTGCTTCCTTGAAAATTCTACCTCAGAGCAAGGGGATGTCTTCTTATCAGCACCTCCTTCACCGTATTGCAGCTGGCTATTGGCTAGACCCTCCCCAAGTCGGCCCTAGGTGCTAGGTGAGTAGCAGCAATCCCTGGCTAAATAGCTCTACCAACGAGCCATCACATGTAGTCCGCAAGTGTCGTTACCCCAGCGCACAACAGGCTACTGGCACGGGCCGCTGAGCGAAGCAGCCCATATCAGTAGCTTGCTACCCACACAACCCGATGAACGTGTGCCCTGGACCAGCCAGATAGGCGGTAGAGTTCCTGTTTCCTACAGCAACCCAGACAATGCTCCTCCCCTACCCTAGCCCGGCCCGGCCAAGCTACTTGGTGTAGCGTTTGTGACGGCGACTGAGTTCAGCTTCTTCCTTGGCCGCCAATATGGCTTCCTGTTCGGGGGGCAATGGCTCGCGCGCCTGGGCTTTATCCTGCAGGTAAGTCGTCAGTGCGCGTTCCAACACCTCCTGCAGCGGCAGGCGAGCCATGTACGCGTACGTAAACCACTCCCGAAACACAGCGGGCGGTAGGTTATTCGTAAACGGAATACGCAGCGGCTTTTCTTCCGGAACCTTTTCTTCTATACGTACCGTACTTACGGTACTTTCCGTACGTATGATATTAGTAGGCGTATCTCGCTGGGTTGGCTGCAGCGGAATCTGCTCCCGCGCTACTGAAGGATGCAGAATATCGTCGTGACTAGGAGCGGGCGAAGCCAGCCGTACCGGGGGCATTTTTTTGGGTGGCATCGGATTAGTGGAGACGGGTGAGAAATTCGTCCGTAAGCGCTCGATAATCAGTAGCGCCATTGGAGCTAGGCGCCCAGTCGTAGATAGGCTGCTGGCCCGCCTGCGATTCGTCCAGCGCAACGTTTTCCCGGATAGTCTGCTGCATCACCAACTTGCCGAGTACTGGGTCAGCTTCGAGCGCGCGGGCGTACTGATGGTGCAGTGCCTTGCGGTACGTGCGGGCGTACTTCGTAAAGAAGATACCCCCAATGCGCAAGTTTGGGTTGAAGTTGCGGCGAATGACCCCTACCATCTCCACCACCTTGGTCAAACCTTCGCTGTTAAAGAAATTAGGCTGCAACGGGATAAAAACAGCTTCACTGGCCACCATCGCCGACACGGCCAGCGTACCCAGGTAGGGCGAAGTATCGATGAGCACAAAATCAAACTGCGCGGGCAAGGAAGGCAGCCCTGCCACGAGGGCCTGGCCACCAGTCAATGCAATAGTGAGGTCCTGAAGAACATTACGAAAAAACCAACCGTAGTCCATTTCCTGCCCTAGTAGCTTTTCTTGCCTCGTAAGGTCTTCACCCGCCGTAATGCAGTATAGATTGGGGGCAGCTGCATTGAGCTGTGAGTACAGGCCGCCACCAGTGGCTAGGGCTGCCGCCAACGACCCCGGCACAGCCGGCAGTTCCGCAACAGTGGAACTGGCGTTGCCCTGGGGGTCGGCATCTATCAGCAAGGTCTGATAGCCAAGCTGCGCCAGTCGGTGGGCAATAGCCAGGGCAGAGGTGGTTTTGCCCACGCCGCCCTTGCGATTGGCAAACGTAATGATGTGCATAGAGAATAAGAAGACTGTTGTAGAAAACAAATGTAAGTCATACGTATCATATTTTCAATGACTATGAAAAATATGATACGTATGAAAATTATCATAAGTATAGTAACGATAAGTTGCAGTGCATACACAGGTACTTTATGGCAATGTATTTTGCGTAAACAAAGTAAAATTATAGCATCTAATCCACTGATAACCTGTGTAAAAATTTTGAAAGAGCTTGTAAGTATCATATTTGTCGTACAGGTTGTCTATCCGATTATAAATACGATACTTACTGTACGTATGATAAGTATCGCATGTGAATCATCCATCATGCGTTCTGTACTTATGATACGTACACAAGGTTAATATGTCTGAAGCTCACAAGAAAACTGACCGACCTGTTAAGAGTTAGAAAGCATTAAAAGGTGTAGGACAGCCACGGTTAAGCAATTAGAATAAGTAGTCTTGGACTAATGTCCATCTTACTCGAAGGAAACCGGATACTACGTCTGTGAAGCAATCAGCAGTTCGTAGTCGGGCGCGTCGACGTAGCTGGTTTTAGTGGGGTCGAAGGATTCGAGGGCCTGGGTGCCCCACTGCTCATCGACTGTATCCTGGTACATGAGTAGGTGCACGGTGGCCGTCTGGTCAGGGTTGAGGCGCAGTAGCCCGACCGATACGCTGGGCCGCTTTGCGCTCGTTGCCGAAGGCGTGCCAGATAATGCCCACCTGCAGGTTAGGAATGCTGATACCCTCCGAGAGCTGGGCTACGCAGGCCAGCCGTTGAATCTCGCCCGCGTTGAACTTAGCCAAGTTGGCGTCGCTTTGCTTGTTCTTGGAGTGGTAGGTGTGGGCGGCCTGCTCCTCAGCTTGCTGCTGGTTGGAGGTAAAGAGTAGAACATTTTCCGTCTGCTGGTCGGCCAGGTAGCGCATGTAGTGGCCCTTGCCGGGGTAGTTCATCAGGGCCTGCATGCGCAGGATGCACAGCGTTTCGATGGGTAACTGGTCCCGATTAGCATTAGCCAGGCGCTTGCTCCAATAGTGGTAGTTCTCGCGCTCGCTGGTGGTGAACTGGGTGCCGGACTTGGTGGTGAGCACGTAGTCCCGCACGGTGCGTAGCGGTAGCCGGTGCACGACCAGGCGGTAGTCATTAAGCAGGCCGGCGAGCACCGCCTCGTCGGTGGTGTAGTCCACCACGATGGGGCAGTAGGTGGCCACGAGCCGGCTCTTCTCTGAGTTCGCCTGCGCGGGCGGCGTACCCGTCAGGCCCAGGGTGCTCCGCTTCTTGGCCGCGTGGGCTTTCAGGCCCGGCTCGTGCGAATCCTTCAGCGCGTGACACTCGTCGGGGTAGAGCTTCTAGTAGGAACCGGCCGCGAGCGTTTTAGCCAGCGAGCGGTAGGTGGTAAACGCGAGGTAGTCGAGCAGATGCGCCAGGCCGAACTTGTGCGCCTTCTGGGGCCAGGAGTCCAGAATGGCCTGCGTAGAGGCTGCCACCAGGAAGAGCCTACCGGATGGCTGGTTGAGCAGCTGGCTTTCGGTGAGCAGCCGGTCCATGTCGCGCAGGCCGATGAGCGTCTTGCCCAGGCCCATGGTCAGGGCAATGAACGCCCAAGCCGAAGCGGGATGGATCACTCTGAAAACCGAGTTCTTGCCCCCACGGCGGGGCCTTTACCAGCTTGGACGAGGCCCGGCTAGAAGTGGCCTACCATCTCGACACCTACTTCAACCTCGACCGCCGCCACGCCGCCCTAAGCTACCGCTCACCTCACCAATTTGAAGTCGGCCTATTTCAGTACCTACCTTAACTCGCTGTCCGTTTCCACTAGACCACCCCAGGCTGCCAGCAAGTAGAAGCAGCAGGCCTAAACGTGGCGAAGGGCAGCAGGTAGTATAGCTAGTCCGTCAAGTAAAAGCGTTAGCACATGGGCAATGGTGTCTTGGCCGAGGACGGGGGTAGCGCTGCAGGAGGAGTGGGAGACTGAAAGTTTTAGTTGGCGCAAGGGTAGTAGTAGCCAGGAAGGGCAGTGGATTTTAGCAAGCAACAGCTGAGATAAAGGCTGGTGTTTTGGAGGGAAGGAGCGTGGGGCTGCTGAAAAAATGGAAGCTGATTCGGGCAGCAGGGGGAGCGTAGCGGAGAAGTAGTTCAAGGAAGGAGTAGGAGACAGGCGGTTGCTGGGGGAGTAAGTAAAGGAGAGAAATGGGGGGGCGGCTCGTGAAAGCTGCCGCCAAAAGGAGGCGGGCAGGTGCTGGGTGCGGGAAGAGAAGGGCGAGAAAATGGGCGGCGGCAACGGAGAGAAGTAAAGGTTCAGGCAGAAAAGTAAAGGGCGGGGTGAGTGGAGAGGCGGCGGTGAATGGGCGGCAGTAGCTGCCACAGAAGAGAAGGCCAGGTAAGCAGTTGCGGGCGTTGCGGGAAGTAGCAGCGGAGAAATTTTAACTGCTAAAAAGTAAAATCAGAAAGCCACGGGGATAGAAGACAGCAGAAAAACTTCAAGTAGGACGGAGCTATAGTAGGGGGCTAACTGAAAGAGGAGGGACGCGTAAGATTTGATAGGCCAGCAAAAAATAGGGAAGCAGGGAAGCAGCAGAAGTGGCAGGAGCGAGGGGTGAGGTCGTTAAAAATGCAGGTTGGCAGAGAAGATGGAGTGGCAGCAAGAAGGTCGGGTAGGGGTACAGAGGGAAGCAGTTGGCGAAAAGAACTAGCGCGGCTGAAGAAAAAAAGGAGCGAAGGTGCCGGTAAAAATGGAAAGGGTCGGCGTGAAACGCGGCTGGAGAAATTGCGTGCGGCAGGGAAAATTTTTCACGAGGCGAAGAGAAAAGGAAGGCGGGTGCCGACGAAAAGTTGAAGGTCGAGGAAGGGGAGCTGTAGAAGAAGTTGAGTGCGGTACAGGGAATTTTTTGGAAGGGTGCCGGCGAAAAGTTGGGTGGAGTTGGAGTAGGGTTGCGGAAGAAGTGGAATCAGAAAGTAGCCATGGTGAGCGTAGAGTAGCGAGGGGTAGGTGGCAGGATAGCGGGCCGCAGGGTGGAGGGTCGAGAGAGTTGGTAAGCAAAAGTTGTCGCCGGTAGTAGTAGAAAGTTGTAGGTCGAGTAAGTAGAATGAGCGGTGGATTGCCGGGGGAAGTGGGGCGAGTAGCAGATAAAAATTAGCGTAGGTAGTCGTAGCGTGGTGGGGGAGGATGGTGGAATTGATTAAAGAAGTTTCAGGGAAGTGCGGTATAGGAAAGCGTTGGAGAAGCGCGGTTGCAATAGAAATAATAGTCGGGTGGGTGAGTGGTTGGGTATAACTGGAAGCAGCTGGGGGGAGAAAAACGAGACCAGTAAGGTGAGGTAGTCGGTCGTAAGATTGAAGTTGACTAGGTGCGCAGGAAGGAGGAAAGTTGGGAGACGAGGTGAATGGAGTTATAAAAAGGAGCGTAGGATTTCAGAAAAAGTATAAGGAAGGCAGCAGATAAATGAATGAGCTAAGTGGGCGGTAGAAGTAGTTGGGTAAGGGGCCAAGTCGGATAGGAGGAGCACAAGAGAGAAAGAAAAAGAAGCAGGTGGCCTCGGAGGGAGTAGTCGTAAGTAGGGGGCGGTGGAGGGTAGCGTAGGAGGGGATAACTATTTTCTGAAGGCTAAAAAGTAGAAGGAGTGGCTCACGTGGAAGAAGTAAAGGCGGAAAGCGGCAGGTGGAGAATCGGATAAAAGAGTTATGCAGGAGGAGCAAGACCAGGTGGAAGGAAGGAGAAGTTGGGCGAGATAATGGAAAAGGTTGGGGGCGAGAATTAGGAGCAGCTTGAAGAAAGGTTGGGAGGAGTTAAGTCGAAAGAGGTAGCACGGATGAGATGAGGGGAACTGAAAAAATTAAGACGTGAGTGGGATGCAGGAGGGAAGATGAGTAGCGTAGTGAAAGAAAATTGTGAAGTGGTGGAGAAAAGAATCTGGAGCGGCTGGAGAAAAAATGAGACTAGGGTGCCGGCGAAAATTGGAAGAGGTCGAGAGAAAAGTCACTGGAAGAGTTGAAGGAGGGGCAGCAGATTTTTTGGAAGGGGCGCAGAAAAGTGAGAGGTCATCGGCAAAAAGTTGAGGGGCAAAAGAGTGGCGCTGGGTAAAAAGTTGAGGGAGGGGCAGCAGATTTTTTGGAAGGGGCCCAGTGAAAAGTTGGATAGAGTTGAAGTAGGACTGCGGAAAAATTTGAGCGAGGGTGATGAGCTTTTTAGATGGGTGCCGGTGAAAAGTTGGATGGAGTTGAAGTGGAGTTGGGGAGAAAGTTGGGTGAGGCGCGGAAGATTTTTTGGAAGGGTACCGACGAAAAGTTTGGAGGAGTCGAAGTAGAATTGGGCGAAGGGTAGTAGGAAAGAGCAGCGGGGATTCTGAAAAAGTTGAAAAGGAAATTCTAAAAGCTAGTCGTTGTAGTTGGTAGAAGTAGTAGGGGAAAGAAGCGGTAGTGATTCAAAAGAGGCAGAGAGTAGCGTGGTGAGATGCTGAGTAGTTGGATAGCCCGATTGTAATAGAGCGTGGAGATAGTGGCGTGGTGAGGCTGAATAGGGCGAATAGAGTAGGCGTGGAAATATGAAGCAGTGCTAGTCGCTAGTAGTAGGTTTAGTGGTAGGCTAGCCTGTAGCTTAGTAGGCACAATACGACCCGAAATGACGACTTATAGTCATAGTTAGCGAGAGGAGTCCTTCAAATCAAAGCTACCGCATTGATTATCAGTGAGAAGCAGAGCTTCTCGGTGATTTACTACCGTAAAGCATTGATTGTTAGTTTATTTTTGGTGATAAATAGTCTTAGTTTAGTCTTTTTAGTCTTTAAAATATCAAGCTGTTAAGTCAGATGGTGATTTAGAAAAGTAAAATATTAATTTACAGCTTATAAGTGGTGATTATTGCCTTAACCATTCATTTTTAGTTCCATGAGTACAGAAATAAACCCAGGCGCAGAAAAGGCTAAGAAGGCCGCGCCCACGCGAGCGGCAAACTCTGTGCGGATATCAGGCGACGCCTTTCAAAAGCTGACCAAGCACGCGAAAAAATTAGGTGTCAGCAATGGAGAGTATGCGAGCGCAGCAATCGCCTACTTCGCTGATAGTGGCTTCGACCCACGCGAGGAACACTTGCTGGATGGCCCACTCACGCGCTCGAAGATTAGCGAGGGCGTGGCCAATGTGCGAGCGCACAACGCGGACATTGGCAACCGACTTTTTGCGTTGACTCGCGGCTTTGAGAAAACGATGTACCTGTTCATGCAGCAGCAGGAGCATAACATGAACGTGTACCTGGAGGGCATCGAGGGCAACCTGATGAGGCGGCTGGTTTCGATGGAGGACAATCTTTTGTTGCCGCTCGTAGAGCACGTGATGCGCGGAGCAGGGGATGCCTACATCGGCCGCAGCCTGGGCGAGCGAATTTATTTAGAAATTTTAAAGAAGCCTTCCTCGCTCTGGGAGGAGCAGAATGATAAACTGACCGATGAGCGCGAACAAGTTTTAGTGCAGGAGCTAAAGAAATTTATGACGGACCATATGATTCCGCCAGCTGTGTCCACGCGCCGGCCAGCGACCACGCCGGTTCCACCAAAACCAGCAGCGCCAGTTGCGGCCCCGACTCAAGCGCCAGCAGCTACACCGCCCAAACCCTGAGCCCGGATGCGACAGTTCATTGCGAAAGCTGATGCAGAAAACTGCGTTACCAACCGTGGGTAGGGGCGACGGTTTGAAGCTGACTTTATAAGCGAACGCTAGCCGACCCGTTACAAATTCGGTTACAACCGGCGCATCAATCCCGGTTGTAACCGATTCGTTTTTTAGCACCAACCGACGCGCCAACCGAGCCGGAATTACACTGGAAATCTATCGCACTTCTTCCATTTCTTTTCATGTATGCCAAGGTAATTAATCCCAAGACCAACGGGAAAAAAGTGTACGACAACAAGGGTAGTTCACTGCGGACTACGAATTACCTGGTGAAGGAAGCGAAGGCGGCCGGCGAGGAGGCGACCTTCTTTGGTGCGCCAGGCAGTCCGAACAAAACCGCCGAGGAAGTGGTGGCTATGCTCGACGGCAACGTGAAGGGCCTGCGAAAAGATGACGCCAAGTTTTACTCGCTCGTGCTGAGTCCGAGCCCCGAGGAACTGGCCTACATGGGCAACGACCTGAAGGCCCTGGAGCGCTACACCCAGCACGTGATGGACGACTACGCCAAAAACTTCACGCTTAAAAACGGCAAGGAGCTGGGCGAACCCAACCTGGTTTGGGCGGCCATTATTCACCAGGACCGCAAGAACCGCAGCACCGATGAGGGCGTGCAGGGCGAGCGGAAGGAAGGTTTGCAAACCCACATTCACGTAACGGTTTCAGCGCGGGATGCCGAGCAGAAAATCACGCTCAATCCGTTGAGCACTCCCGACCGCTTCAATCGCGTGCAGTTCCAGGCGAAAGCCGTGGCCCAGTTTGAAATTCAGTTTGGCCGGATGGGTAATCTCGACCTGATGAAACCCGACCTCACCCGGAAGGAACTCATCGCGGAAAAGGCCGAAGAGATTACCACCAAGGCGGCCGCCAACAAGCGCGAGAAAAAACCGCTGACTGAACAGCAGCTTGCCGCGAAGGATGCGCGGCTGAACACACAGGTTACCCGACTCAATTCCAAACTCGATGCCAGTCAGCAACTCGACCCAACACGCGTAAAGGAAGTGGCGAAAGAGCGTAGCTATGATAATATTTTCTACGCGACGCTCGGAAAGATTGAACGCAATGCGGAGAAGGGAACCTACACGCACCAGCCTTACGACTACTTAGCAACCGGCAGAGTAAGCCAAGCTGGTGAGTTGCGAATGGAAGCGGCGAGGAATTTTGCTGCACCAGCTGGAATTCCAAGCCCTACTAGTGAGCAGGACCTCGGTGGAGGAACGGCCAGGGCATTGGAGCAAACTATTAGTAGACTATCGAGAGCAATGGCTCCAAAAGGAAAAGCGCAGGACGTGCGCAGCGAGGCCGAGAAGCAACAGGACTACGAAAACGAAATGTAGATTCCTACTCTATTCCTTAATCTTTAAGTACGCTTATTTTTTTGCACCTTCTAGCAACACCACGGGCGTATCCGCCAAGAGGTAAAGACTACCATCCCTAATAGCGCGTCAAATACTCTCCCCACAGAAAGGCTGTTGAAGGTTGCTTAGGATGCGAAAAACAAAGCCAATTCAGTTGGTGGCGTCGATTACTAGTATCTTACCATACCTCTAGCCTTTTGAAGCAATGCTCAGTCCCCTCACCCCCCGCCTACGGCTGAATACGCCGACCTAGTGGAGAACCCCCACTTCCAGTGCCCCACGCAGCAGCCTGTCCTGAAAGCCTACGCGGCGGGGGAACTGGAATTTGAGCGAATGGTTTACCAGTTAATTCAAGACGCACTGAAGCGTGCGCCAGTTGTTCTGGCCCGCCTAGCCGATGAAGCCGAGGAGCGGGCAACGCTGGCACGCGAAGAGGCTGAAATGGCTGCCAACGAAGAGGCCGACGGACCAACTTTCGTTGACTACACAAAGGATGGCCGGTAGCAGAGGTAAGATAGCCGCAGGCTCACAAGCCGGAACAGCTAGTGGCTAACGCCAAGGAGATTCAGCCTGGCACGGTGGCTCAGAAGTAGATGAGGTGCGCGATTGGGATTAGCGTGCCTGAGCCTACACATTACCTATTTCATCTTGATAAAGTAAACTATTATGGCAGAAGACCATTTCTTTTTCTCTTCCCTCAAGCGACAACAAATTCCTGGCGATACTGAGAACAAAGCTAGAAGCGCTCCTTCGCCCGAAAAGCCAGAATTAAAACCTGGCGCCCCTCGTTTCGCGCCGATTCCCGAAAACAACTACAAGATTACCGATGCCGTGACCTTGCAGATGGTAGAGGATGTGGCTGGGGGCTTACGGGCGCACGAGTTTAGGGTCGGGGATGCCTACATTCCTGGCAAGTTTGATACGGTTCACCTGCGGGCTATCCACGGCTACGTAATGCAGGATGTCTACGCGGCCCCGGGAGCTACCCGCAATGACGAGTTACTGCTTGCGAAACTAGCTGCCAAAGACAACCCCGAAGCGGAACTGTTTAAAGACTATGACAGCCGCTTGGGGGCCGGTGGGCAGGCGATTACCCTACTGGCCACCGGTAAGGTAAATGAGCGCCTGGAGGAGCTGAGCGAACGGCTCGCTGAGGATAACTACTTGCGCGGACTGGAGAAACCAGTGTTTATAGAGCGCTTGGCTACCTATCATCTGGAGTACAGCGCGACTTGGCCCTTCCAGAGCGGTAACGAGCACGTGCTAGGCTTTATCCTGAATGAGGTGGGTAGAAAAGCCGGCTATGAAGTGAAGTCGCATAAATCTGCCAACCTGCGGGAAGTGACGTACTCCATCCTCGAAGCCGGCGTTACCAGTGATAAGACTAAGCTTATTCAGGTACTTAACAGCGTCACGGAGCCCGGTCAGAGTGCAGCGGCCGAAGTTCGCCGCCGACCGACGTTGGCAGCTGAGGTAATCCGACTATTCCGGAAATGACGAAGCGGCAAACCGAGAATGATATGGGGCAGCCAAGAGCCAAATTAGTGGGGTGGGGGAATTGAAGGCAATCGCTGGCGCCTTGGCTACCAATGACAGTAACTTTGCCCGTGCCAGGGCTACTGCATACGCAGGTAAAGAGCTAGGTGGCAAGGCTGACTGCATCGCAACAGGGTGACTTGGACAGCTACCACCGTAAGGAGTAGCAGCAAGGGCGGCAGGCCGATAGGGCCAACGTGCAACCCCGCACTCAGTAGCCTGCCACTAGATAAGAAATAGGCCGCTATGCCTAAACTGCAAAAGTCCCTTAACAGTGGGCTAAGGGGCTTTTGCAGTTTAGGCGTAACGGTGCCTCTACTAGTCTTTGTGAGTGGTAAAAGCATGAATAAGTGTGGGTTATCGGAGACTGCTAGCTACTGAAATTTTCCCCCGACGAATGGGGCCACTTTGCGTTTCTGCGGGCTCAACTGGGAGTTCATTGAAGAGGGTGGGGCAAACCGGTTTGATGAGGATGGACGGTTTGCCCTGTCTATAGCTAGGATAACTCTACAGTAAAGCATTCCCGCATTTTTTAATGCGCTCCAGTACGAAAACAGGTGGGTGCCGCACTACTCCTAGACAGATGGGTGTCGCTGGCTGGCATGCGAAGTTGGCCCGACCGGTTCGGGATGAGTTCTGGTAAGCGAAACTGCTACTCGTTGGCCGACGTTGTTACCTGACGGTAGACACTACCAGTCCTATCCTGGATGTTACTGAGCATTCTCAGCTTTGAGTTTGGTTTGGGCCTGGGCGGCCTGCTCGGCTTCGAAGGCCTTGCTCAGCACGTCGAGGCGACCTTCCATGCCGAAGCCCCGCGCCTGTTCCACGTACGCGGCCCGCGCTCGGCTGCCCTCCCAGAAAAGCCGGTACTTCCCTTCCGCCTGGCCAGGGCCGAACAGGTAGGTGACTTCCGGCCGGAGCACGGTCGAGTTGCCGATGGCTAGGAAGCGACAGAAATTGCCATCAAGAAAATAGTAGAGCTGGGTCGAGACCTGCGCCTGGTGCTGGCCAAACCAGCCTTCTTTCCCTTCATAAGAATACGTGCGCGTCAACGTACCCGGGGTGGGGGGCAGCGGGCGCAGGTTGGAAAAGGCGCTCAGGGGCTGGCCGAAGGGGTGGCCCGCGATGCCGTTGAGCGAATCGACCCGGCTGCCGAAGGGAAACTGCGGGGTGGGGGCAGCGGCAGTACCGGCGGTTGCCGGGGCTTCCCCCGTGGCCGGGCTGGGGGAGGAGCAGCCGGTCAGCAGCAACCCGGTCAGCGTAAGCAGTGAGGCGGTAGCTACGCAGAAGCGGAAGGCAAGAAGCATGGTAAGCAGAAAGTAAGCAGCAAGGAAATGGCGGGGAATAGCTAGGCAACAGTCTCTTATTGCTTTGAAAATGGTCCTGGCTTTCGGTAGCAGTGGCCCAGGCAGGACTGGGGTTAGCCTGGTAAGGCAGTACTGGGGGACGAGGCAAGTCGCCAGCCCGCTCCCCAGCAGGCGTAGTCTTAAATGGTCAGCCGATGCCCCGTGACCGGGTGCGCGTCGTCGGGCCTAGCCGCGAGCGGCTACTGGCCAGGGGCGGCCTCCGGGGCCGGCCCAGCCGGGTGCTCGGGAACGAACTGGTGGCCCACCTCGCCGCGGGCGCGGCGCAGCGCCCGCACCTGCTCGTGCACCGTGGCGCGGGTCAGCGCCGAGTCCACGCGGCCGGGGCGCTCCTGCGGCCCCTGGTGCGTGGCGTGGAAGAGTTCCTCGGCCACGGCGTTGCCCAGCGCCAGATTGGTCACCAGCGTGAAGACGCGGTGGCTGTAGGCCAGCGGATTGGCGGCGATATCGGGCAGCGCCTCCAGGGCTTCGTCCTGGTAGTTGGCAAAGCGCTGGAACACGTAGGCGGCGCGGTCCGGGGAGACAGGCGGGTCGAGCTTAAGCAACTCCTCGGAGGCCGCCAGCCGCTGCGTCAGGTGTTGGAGGGCTTCGTCGTCGAAGGACACGGCGTCGCCCGCCACCCACACAGCGGGTTTCAACTGGAGCAGGGCATTGCCCCAGGCCGCGAAGCTGAGGGTCGGAAAGTGCTCGGGCAGGGCCCCCATCGCGTAAGCCAGGGCCAGGGAAAGCTGGCGCGGCGTTGCCTGGGCGTAGGGGATGCAAACGGAGGTGGGGTTGGGTGCAGGAGTCATGAACGGGGGAGCGACGGGCTGCCTGGTGAAGGAACAGGAACCGCACAAACTTACACCTCTTTTTGCAAAAGGGGAACTATATGTCCACAAGATGCTCGCCGGCTGGCCGCAGCTTGCAGCGATGAAGAAACCGGCCAGCATTCAGGCCTTCGGCCAGCACCTGCGCCGCCTGCGCGAGGCCCGAGGCTGGAGTCAGCAGGCGCTGGCCGACGCGGCGGACATCACCAAGAAGACAATTTACCGCATGGAGACGGCGCAGACAGCCCCCACGCTGGACGTGCTCGTGTGCCTGGCCGAAGGACTGGAAATTTCCCTGGCCGAATTGGTGACCTTTCCGGCCACTGCCTGATTGCGCAAAAGGCGGTACGTGCCCGTCGCAGCAGCGGTAGCCGGGATAGTTGCCTGCTGCTGCGAGTCGATACTCGTATTTTCACGCACCCTATCGACCAACTCGCAGGCGATGGCGGGCAGCTTTTCGTCGCCCATTGCTTCTACGACGCGATTGCTGCCCCCAAGCGCAGCCTCAATAGCCCCTCTTCCTCAGCTCCCAGGCCAGCTTTCGCAGCTCGTCAAGGTAAGAGGGGCTCCGCGCCCTTGCTGACCGGCATCTCCAGGTCGGAGTGGGTGATGGCCGGGTCGTCGACCAAGTCGCGTACCTCCAGGCCCAGGGCCCGACTCAGGGAGATGAGCAAGTCAAGGGTTGGGGTGAGCTGCCGCAGCTCCAAGCGCTTGCTGGTGGACTGCTCGACGTGGGCGATGTCGGCCAGCTGTTGCTGGGAATAGCCCCGGGCCTTCCGCAACGGGCGGAACCGGTGGGTAGGCTTGAAGACCGGCCGGATTTTTCACGTAGCAAGCCGGGAAGGCCAGAGCAGGCAATTATGGACATATATGTCCATAATTGCCTGCTCGTACCTAGCTTTGTGGCCCTTGCCGTCTTTTTCCCTGCCCCCGGACCCTCGTTGCCCCTGCTAATTAGCCCAGCTGGTGGGCTGGGCCGGAGCACCCCAACTTTCTAGCCATGCTACCAGCTGATTTGCCCGCGCTGCCCCCAGGGGCTGGGCGCATCCCCTTCGTCTCCGCTTCGGCACGGCAGGCCGCGCAGGCGCTGGCCTATGCCACGGAGCGACTGGCCGCGCGCTTTCCAGGGCTGGACTGGGCCACCTGGAGCGACACCTTCCGGGACGTCAACCCCGACCTGGTGGTGCAGGGACCGGTGGTGTGGTTGGAGGGGTCGGTGCTGGAGCAACTGGTGCAACGCCTAGCCGCTACCCCCGCCTCCCCCGTGCCCGACCCACCCGTGTTCGGGCCGGCGGCCGCCGACCTATCGGCGCAGCGCACCCCTCCTCCTCAGGACCTGGCCCGGCAGGACCTGGTGCAGCTAGAGGAAACCCCGGCAGTGGGTAACCCGCCCCTTGACGAGCTAGCCGTGACGCTGGCCCAGGACGAGGCCACCGCGACGCGGGTCGACGCGGCGACCCACGAGTTCGCGGACGAAGCGCCCCGGCCGGCCCCGCTGGTGCTTGGCCCGCCGCCCGTGCCAGCAACCCTGGATGCTGCGGCCGTTGACGTTTCCGGGGCGGGGACACCCCCGGCGCCGGCGGCCACCCCGGCGCCCCCAGCACCGGCGCCGGAAGGCAGCTTGGCCACTACCCGCCGCACGTTCGGCGACATCGTCCAGCAGCACCCGCGGGCCAATGGCAAAATAGGCTTCACGGTGCGCGAGTTATGTCAGGCGATGCGCATCAGCGCGGCCTCGCTGCGGGAAGCCCACGCCAACCCAGGCCGGCTCTCGCTGCGCGCAGTGGGGGCCTTGGCCAGCTTGATGGAGGAACCCTTTCCGTCGGTGCTGGCCGACCTGCTGGCGGGCGCGGGCACCAGAAAAAAGAGGCGAAACAAGTGAGCCGTCCGGCAGGTCAGGTGGGAGCAGGAACTGGTCAACTAAGCCAGGGGTAGGCGCCGCGTAGCAGGCACTCTCTGGCTTAGTTGACTATCCGTTGGCCGGTTGGCTAGGCAGCTAGTGGTACGAGGTGTTGCAGTAGTTGTTCAACCACCGGGCTACCGGGCGCGGGTCCCCCGCCCGGGATGCCCGGGGGTAGTCGGGGGCAGCCGGGTAAGTCCCAGCGCTGGGCCTGCACCACTTGCTCGGCCAGCGGGTAGAGCCGGGCCGTGCGCCGGAGCAGCGCGCCGAGGTGGGGACCGCAGCGCGTGTCCGGCGTGCGGGCTAGCTCCGTGAGCACCCCGACGCTTAGCTCGCTCGTGTGCAGCACGTACTGGGCCAACTCCAGCGCGGGCCGGCCGAAAAGCGGCGGGTCAAGCAGGGGTAGCTCGGGCGAATGGCTCAGGTATTGGACTAGCTGCAATAAGTCGTCCGGAGTGAGCGTCACCTGCGTTCCGATAAGCCAGAGTACGGGACGAAACTCCGCCAGTGCCCGGTCGAAGGCGCGTGCGGGCAAGGTCGGAAAGTGCAGCCGCAAGCGGACTTGCAGGTAGTGCCCGAGCTGGGCACGTTGGCTCGCCGTGGCCTGCGCATAGGGCAGGGGCGAAGAAGATAAGGAAGACATTAGAAGCTAAGAAGAAAAAGCGGAGGGGGCACGTGGGGGCCGGCCGCTGGGGAGCCAGCCGCAAAAAGTAGTCGCAGGGCTGGGGAGCACCTAGGGCAGTAGAGACCCAGTGGTCGGGGCTGGCTGGTCACGCAACTGCTCCTCCTCCAGCCAGCTAAGCAGGAGTTGCTGGGCTTTGGCTTGCAGGGCTTGGTAGTGCTCGTGCAAAGCCTCCCGGAGCGTGTCCGTAAAGGGGGTACCCGTGGCGGAGGCAAGGGTAATGGTCACCTGCCGGGCATGGGCGTGGAGCGTGACGGCAGTCAGCCCGGTTAGCTCCAGCTTGTCGAGTTGGCGCAGCTGACGCTTCGCCTGCTTCCGGGCGCGGCGCAGCAGCTTGAGGTCGCGGCGGTAACTCATCGTGCTGGCTGGCTAAGCAGGTCAGCAAAGGTGAGCGCGTCGGCCATTTGAAAGCGAGCGACGGCCACGCGGTCGAACGTACCGGCCCGGCGGTCGGACCTGTCGGGGAAGCAAGCACCGGGTACCCAACTCGGGGCCGCCTGGCACGGGCGGGAGCGGTGGCTGCGGAAGCGGGCGGAACACAACTGACGCAACGTGGCGCGCGTGGCGAGGTCGCGGCGGTGGCGGGCAGCTTCGGCTTGGCGGCGGGCGATTTCGGCTAGCACATTTGCGCCCCAGCGAGTAAGCCGAGCGATATCGTCAGTTTCGTGGACGAAATGGTTGGCCCGCAGCTGTTCCGCTTCGCTGAAGAGGGGGTTGCCAATGAGGGGTAGTAGGACGTGCTGGCGTAGCTCGCCAAGCACGGGTTGCCTGGTTACATGTGTTTCCATGTAATTTTGGGGTAAGGTTTACAAGAACCCAACTGTAGTGCCTGTTACTAGCAGGTGCTATGATAGGAGACCATCCCTTGCCGGGGATGGTCTCTTTTGCGTACTATAGTTCAGTTTGTCCGACTTGGACAATACAAAAGTATACTAAAGTCTAGACTTTACAAGAAAAAGAGACTATAAAATCTGTTTTTTTGCTGTCTGACCAGTCATAGATTTGCGGCATGGAAAAGCAAGCCTCACTCTCCCCACGTAGCCCCCAGATTAACATTAAGCTGACAGAGGAAGAAAAGGTACTTTTTCAAAAGGTAGGTAAAGCACGCGGCCTTAAGGTTTCTGCATTAGCCCGCTCGCTTATGCATGATGAAGCCCGCCGCTTAGGCATATCGTAATAAAAGCTGTTGGATACGCCCGGACTTAGTCAATAATTCGTTTTTTCCTCATTTCAAAAGCACTCTCAGCTAACTGGTCGGGAGGGATTTTGAAATAAGGGTACACTATCGTTTGTGAAAGTCAGCCAGATTAGCTAGCCCAGCCCGTATTGGGCATCATAGCATCTCCAGGGGTATGCGCTTGCTAGGGCGGGGAAAAGCGGCTTCTAACGCAGCTATGTCGCTGGCCGACAAATGCAAATCAGCAGCCAATCGGTTTTCCTGCACGTGCGAAACACTTCCGGCTTTAGGTATAGCCATCACCTGGTTCTGGCTCAACACCCAGGCTAGCGTCACCTGCGCCGGTGTCGCATTCAGGCCCACCGCGACTTCACGCAGCCGCGTATTAGCAAGCAACCGTCCCTGTTCGATAGGACTGTAAGCCATAACTGGTATACTCCGGCTCAAGAGCCATGGCAATAGGTCGTACTCCGGGCTGCGTCGGGTTAAATTATAAAGCACCTGGTCGGTGGCACAAGCCGCGCCTCCAGCGGCAATGAGTTCTTGCATATCCAGCGTATCAAGGTTACTCACGCCCCAACGCAGGATTTTGCCCGCCTCCACCAGCTTTTCCATGGCCTCCACTGTCTCGGCCAATGGGACGCGGCCGCGCCAGTGCAACAGGTACAGGTCAAGTCGGTCAGTACCCAGCCGCTTCAAGCTTGCCTCACAGGCTTGCGGGAGCCGCTTGTGGGAGGCGTTTTGAGGATAAGCTTTGCTGACCAGGAACACTTGCTCGCGAAGCCCACGCAACGCTTCGCCGACCAACCGCTCGGACTCGCCGTCGGCATACATCTCCGCCGTGTCGATAAGGGTTAGCCCAAGCTCAACACCTGCGCGTAGGGCTGCCAGTTCACTTGCGCGTTGAGCAGGTTGTTCGGCCATCATCCAAGTGCCTTGGCCGAGAGCTGGTACCTGGGTACCGTCGGGAAAACTTATAGAGTTCATGACTCATCTTAACGCATAGGAGAGGCACTGGTTATTGGGGCCCTTATTGGATGCTTTTCGAGAGGGCGTTTCCAGCGCGTAGAGGCCCTTTTTTCGGGCATTTCTCGCTAACCCTTATTGGAGTAGTATCAGGTAGTGAAACTATACGTTTCTCTGCTCCCAAATGGCTCCCTATGTAGGGAAGTGTGCATATCTAACTCTCACAGGATGGTAATAAGCAGATGAGCTTCATGAATCTCTACCAGGGCTCGGTACAGGCTATCCGCAATTACTACGCTCACAACTTAACAGAAATAAACCCTGCCCGAGCCTTAGAATGGCTAGGTTTCATTAGTGGCTTATTCTACAAGCTCGATGAGGCTCATCCCCCAACCACCCCGCCCGCGCCCTATTATCTTTCCCTTCTAACCCCAACATCGCCTAGCCCCCGAAGCTGGGTGTTCTCATGCCTTGACTTGCTATACCTTCGCGGGCATGAAGCGTTATCTCCCCAGTTCCCCAATAGGCTGGCTATTCTTAATATTACTTAGTATGGCAGTCGCCTATGCAGTTTTTTGTTTCGTAATATTTCCTCTTCTCATCCCTGCCGAGTGGGGCGGTGCTACGCAGTAGTTCTCTTCCTTAACCAATACTGAATATACCAAGATGAATTAGGTAAGTGAATAATTTTTACACTGCTCCACAAAAAAATATAATATGCAAGTCTTTTTCATAACCCCTTTTACACCGAAATACCGTGATGTCTATAAAACATTAGTTGCAGCAGCCGCTGTAGCGGGTGCCGTAGTGACGCGCTTTGATAAGGTGCCTGATACCAAGAAACCAAACTTAATTCCTTTTATATTAGAGGAGATAGAAAAGGCGGAGCTTCTTATTGCCGATGTGTCAGATTCTAATCCGAACGTTTTCTTTGAGTTAGGGCTTGCCTTGTCCAATAAAAAGCCGTGTATTATTATATGTCAGCAAGGAACGATTATTCCTGCTGACGTTGCAGCTTACAGGGTGATTATATATGATAGGGCTAGACTAGATGAAACGCTTCTGCCACAGATTGTAGAGATATTCTCTCACAAAAATGTATCTGAATTAATAAAGAAGGAGATAGTATCACAGCAGAAAGCACAAGAAAAGTCAAAGACCGTTTTTGTCAGTTATAGCCATATGGATGGCGAATATTTAAAAAGATTAGAAGTTCACTTAAAGCCTTTTGAAAAATCTGGAAAAATAGAATTGTGGTCAGACACCAGAATAAAAGCTGGCGAGAAGTGGAAAGAGCAAATTGAGCATGCCCTTGGGAGAGCGGCAATTGCGCTGCTTTTAATAAGTGCTGATTTCCTTGCCTCGGATTTTATTATAGAAAATGAACTACCACCTCTACTCGACGCCGCAGAGAAAAAGGGCACGTTAATTCTACCTGTCATACTGAAACCTTGTCGGTTTACGAGACACGAAACACTTGCAAAGTTTCAGGCTGTCAATGACCCCAGAAATCCGATGAGCAAGATGAGCGAGAACGACAGGGAGGAGGTCTACGTCAAAATAGCTGATAGCGTAGATAATGTTCTTTAACTCCTAAATTAAAAGCTAAGTATCGCCCATCCAATAAAGACCCTGAGCACCTCAATCGTTCTCGCTCCCTTTCCTTTACCGATGCCGGGTACGCTAAGCTGAACGGCTCTGAGTATATTATTGACCATTTGGAATTAGATAAGTACGTGCTATATGAGCGACTTTGCAGCAAACACATTGTCTGGCCTAATTGGGGCACTCTTGGGTTCAGGTGCTGCATATTGGCTTACTCGTCAATCGCAAAAAGTAACATTTGCTTTTGATTTACACAAAGAGTTCAATACTATTGAGATGGGTAAGCACCGCCACACGGCGGAGGAGTTAATAAAAAAGCATCCAACTTTAACTTTCAAGCAACTAGGCGAAAAAGACACGGATAGTATGGATTCTTTGTACGTGATAATCAGGTTTTACCAGCGCTTGGGACTAGCTGTAAAATATGCTCAAGTGCATAAAAAACTTGTTCGCGACATGTTTGATACTAATTTTTATTACTGGTATTATGGCTCTTTCAAGCCAGGGTTTATTGACTTGAATGAGAATGGTAGCGAGCATTTAGAGTATCTATTGATTTGGTTCTATAGAAGAATTAGCTTGAGCAGGCACAAAGCCTTAAGATTTCAGAGTGAGCAGTGGCTGATTAATATAAAAAGCAAAGGCGATTCATCGCCTCAAGGGACTTAGCCATGGTCGCCCTAATATGAATGCTCCTACTTGACGAGGTGCGACGGCGTGGGGTGGAGAGACTACTTCCTTTATGCGGGAATGTGTATGTCAGTAATTTAGTGTGCGAGCAATTACTGGCTAATCCAGCCATGTTTACGCAGTATGTTGCTCAACTGCGAGACATTAGCCCCAACCACTGGGTCAACTTGTAAGTACTCTATATCGACCCTGCTAGGCAAGGACAGCCGAGCTAGGAAGCGTGACAAGACTTTATTCACTGGGTTAGGAGTTGCAATTATCAAACTCTGGATGCGCGCAGGTTCATTAGGCCAGAAAGCGTACTCTAATAGTTGTCCGAGTGCCTCTCGCACAGCTGGCCGCAAGCTACTTGGTCCAGTACTTGATTTAAGTTCAAACAGTAACCGAGCGTCCGTAGTTGGATTTCGCACCTCCAAGTCAATGCGGGTACCGTAGCCGGTCGAACTTTCAACAGCTACATTTTCTGCCCCACAGAGGTCGCAGAGCTGTCGCCATAAGGCAATACTCATTTCATAATGTGTATCGGCAGGTTCTATTCGCTGTTTTTCCAATATATAGCTCGCTCTGCGGTGGTTCGCTTCCAGAAGTGACGGATAGCTCCCTCCCCATACCGGAGCAATGCTATCAGGCTGTAGCAGCCTCAACATTTCATCATAGAGCAGGTCATGTGCCTGAATAAAGTTGGCTGCCCATTCGACTAACTCCTGCTCAGTGCGCACCGTTAGAATATTAGGCGGCATTGTATACCAGCCAACATTAGACTCAGCCTCGCTATCGAGAAAGTTTTGCAGTAGAGCTTTTTGCTCATGCGTTAGATTGGCTGAGACTGAGCGGGCAGGAGGAGTTTTTCGCTGATAATCTAATTTGATTACCAGCTTACTTACCTTATCATCTCGGCCCCCATCTACACCCAATGTAAAAAAGACATGAGGAGTCGCTGCTCCCTGCTTTGTAAAACTAGCCCAAGTATAAGGCTTGTATATAGAGGTTTTAGTGCCCCAGTCCACTGCGCTCCAACTGTGCCGCAATGTCACTTTATAGTTGAATAGCCGCACTCGTTCGGCTACTAGATTAGCCAAGCGCTTGGTCTTGGCAAATACGCCATGACGCAGTTGTTGACCTATCTTCCGATGTTCAGCATTGCTTTTATCGTAAGGACGACCGGCTTGTGCCTCAAACAGCGTAATATCTTCTAGTGTAAAAAAATACATAATTAATGCACGTGTAGCTGACGCCACAATATTACAAGCACCTATCCAGGTCGTGTGTAGGATAGTAATATAGCTGTCGTTACCCTTTGAACGCCTGCTCGACGAGGCCCGCAGCCTAGGTATCGAATAACCCGCACCACTCGCCACCCGCCCATCATTAATCACACCCACCGCAACCGGAACGGGAGAGTATATTTTTTATAAAAAGTCACCTATACTTGCTCGGCCGTATTGTAGCTTGGTAGTATGGAAAATCAGTGGATACCAATTGGTCAGCAGCAGCCGCCTACAGGGCAGCCCGTCCTAGTTTTTGAGGATTCTAATAGGGAGTATGATGCGCCTATGCAGGATACCATGCGTGTGGCTGTCTACCAAGGAGAGGGCCGTAGATTTGGATATGCAGATGCACTAGGTGGGCGGCACCCTGCTCAGAATGTGACCCACTGGATGCATTTGCCATCTGCCCCTGCTGTGCACTAACATCAAGGTAAGCCTGCGCCCTGGCCTACAATGAGGGCCGTCACCTTGGCATTGAAACGCCCAAAAAGTAGTCCGCGTAACATTTAGATTTACTAAGGATTGGTAATATCGACAATGACCAACTCGACCATTCAGGAACTTATCAAGCTTCACAGAAGCGCTATAGATTCCCCCCACGCGGAGCAGATTAGAGGTGACTTTGAAAAGGTTTTGGAAATCTTTGTGGCCGCTAACTACCCGGAGGGTGTGGAAGGTAACACTCTGATGTGTTCCATACATGACTCATTCCCAAGCCACCATAGCTGCATTGCTTGCAACTTGCAAGACAATGTGAGGCTACTTGAGCGCTTCCTGTTACAAGCTGGGAATGTTTCTGATATCCATTTCACCTTCACAACATTTTTGCTGCTTCTCTACCTAATAGGAGAAAGAATACAGGTTTATATTGAAATGGCGGAGTTGCCGGAATCCTACCGCCTACAGCACTTTGGTGTCATCCAGGAGATACGACATTGGGCCAATTTTATCAAACACCCCAAAGCATTTATGCTAGTGGTACATCCTCAATGGGAATATGAGGAGTCAGTATATGAAAGTTCATCAAGGGCCACTAAAGGACGTGTGACTATTGATACTGCTTTTGTAAAGGACAACTACAGGCACGAGGCAGATAACAAGGCGTTGGAAAAAGTGCTGGCTCGCCAAAACGATGTTGTCGTTCTTTTTCCTAATCCGGTTAATTTGATGAGTCGTTTTGTAGAGATGCAACAGAGATTTATCGGCCTGATAAGTGAAAATAAATTCGTCAGGGATATGCTAGAAAGACGTACTAAAGAACGGCACGAGCAGGTTGACCCAACGAAGCGCCGGGGTACGCGGCCGGTAGATACGCATATTGGTGCAGAATAACATTTTAGTCCCCATCTCCCCACCAGGAGCCGGGGCTTTTGACTTATGCTAATTCTGCTTCGCAGGCCTCTACAAGCTTTTGGCAACAGCCCTCTAGGTCAAAGCCGAGGTTGCCGTGCTCAGCCTTTTTTAGAATTAGAGCATCAAGTGGGGTGCCATGCTCAGGGCACTTAACACCCTCTAGCCGCTCTCTCACTGCATCGGCGGCAGCTAAATAAATCTTTCGCTCTATGCCTGAGCTGAACTCGCTCAAGGGTACTTCTTTGCCGTCAATACTGGCTTTGATTTTAATCATGCTGCTGGAATATATGTGAGACACTAAGCTACAGACCTACACTCAACCCATCCGCCGAGTGCGGGGCGGGGGAGTGTGTTTTTAAAAGCCGCCACATACTGCTTTACTCCCCTCGCTTGGTAAGCCGCTGGCAAAAAATGCACTCAACGGGGTCACCCACGAACGGATAGCTCACAATAGGCAGCTGCTTTCGTAGCATTGATAGGTTGAGCAGGCGCTGTTGGTGTGATACACATTCATGTTGCTTTCTTGGTTGGTGCGCAGAATGGATACAAAGCGCTCCTCTTGGAGCTGTACGGCGGGCATCTGGGGCATGGCAGTGAGAATAGGGTGAGCATGAATATGGGGCCGGGCGGCCATATTTACAACGTGCTTGTTTCGCTCTCACTCTTCAAAGTGCCATTCGCACCCACAGTCCACTACTGCCCTCTGTCCCTGCTCCCGTTGTGTACGCTTCACCTTCGACAAGCCAGTATTAGGGAGAGGTCGTTATTCCAGCCGAGCGAGTAACTCGAACAGAGGCTGATTAACATAGTAATTGGAGTTTACCTGCTTTTGCTTGACCAGCACGCCGTCTTCAGCTAGTTTGTTTAAATAACTGGCGGCTGTGGGCCGGCTCACATTCAGTTCCTGCTGTAAGAACTCGATGCGGGTATACGGATGGCGAAACAAGTTATTGAGCAAGTCCTGGCTATAGAACTTGTAAGTTCGCAGCCGGTGCTTGGTTTGCTGCATGAGAGCGCGCATCTCTGTGATTAAGATGATGCTTTCTCGGGCTGTTTGCTCGATACCTGTGAGTAAATAAAGGAGCCAAGGTTCCCAGTTGCCCGTGTCGCGCACAGCTTGCAATTGGTGGTAATAATCAGCTTTATTTTGGGTGATAAATCGACTCAGGTAAAGCACGGGGATATCCAGCAACTCTTTCAAGACCAAGTACAAGATATTGAGAATGCGGCCCGTGCGGCCATTGCCGTCGTAAAAGGGGTGGATGCTTTCAAACTGAAAATGGAGCACGGCCATTTTAACAAGTGGGTCTACATCCTGTAATGAATCATCATTGAAGTACTGCTCCAGATTAGCCATTAAGTCGAGAATAATGGCCGGGTCTTGAGGCGGCATGTATACCACTTTCCCAAACTGATTTTTGAGGGTAGTGCCGGGCAACTTCCGGTAACCCCCGCTATCACGCTTCAACTCCTCCTGGATTTGAGCAATGTGATTGGTGCTCAGAAACCCGTATTTCTTGACCAACGCGGTGCCGAGTCGTAGGGCAGATGCGTAACGTTGCACCTCTTTGGCCGCTTGTGAATCGCCCAGGTTAAGCTCAGCGTTGAACAGTTCATCGTGGGTGGTGATGATGTTTTCAATCGCGGAACTGTCTTTCGCTTCTTGTAAAGGCAGCGTATCCAGCAAAATGCTCTCGTTGGGGATGGCCGCTACCAAGCCTTTAAGCTCGGCAAGTGCCCGGTGAGCCGCGGGCAGCTTCTTCAAGACAGCACGTGTTTCTAATTCTACGGTAGGTGGTAGGATGGAGGGTTGCCAAGTATCCGGCATATCAGAAGAGCCAAGTGGCTGGAGGAAAAGCCTACTTGGCTTTGTAAAGAAAAACCAAATTTCTTTACAAAGTATTTGACCCATATAAAAGAAAAGGACTGTTTCTTTACAAAGGGTAGGCAATTGTCAACTGCTATGTTGGCCGCGGATAGTGTAGCCCGTCTTCAGTAGCACGGGTTTTTGTAAAAGTAAAGAGTCAAGAACGACCGTCCTTAGTAAGACTCTATTCTGTCCAGATTTACCCGACCACCTCAAAGCCAAACGGTAGTCCCGGCCCGTACCATTCGTGGCGGGTAGTTTGCGGACAGCGGTGGTCAGCACAATGGAGCAGCCAAAACTGCTTACACCTAGTCAAATCCCTCAACCACACCTTGTTACGCTTAAGAAGGCATCGGAGCCCTTCTACGCGCGGCGGCAGTCCCAGAATACCATAAAAATGGAGCGGCTCACTGAAGCACGTCGAGTATTCTACCGGCGGTCTGGCTACCTAAATTCTAATATTAGTAGGAGCGGATGGGCCCGAGCAGAACAGTAGTTGTAGAGGCTCCGCCCAACGCACAGGTGCCCTTTACCCGAACGAGGCCGGGGGCGTCCCGGTGGGCAGCATCGCGCTGGCCTTCAAAATCAACAACTACGTTCTGGCCCTTTAAAGTAAGACTCAGGCGCAGGATATGCTGCACCGTATTGGTAAAGTGCAGAAACCAGGTGATAATCAACGGGGCTACCTGCCTAAAGCGAGTGGCCGAGCCCCCCACCTGCTGGTAGAGCGCCGGGAAGGGAGAGCCGGCTAAATCGCTGAGCCCACTACCCGAAAGCCAGCGCATGGGGCTTTGCTCGGGCGGTTGAACGTTGAGCAAAAGTAACTCGGCGCGGGCTTGCGCCTGCATATCGGGCGTAAGGTTACTGTAGGTAATTTCGGTGCGAGCGCTGAGTTCCTGCGTGTCGGCAGTGAGGTGCCAGGTTTCGCGATTGTTTTCCGTCACGGCGTGCAGGTCCTCCTGGGTGCAGCGGTACGAGTGCCACCGGAATACCACGCTGGCCAAGTTATCGTGCGACTGGCGCAGGGTCGTCAGAAAAGCCATCTGGGCGGGCGTAGCCGGCCGCAGGGCCATTTTCAGCTGCTTGCCAATCTTGGCCTGCTGCACGGGAATAACTTCCCACTCGCCGCTGCGCCGCACAAGTAGCGCCTGCTGCGTGCCCGTCATACTGGCTGCTTTCGACTTGCTAGGTGGCGATGCGGCTACCCCCTTTTTTTTGGTGCTGGCGGCGGGCTTCTTCGCCGCTACGCCGGGTGGCTCGGGTAGGACGGCTGATTTTTTGGCCACGGCCACGGACGTGACGACGGGCTTCACAGTAGCTTTTTTGACAGGGGCCACGAAGATTTCGTGAACGCGCTTGGCTACCTGAAATAGCGTTTGGTTGACCTGGCCCTCCGTCAGCAAATCCAGTGGCTGCTCCGGGCTGTTCACGGCCTGAAACGCGCCGAGGGGCGTCAGCGAAAAGGCGCTGGTGCTCAGCAGTAAAGGCAGAATAGTAGTGCCTTCCTTCGCGGCTGCTTTAAGGAGTGGCGGCAGCTCATCGGTATGGATAAAATCCGAAGCCAGAAAGTTGGGGCTAATCAGCAAAATCGCCACCTTGGTCTGGGCCAGCGCCTTCTCAATCTCAGCTCGCCAGTTGTCGCCTGACCGCAGCCTGGTATCGACCCACACGTTAATATGAAAGTCGCGCTCCAGCGGCTTCAGGTGGGTTTTCAGGCGTTCCATCCAGGCTTTATCACGCTGGCTGTAGCTGATGAAAATGTCGGTGCGGGCTACGGCCGTCGCTTTTTTAGCACTACCCTTTTTGACAGTGGAAGTAGCTTGCTTGGAAGCAGTTTTCTTAGCGGGAGTGGCTTTTTTAGCAGCGGTGGGTTTGGAAGCAGGCATAGCGCGGCGCGGTTGAGATACCAAATAACACCCTTGGCCGACGAATAATCGCGGGCCTAGGTGGGGTATGCCGCGCCAGCAAGGCTAGCAGTTCGGCTTCGACGGCTTACCAACCCTAGTTGCTATTGACCACTGCTAATGCCGCAGAGCCGGCCTCCGGCCTCTACCTGACGGGCTGGGCCAGCGATAAACAGGCTTGGCGCTGCCTACCTGCACCATCTCTACTCTCACTAGCGAGCTCCATTGGCGTGCTAATTCTGTTCTATCAAAACGGTTAAAAGAATAGGCTCGCTAACTTCCAGCGAAAATTTATTCTTCCATCATGCAGTCCACTCAACAAAATTCTGTCACTAAAGTAGTTGCCCTGGCTGGCCGCCGTACCGATGCGTCGGATACACAGACCAGCCGGTTTCCGCTAAAAAGTATAGAACGGGTTAAAAAGGAGCTGCAACACCTATTCCTGGCAGCCAGAACTGAAAAATTAGTCTGCTCAGCGGCCTGCGGAGCGGATTTAGTAGCGTTGGAGGTAGCTGGCGAACTCGGTATAGAGCGCCACGTGATTATTCCGTTTTCGGTGCCAGAGTTCCGTCGCATATCAGTGACGGACCGCCCAGGCGCGTGGGGCCCGCTTTATGACCAGGTAATGGCAGCCGTTTCAGCACAGGGTCTTCTCCAACTACTTGGCCGGGACACAACTGACGATGCTGCTTTTTCCGTAACCAACAAGGCTATTATTAAGCAAGCCCAACTGCTGGCTGGCGGCGCCATTCCGTTAGCCGTTGTGGTATGGGAAGGGGAATCGCAGGAGCCCATCGATGCCACCCGGGAGTTTCTACGGTTGGCTCGGCAAGCAGAATTTGAAGCGCAAACTATCATCAGTGTTAAATAGCTGGTATCCGTTTCTGTCGTATTGCCACAAGGTTAGTCTAATTCATTGTTCCTTGTCCAACAAATCAGGTGCCTCATGCTAAAAAGAATTTTCATCAGCTTCGATTATGAGAATGATAAGCATTATAAATTTTTGCTTACCGCGTTGAGTGCTCACCAAGGGTTCGAATTGATTTTCGAAGACCTCTCCTCACGCGAGATTAACTCAGCAACTATTTCGGTAGTCCGCGCCGGCTTGACTGCTAAAATTAATCGCGCTGATTATACGCTGATAATAATTGGTAAATATGCCAATGAGCTGCACAAGGACTTTAAGCTTATTGGTTACCGGAACTGGATAAATTTTGAAATTGCCCAAAGCAAAAAGTCTGGTAATAAGCTTATCGCAGTTAAGTTGGATAGACTTAATGTTTCACCGGAAGAGCTTTATAATTCGGGAGCTTCTTGGGCGATGAGTTATACCGTTGATGCCATTGTTAAAGCCATAGATGCAGCATGAGTACCGGAGAGAATAGCAGAAGTGAAAAGTCATTAGAGCTTTACTATGACCATTACAAAGATACCTTTAGTTACTTAAGAACTTACATAGCCACCCGGGACAGGATTTTCTATATAACCCTTGGCCTGCTAATAGCTATTTTTTTTCAATCAAATAACCCGGATGTAGCCAAAAATATATCCGTGGTTTTGGTGAAGAAAAACATCGGAGACAGCATCTATATTAATGTGAATTTTATAAACAGCTTGCTACTGTTCGCTTTTCTAAGCCTTATCATAAAGTATTTTCAACTTACGCTGCTTATTGAGCGGCAGTATCCGTACCTGCACACGATAGAGGAGGAACTCACCCTGAGCCTCGGTGTCAAAATAACTAGGGAGGGAAAAAGTTATGTAGAAGCATATCCTTTTGTTCTTTCAGTTATCCACCGAATTTATAGTTTATTATTTCCGGGGGTCTTGGTTGCGGTTATTATAGTTAAATTTTTGAATGAGCTTAAATTTTTCGGGAACGAGTGGAAAAACGGCTATTTCATATTTGATTCCCTGATACTGTTTTTTATACTCGCCATAACGGCCGCTTACATATCTTGGGCCCAGTTCAAGGATTTCCAAAAACCGACTGCGCTTCCGGCTTCGGTAGTTTTAGAAGCCCCGGAGGAATTGGTGGCGCCAGAGTTTCTTGACGAAACGAACGATAATAAGCCGGTGTAAATTATTCCCGGCTGTTAAAGCCAGTCTTACCTAATATATGTCTACCGCTACCCGAACCAGCGTTTTTATCAGCTACAGCCACGCCGACGAACGCTGGCGAAAATTGGTTGAAAAGCATTTAGCACCGCTTGGGCGCGACCACAGCTTACGCGTTTGGAGCGACCAAAACCTGAAGGCTGGCGAGCCATGGCTGATCCGCATCCGCCGCGAGCTAGCGACGGCGCGGGTAGGAATTATGCTGGTCAGCCACCATTTTATGGCGTCGGATTTTATTCATTCCGATGAATTACCGCCGCTGCTGCTGGCGGCTAAGCAAGAAGGCGTGACCCTGTTAACAGTGGTGGTAGGGCACTGCCATTTCACCAACTCACCGCTTAGTAAGCTGCAGGCATTCAATAAGCCGGATAAGCCGCTGGAAGCGCTAACGACTCCGCAGCGAAATAAGGAAATGGCCCGGCTATGTGCCCTAGTGATGAAAATTTTTGGCCTAAAGTCTGGGCCGGCGAAACCCGCTGTAACTCTAGCCGCAGCTTCTAAAAAGGAGGCTGCACCTGCTCGGCCCAAGCGCCTGACCACGTCTACTAGCAAAGTAGCCCCGGCTGCCGAAGCAACTACAAAGCCAAAGGTGGTAGCCAAGCCCAAAGTGACAGCTAAAACCAAAGCAGATGGCGCTAAGCCCAAGGTAGTGACCAACCCCGCGAATAAGGCTACTACCAAGCCAGCTCCTAAGCCGCCGTCTAAAACCGTCCCCAAAACAGTTAAGAAAGCCGCACCTCGCGCCAAGAAATGACTTCGTTTTAGGCAGGTTTGGGAATGAGACTACCCAGTGAAAATGTGAACTGCCCAATAGGCTAAGATAGCGACCTGGAAGGGCAAGACAGCAGAGCATCTCATTGCTGCCTAAGCAGATAATGCCTTCTTTAACTTTATCCTAGATGGAATTACCAACGATACGCCAGACTTATCTACTGCCAGCCACTTCGCAGGCCATTAACAAAGCGCTGGCGACCCTGGCTGCATTGGGCCTCGCCTACGAAGAGCCTCACGCAGTTAGCAGTTTAACTGAAGCACTGCTTGCGCTGGTGGTCGAAGTACCTACCATCCCGGTGGTGCATCGCTTCGAATTGATAGAGCTTCGTCATGAGCTGGTAGCAGAGCGAAATAAGCGTACCGATAGACCTTCGCATCGAGAAGCGCGGGGGTGGAATGCTGGCCCACTAGCCGTCGCTTATCCGGATTCGTTTTTTTCATCTGCCGGCCAAGAAGTAGTAGCTGCTTCCATTACCGACTTGGTTGTACGGGAACGCATTATCCAACACTTCGCGACGCAGGGCATTGTTGTGCATAAAATCACGTTATCTAAACCGGCTGCTGAAGCGTTGGGTGCCGGGCGCTTTTTTCCGCAGGACGGCTGGTATGCCTTTGCAGAGGAGGCGCGGCCCGCACTACCAGAATTAGCCACTTTACTGGGAGCAGTAGAAAGATAATTCAAGGCCTATAGCTCACGCTTTACTATGCTTTTGAGCATAGGCTTGGCTAATCTACTGCAAAGCGTTAAAATGAAGTAGCAAGCTCTTGGCTAGGTTTTCATTGCGGCTGAAGACGATGAGTTGCAAATCAGTCTGTTTACGCTCCGGCTGATTTTTTTAAAAGCAATCTATTTCCTTCGCGTACCGTGTGAACCCAAGGGATAGGCTTTAAATCAAAATCAGCTGGATTGATTCCTTCCTCGCCAATAAACTCAGCATACCCGATATCTGATGTAACGATGGGGAAAGAGAAACTAGGAGTGTGTGCCATCAACGCTATCGAGTAAGATGAACAAGCTGATTCGTGCGGCGTAGTCCTGTTGCCGTGCAGCGATAAATAAGCGCTTGCTTCCTGTCCATCGTAGAGTTTAAATTTAGCATCGTGCATCAATGCCAGAATTGACACAAAAATAGCGTCAAATTTTCTACTGAATGCTTTGCTCTGAAATGCAGCTAGCCTCAGGTCTTTTACAACTCTACCTAGCGCAGTATTGAATTGGTATTGTAATTTATCGTAGCTAAGTGCGCCGATACCTAGTACCGTTCCGCGAATGAATTTTAGTAAGTCATCAATAAAGCGGATTGAGTTCAGTGTTAACTTTGTATTAAGGTAATAAAAACCCGCATTTTTGGTAAAAGCTTTTTTTAATAGCTGATGCGCATCATGTTTATTTATATTGTAATATTTTATTAAAATCTCATCCGTTAAATCATCTAGGCTATCAAGAACGAAAAGTTGATAATCATCTTTTGAGATAGTTAGTAGGCTAATATAATTTAGTATTTTATCTGTATAAAAATTATCCGGCTTATTGGGTTCGCGCGTCATGATATTGGACTCAATCAGCTTTTTTGTTCCCTCCGAAGCCATCTTCATTTTTGCGTACCTCGCGTTGATGGCTTTATGGCAGATGCCCCGTTCTCGTTGGGGGTGCGCCACGAAGTCGGCTACTTCGCGCAGGAACGTTTCTTCCCGCAAGTATTCCCGCACATCAATAAGGAGCATTTTTATATCATACTCATCGAACTGGTCAGCGGCTATCTTGTGCAGGCTTCGATTTAGCGAAGCAGTTAATTTCGAATTAGGCGACATAATCTAGTGATGATACGATAAGTGCTAAGTAAATGGAGTTGCTTATAAGCCTAACTCCTTGGCCGAGTTGTGCTGCCGCACGTTGTCGAGGCGAGTGTAGCGACGAATCATCGCACTGGTCTTATGCTTAGTCTGGTTCATCACCTTGCTGTCGTCAGCCCCGTTAAGCTTGGACACTGTTACAAAAGAGGCGCGCAGGGAGTGCGCAGTATAGTTGCTGCCTAAATACTGTTGAGTAATCAAGTTGATGTACTTGGTCGTCATCCTCCGAGTAGTCACCTGCTGATTTTTGCGTAGCGACACAAATACACACCCTTCTGACCGGTCAAGCACCCGCAACCAAGCTTGCAGCGAGCGGATGGGGCAGAGGGCGACGTCCGGCGAATAAAAGATGGCCTTTTCCTCCGCTTGACCAAGCTGGTTGGTTTTGCTCTTATCGAGCGAGACTACGAGGCCTTCTTCGTCGAAGGCCAAATCCTCGATATTGAGCGCTTCCAATTCAGAGCGGCGAAAGGCTCCCGTGAACCCCAGTAACAGCAACGCTCGATTGCGTAGCCCCGTGGGCGTGGTGACATCGATGCTTTTAATGGTGCGCTTGAAATTGGCCAGCGAGAAAGCCGCCGCTTGCTTTATGCGCGTTTTCTTCTCCCGGGCGATGCCTTTGAGTAGCACCTTGATTTTTTTATCGGCCGTAGGCGAGTCGAGGCCCGCCAACTCGTGGGCCTTGGCGATGGCCGAGGCATGGCGCTGGATAGTGGCGACCTTTTTGCCCGCGTCCGCGAGCTCGGTCAGAAATCCCGCGAGCGCCTCGACCGGCGCGGGCAGGGAATTCATCCCGTGTAACTGACACCAAGTGGTGAAGCGTTGCCAGTCGCCGGCGTAGGCGCGAATCGTGTTGGCCGCCCCGCGCAGGCCCGTCTCGACGTAGCGGTTGGTGGAATCCACCAAGTGCGCGGGCACCTGCGCGGTGGGCAGTTCGGGAACGAGGAGCGCGTGGTTCAAGGTGACCTATTATATACGGAGTGAAACGGTCGATTTCGACCACTTTTCAAAAGTAGGCGATAAGGACTGATAATAGGGCTTTATCAGTCCTTATCGAGTAGCTTTGCGAAGCACTCATTATTCGGAGATGCCACTTTCCATACTAGTTCTATGAGCCTTGCCACTGCCTGCGAAGAATTGAAAAAGTTGGTTGCCACCTACGATACCCGGTGGCTGCTTGGGGACTTGTCCAGCCTAATGCGCTTTGCAGGTGGCCAGCATGCTCAAGACCAATTAGGAGAACTTTCCTCTCCCCTGCGGCAATTTTACTTTTTAGCAGGCCTGCTGGTTTCCTCCGACCCAACTTTAGGAACCGATCTTCGATACACGCCTGAAAAATGGCAGCAAATGGTCCGTCTGCTTAATGAGATTGAGCAGCAATATGAGCAGTTGTATCAGCCGAAGGATGAAGAAGCGATTACCGAGCAATGGATGAAAATTCGGCAGGTAGCTATGCCATCTTTCATGGCCTACTTCAATCAAGGCCCGCTCAATTATGAAGAGCAGGGATTGTGGTGGCTCAACCGATTGTACCCCTCGTTCGACGAGCTGATTGTAGCGGAGACTGGCTTGACTGTGGCCGATTTTGACGCATTCTACCAACAACTAGACGAGTTGATGCAGCAAAACTTCCAGAGTTTTATGTCGCCTCGGGCACCGATGCGCCCTGACTGGCGCACCTACACTAAGGTAGTGATGCGCAACACCGCTCCCCCTGCACTTCAAGCCTTTTTAACTCCCAAAAAAGAAGCGCTTTTTCACTTTATGGCCGACAAGGGAATTGCTACCCGCTTCTTTCCGGTGGAACTTGTATCGCCAGCGTTGCCGCTGGAGAAGGTGGAGAAGCTGCTAGCACTACTAGCCACAACCCGCCAGGCTACCGATTTCCTGTACTATACCAGTACGAAGCCAGCTAATCCCTTGCTTGCCCGGCCAATAGTAGATTTGGGTGATGGACTGTATCAGGTATTTGAGGTTAAGCAAGTGCTCCACGCCATTACAGCGATACTGGACCGAATTTGCACATCCACAAATGCGTCCAAGCGTCGCTATATAAGTCTGAAAGGAAAATTGTTAGAAGACAAACTTGTGGTATTGTTCGAAAACTTTTTTCCCGGTTGTCAGATTTTTCGCAGCTACTACGTAGATGGCAATGAGCAGGATATCTTAGTGCTGTGGGAGAATTGCGCCTTTATTGTGGAAGCTAAAGGTTACAACCTACGCGAGCCGCTACGCGACCCTGACCGCGCCTTTGTGCGTATCCAGGACGATTTTGATGCTTGCTTAGGCTACGGTTATTCCCAAACCCGCCGTGTGGAGAAGAAATTTATCGAAGGAGTACCTCTGCGCCTAACCGACGAGCACGGTAATCTACGCGCCGAGATTGACACGCGTCAGTACGCTCACGATTTTTCTATCATTGTCAATCTGCACTCCTTTGGGCAGGTGCAATGTGATTTATCTGCTCTATTAAAGCTGGGTAACGACGACGTGTTCCCCTGGGCCATCCGGCTCGATGATTTGGAGGTCTTCCTACTGACTTTATTAGCTCAAAAAAAGACCCCACGTGACTTCGTAGACTTCTTGCTATTCCGAGAGGAACTACACGGCAAACTCACCTGCCTAGACGAATTGGCTATATGCGGCGGATTCCTGAGCGGACAGTTAACAGCAAAATCCACACGCCAGCGGAAATACGTTACTGTGCACCCCGATTTAGCTGATGTATTTGATGAACAGTACCGAAAGGGGATGGGGTTTGAAAACGAAAAGCTACTAGTGGAAAAGCGAAGCGGTAACTACCTATTCATGTAAAGTGCCAGATTCCTTATTGAGTGAGCTTGACTTGCTTAACAAATAGCGGGCGAATAAAATTACTCAAAGTCATACTGTTGTAAGAAGGCCATTCAAGGCTGATGTTAGCTCCATAGGAGCGTCTTCCGCCTAGCTAGGTGTCTGCTTCCCGCCCAAGTGAGCCAGTTTGAGTTGGAGCCCAGCGACCTCGAAACGCTCGCTAGATAGCGCTACTCAGGTGGCATGCTTAGAGGAGGGTTCTTAGGATGCCACCGGACGCTATCTTTCACCTAAACTTCATGTCTAGGCCCGCCAAATAGGACAGCATTAAAAAAAGGTGTAGTACAAAAGCGTCGCGCATCCCCAGGCGTTCGCCTTCCAAGCCGCTGCTCACGGGTACCCCTCCCTATCCCTCTTCACACCACGCCCTGCTTGCGAGCCTATTTGCGCCAGTATCTTTGAACGTGATGAGCGCGTTGCCAACTTCTCTTTATTTTACTAATGCCGCAGGACTAGTGCAGGAGTACGCTGACTATGTACGCCTGCAATACCATCCCGGGCCGCGCCGCTTTGACGAGTTCACCGCCGTGCTCCACCACGTGACACGCGCCTTATCGCGCTACCGCCTGGGCAAGCTACTCATTGACCAGCGCCAGATGACGCCCTACTCGCCGGCTGAGCAAGTCCATGTGGTGCAGCACTGGTTGCCACGCACCATTGTGGACGGGCAGTACCGCTATGGCGCGGTGGTGCAGGCTCATGACGTGTTTGCGCGCTTGGTCATGGACACGATTCGCACCCAGGCCCAGGAACTGCCGCTCACCTACCGGTTCTTTCCCGATGAAGCAGCGGCCATTAGCTGGTTGCAGACCCAGCAACTACCATCTCCACAGACGCGGGGCTGAAGCGCTCTGGTCCGAGCAGAGACAATAGGTAGTGCTGCACTTTACTAATCGCTACCTATCTGAGCTAAGTGAAACCAGTTACCTTATTCACTGGGGCGAGGTTTTCCTCGGTTGCTAACTGGCTCAATTAGGCGGGAAGCGTACATTCGCGCTAAGCGCTTTTGGCGGCGCTCAGCCCGCGCAATAGCAATAACCGCGAGACGCAATTGGCCAAGCGGCTGCTTAGTGATGCCAAACAGCTGTCGTTTCCCACTCGGCTGGGAAGCCCATCTTGGTAGCGTCCACCTGGTATTCCCGAATTAGCGCCTCGACCTTCGCAGTAAAAGCGTTCCCTGGATTGAAGCACTGCAACAGGTGGTTGATGAGCGCCACCGCCCCGTACATCGTGGTGTTCGCGTCGTCAGGCATGTCCACGGCAAATTTGAACTGCTTGCGTGAGGGAATAGTTGGGCGGTCGGCCGAGAGAATTCTATTCCAGAGCCGGCCGTGGTGGGCACAGACATTGCGAACGTTAGCCAGCCAGAGAAACCACGTATCTAGGGTGGAAGGGGCCTGCTGAAATTCGGTAGCAATTTGCCGTTTTGTCTGGTCGGTTAATAAAGCTCTGAACAGGCGCGCAAGCTCCCCCAGCGATAAGGTTTCCAGTGCCATCTGCGAGGGTGGAAATGGCTCATCTGGATAATTCCGCTTGAATGTCTTCAGAAACAACTCTTTCGGCTGCTTGAACTCTTGCTGAAGTTTTTCTAGAAGCTCCTGCCACTGCCCTATATACTTTCTGTCAAACAAGTTTTCGTCGGTGTACCAGAAAAAGCCATGCTCCAGGCTGTAGTAGTTGGTCAGCTTGGCCCGCAGTACTACTTCCACGCGTTCCATATATTCCATGACAATTGCCCGCAGCTGCTTATCGAATTTATAAGCGCGTACGATGTCATCGAAGCTCGTGCCTTGCACGAAGCGGTGTGAGCGGTCAGCTAATTGCAAGGGGTACATGTAACCACTGAGTCGGTAATAGCCAATGCTATCCAGATACCGAGTCGCGCGCGCCTCGTCAGGGATAAGTAGGTTACGGCTCTTGAGCAGGGTCAGCATATCCGCACTGGAGAGCGGCTGCTTGCGGTACTGGTGGGACATGCTAGACCATATGAAACGGCAACGCCCCTAGCTGCTAAGCTAGAGGCGCTGTAATTTCGGTAAGAAAGCCCCGCAGATGCGCTTGCAAGCCTTGGCGTGCGGGGGATTAATGAGACAAAGGTACGAAATTTCGCCCGAATTCGGGCGATTTCGTTTAGTGAAAAAATCAGGTCTCACATGCAAGTGCCTTCAAACAAGGTATTTATACTCTTGATTTTGCACTATCTCTCTATTTTTATTCATAAAATTTAGGGGCAGGATATTTTCTGTTTTACCAAAAGTTTTTTCTTCGTTTATTAGCTCTCAGTAAGGAGTATTACTCACTACTGAAAGGTCTTGAAAAGAAGTTTTACCTCTAAAAACCATTCGTCATTATGGGCCTCAAACCTGGACCAAAACCAAACAAAGAAGACGGCACACCCGACAGAAGAAGACGGGTTGACCCACCGAACGCACCGAAACACCCCGATTTGAAGCCTCACAAGCATAAAAAAGGTGATTAACGGGCTCAGAGCAGCAAGCTAGTTCAAGCCATATCGTGCAAATTGCGCCTGCAATCCCGCAGATTCCACACCCTAAGAACCCTCGCACCAACTCCTGAAAGTTTAGTGCGAGGGTTCTTGTCTTCTATAAGCCAACTCACTGGGAGGTAGTCGAGCTAGGCGACCATGCCCAGCAACAGAAAGAGCAGGAAGCCCACGAAGAAAGACAGCGTGAGCAGTGGAGTTTCGGTTTCCTCGTGGGCCTCGGTTAGCAGTTCTTCAGTGACTAGGAAGAGCAGCGCCGCCAAGCCAAAAGAAAGCACAATTTCCAGTAGGTTGCCAGTAGCCCCGCGCAGCACCGTGTTTCCGATACCAGCTCCCACGAGCAGCATCAGGGAGGTGCCCGCCACGATGGCCACGGCCCGGCCTTTACTATGCCCGCCGTCGCGCAGCTCCACGGCCGTAGCCAAGCCTAGCGACAGCAGTTCAATGGTCAACGCGATGGCCAGTAAGGTGCCTTCTTTCGCGCCAGCGGCAAAGCCAATGCCGAGCAGCAGCCCATCAATGAGAATGTCGATGCCGATAGCCACCAGCAGGCCCCACGGTAGTGGCGACGCGCTGGGAGAACCCGTACCAACTGATGTTTCGGAGGTCGTTTCCTGCTGCTTTTCTAAGCGCTGGGTAAAGTAGCGCAAGCCAAGCATCGTGGCTACCCCAAGGCCAAAACCAATAGCTACTTCGTAGGGAGCGTGGTGCTGCACGATGTCGGGCAGCAGTTCCACGGCGACGACGGAGAAGATGACGCCAGCTGCGAAGTGAAGAATGGCACTGCGCAGTTTTGGGCCGGGCGCTCGCCACACAGCCAGCGCCGCCCCGGCAATCATGACGATAGCGGGCAGCAGCGAGAAACCTACTAAGGTCGTCCAGGGAGGCGTAACTGCCGTAGGAATAGTCAGTAGCATGAGGTTAGAATTTCATGCGCTGGATGCGCACGGCGTTGAGAATGGCCAGCAGGGCAACCCCCACATCGGCAAAGACGGCTTCCCACATCGTAGCCAGCCCACCCGCGCCCAGCGCCAGGACAACAGCCTTCACGGCAAAGGCCAGCCAGATATTCTGCCACACCACGTTATGCGTGGCACGGGCGATGCGACGGGCCGTGGCAATCTTGCTGGGGTGGTCGGTCTGAATCACCACATCGGCGGTTTCAATGGTGGCATCCGAGCCCAGGCCACCCATCGCAATGCCCACGTCGGCTAGGGCCACCACGGGCGCGTCGTTCACCCCGTCGCCCACGAAGGCCAGCTTGCGGCCCTCGCTCAGGTACTGCTGCACGTACCTGGCCTTGTCTTCGGGCAACAGGCCGCCGTGGGCTTCGGTGATGCCCAACTCCTTGGCCACGCGCTGCACGATGCTGTCCTTATCGCCGGAGAGCATGACGAGCTTGGTGATGCCGTCGGCTTTCAGCTCCCGGACGGCCTGGGCCGCGTCTTCCTTCGGGGCGTCGGCTACGGTGAGGTAGCCGGCGTACTTCCCGTCGATAGCGGCCACCACGATGCTGTCAGCTACCTGGTCTACTTCGGTTGGGTAGCCGACGTTGAACTTGCTTAACAGCTTGGTATTGCCGGCCAGTACGTCCCGGCCGTCTACCCGACCACGCAATCCGTGGCCGGCGATTTCCTCCACGTTTTCTACGGCTACGCCGGCAACTGCCTCCCCGACGTGGGCGACCACAGCGCGGGCAATGGGGTGGGTAGACTTGGTTTCCAACGCGCCAACCAGCCGCAGCAGCTGCGCGGGCTCAGTGCCGGGCGCGGGCTGCACCTGCTGCACGGCAAACACGCCCTTGGTCAGCGTGCCGGTCTTGTCCATCACGACGGTATCAATCTCGCGCAGCACGTCCAAAAAGTTGGAGCCCTTGAATAGGATGCCCGCCTTGGAGGCAGCCCCGATGCCGCCGAAGTAGCCTAGCGGAATGCTGACGACCAACGCGCAGGGGCAGGAAATGACCAGAAACACCAGCGCCCGGTAAAGCCAGTCGCGAAAAACATAATCGTGCACGACCAGCAGCGGCACCAGCACCAACAGCGTGGCCAGCCCCACCACGATGGGGGTGTACACTTTGGCGAACCGGGTGATGAACTGCTGGGTCTTGGCCTTGCGGCCCACCGCGTCCTGCACCATTGCCAGAATCTTGCTGAGCTTGGTATCCTGAAAGCCCGCCGTAACGGTCACTTGCACCAGGCTTTCGAGGTTAATCATGCCCGCCAGCACGGCTTCGCCCGGCTGCTTGGTTTGCGGGGCCGACTCGCCGGTTAGGGCGGCTGTGTTGAAGCTGGCGGCCGTCGCGTTCAGCGTCCCGTCGAGGGCTACTTTCTCGCCGGGCCTGATTTCCATTATATCCCCCACCTGCACGGCTTTAGGGTCAATGACTAGATTCTTGCCGCCCCGCACCACCGTCACTTCGGTAGCCTGAATTTCAAGCAGCGCCTTGATGCTGCGCTTGGCCCGGTTCACGGCCGCGTCCTGAAACAACTCGCCCACGGTATAGAAGAGCATGACGGCCACGCCTTCGGGGTATTCACCGATGGCAAACGCGCCGATGGTGGCGATGCTCATCAGCAGAAATTCGTTGAACACGTTGCCGCTGGGGATGCTGAGCACGGCGGCCTTGACCACGTTCCAGCCCACCAGCACGAAGGCCAGCCCATACCAGGCCGGCCGCACGTAGCCGGTAAAGAAGCCCGCTTGAAAGTGGTCCAGTGCCAGGCCGACCAGCAGCAGCACCAGGCTAATGCCGGGCAGTAGGTAGGGGTTAGCGCCGGCCGGGCCGTGGTCATGGTCGTGCTCCTCCTCCTCATCTAGGTCCAGTTCGCCGGAGTCATGGGAGTGCCCGGCGTGGCTATGGTCGTGGTGGTCGTGACCCGCCGGCTTGCCCTCGGCGGGAGCATGGTCGTGACCCGCGACATCGTGGCCCTGGGGCTCGGCCGCAGCTTGGGGCGTGAGATGCTCGCGGGTGAGCGCGCCCACATTGTCGAGGTTCACCTGCTTGGCGGTGTTCAGTTCCTCGTTGGTATTGGATGAAGTAGGGTCCGGCATATACAGTCTATACAAGAGTGTTAAGAGAAGAGAGAAGACGCTGGCCGGCTACCATTCCACGAAAAAGCCGGCGATGCCTACCCCCACGAGCACCGCCCCCGTCAGGCGGCGCTCGTAGCGGGCGATTCCGGCTAGGGGCAGGTGGTGCAGGCCCCGAAAGGCCACGGCGACCAGCACGCACATAGCGGCCACGGAGGCTACCAGGTACACGGCCATGAGCAGCGCCAGCACGAGTGGCCCCCGCGTGCCGGCCGTGAGAAAGAAAGTCTGCACTTCCAGGCAGGGAGCCAGAAACATGGTCAGGGCCAGGCCGAGCACGAAGTGCTTGCCCCGGCGCGAGGGGGTAGTCGGGTCGGGGTGCGCATGACCCGGCCCCGAAAGCGCGTAGAGCAGGCCAATGCCGATAAGCAGCGCCGGCGCAGCCCAAGCGGCCACCTGCGCAAAGTGGTCTGAAAGCCGCCAGCCCAGCAGCCCCAGGGCCAGGCCCAGCAGTACGGTACTCAGTACGTGGGCCAGGCCGGCTACTGCCGTCAGCCCCACCGCCCGGCGCAGGGGCCAGCGTTCAGCCCGCGCCACGGCCAGCACCGGAGCCCAGTGATTGGGGATAGCGGCGTGAAGCAGACTGAGCAGGAGGGTGCCGGTGAGTAGTTCGAGCATGAGCGGGCGCGGAATGGATTAGTCTTCGTCGGCCGTATTCTTGAGCTTGGCCAGCAGCGAATACGCACCCTTGACTACGAACGTCGTGGTAGCCGGCAGATTCGCCGGGCGCTTTACCTCCGTATAGCCGTCTTCGCTGCGGCCGGTAGGCAGGGCTATCATCCGGTAGGAGCCGGCCGGGCTAACCGGTATGAAGCCGTACGTCTGACCGGCGTAGCGTACCACGGCCGCCTCGGGCAGGGTAGGAACGGTGTTGCGGCCCGTTTCAATGGTAGCCCGCACGTAGAGGCCCGGCAGCAAGGCCGGGTCGTTCTCCTGGTCGAGGTGGCCGTGCACCCGCACCGTGCGGTCGGGACCGTTGATGGCGCGGCTGATAAGGTAGACGCGGGCCGTGCGCTCGCGGCCCGCGGCCGAGTCGCTGGGCAGGGCGAAGCGGATGAGCTGGCCGGCCTGAATGCGCGGCACGTCCTTCTCAAACACCGATAGCTCGACGTGCAGGTGGGTGGGGTCTACCAGCTCAAACAGCGCATCGGCGGCCGTCACGCTTTGGCCTACCGTCACGTTCACCGCCCGCACGAACCCGCTGCGCGGGGCCCGCACGGCGGCCGTGCTCACGAGCTGGCCCCCGACCGGCAGGCCGGCCAGCCGCAGCCGGGCGGCCTGGGCCTGGGTTTGCACCCGCAAGGCATCGTATTCGGCCTGCGCCCGCTGGAAATTCTTTTGGGGCGCTACTTCCTGCTGGTAGAGTTCACGCTGGCGGTCCAGGTCGGCTTTGGCGTAGCGCAGGCGGCTAGTGGCTTCGAGGTAGTCCTGTTGCAGCTGCACGAACTCAGGATTGCGGATGATGGCCAGTACCTCCCCCTTGCGCACCCGCGAGCCTTGCAGCAGACTCGTGCTTTCCACGAAGCCGCCCAGGGGGGCAGCCACGGCCAGCGCGCTTTCGGGGGGCACGTCCAGCGTGCCGCTGACGGCCAGGCCAGTGCCCAGGGGGCGTTCTTCGAGGTGGCCCAGCGCCAGGCCCGCGGCCTGCTGCTCAGGGGCCGACAGGCGCACGACATCGGCCGGCGCGTCAGCCTCAGGTTTTTCAGTAGCCGCTTCGGCCTTCTCCGCCGTTTTCTCTTTGCCGCCCGACCCGCAGGCAGTAAGCAGCAGCGCGGTCAGCAAGGGAAGTCCCACCCGCCCGAGTCGTGACAACAGCAGGGGAGTAACTTGATTGAATGATGGAAGCATCAGGTGATAAAGCGTTGAATTATTGGGCGTCGCCGGCCAGCAGCGCGTCCAGTTCGATGACGGTTTGGTTATGGGCCAGCAGGGCGCTCAGGTAGTCGGTGCGCAGGCGCAGGGCGCGCTCCAGGTTGAGCAGATATTCCGCATAGCCGGTTTCGCCGGCCTTGAATGCCCGCGTGCTAAGGCGCACAAGCACGGCCGCTTGCGGCAGGCCCGTCTGCTCGTAGAAGCGCAGGCGCTCAATCTGCTCGCGGCGCTGGGCCAGCAACTCATCCAGGCGGCCAGCCAGCTCGGCGCGGTAGCGGGCGTAGCTGATTTGAGCCGTTTGCTCCTGCAAGCGGGCGGCCTGCACCCGCGCCTTTTGGGGGCGGCGGTACAGGGGCATCCCCACGGAGGCCTGCACGCCCTGAAAGCGGTCCCCAGGGCCATAGTCGCGCTCAGTGCCGCCGATACCGCCGATAGTTTGGGGACCCTTCAAGGACTGGTTGAAGTACCCCACCGTGAAGTCGGGTAGCCCCCGCGCTTGTTCCAGGCGGGTTTCCGCCCGGCGCTCCTGAATCTGTTGGGCCAGCACCCGCGCCTGGGGATTGGTTTGAAGTAACGCCGTATCGGCCAGGGCCGGGGCCGCTGCCGTAGCCGTATCCAGTGCTACGGCAGCAGTTGGCACTAGGGGGCGCAACACACTGTCCGCCACCGTCACGGGGCCGGCTTGTTGGAGCAGGGCTTGCAATTGCCGACGCGCCACGGCGTAGTCCGTGCGGGCCTGCCGCACCAAGACGCGGGTTTCACCCTTCTGCACCAGGGCCGTGGCGGGTTCGAGCCGGGCCACTTCGCCGGTTTTGAAGCGCAGGTTGGCCGCCCGCAGAAACTCCGCGTACAGGCTGTCCTGCCCGCGCAGGGTGCGCAGTCGATGGCGGGCGTACACGGCCTGCTCGTAGGCCAGGCGCACCTGCCGGCGTAGTTCTACCCGTGCCTGGGCGAGTTGCAATTCCCGCCCAGTCAATACCTGCCCCGCTACCCGCGCCGCGTTGCGGTACACGCCGGGCAGGGCCAAGGGCTGCACAATGGAAAACTGATTGTCTACCCGGTAGGTGTTGTACTGGCCGACCGAGCCGTTAAGGGTCGTTTTACTGAAATCCACGGCCCCGCGTCGCAGGGCTTGTTGCGCCTGCACGGCCCGCTGGGCGGTCTGTACGGTGCCCCCCGCGCCCAAGGCCTGCGTCACGGCCTGGGCCGAGTTCAGGGGCGAGCCAGCCGGGGGCAGCTGCACATCCTGACCCTGCACCCGGCCCGGCAGCAGGGTTGCTAGCCCCATGACCAGCAGTAAGCATACAGTCTGCGCAATAGTGGGGCGCGGCGTGCTCGCCGGGGGTGCCATCGACTTGGTCGCTCCTTTTTCACTCAGAGCATACAGCACTGGCAGCACCAGCAGCGTCAGCAGCGTGGCCGTGACCAGGCCGCCGATAACCACCGTGGCCAGGGGCCGCTGCACTTCCGCCCCCGCCGAGGTAGCCAGCGCCATCGGCAGAAAGCCTAGGGAGGCGACCGTGGCCGTCATCAGCACCGGCCGCAGCCGCACCTCCGTGCCCTTGCGAATGCGTTCATAGAGGTCGGTTACCCCTTCCGCTTTGAGCTGGTTGAAGTAGCCGATGAGCACGATGCCGTTGAGTACCGCCACCCCGAACAGGGCAATGAAGCCCACCCCGGCCGGGATGCTGAACGGCATACCCCGCAGACACAGGGCCAGCACCCCGCCAATGGCCGAGAGGGGAATGGCCGTGAAAATCAGCAGGGCCTGCTTGACCGAGTGGAACGTGAAGAAGAGCAGCACGAAAATGAGCCCCAGCGCCACCGGCACGGCAATGCTGAGCCGGTCGGTGGCCTCGCGTAGGTTCTCGAACTGCCCGCCGTAAGTGGTGTAGTAGCCCGGCGCAAACCGGACTTGCTGGCCTAAGCGCTGCTGCACTTCCCGCACCACCGTTTCCACGTCCCGGCCCCGCACGTTGAAGCCGACCGATACCCGGCGCTTGGTGTCGTCGCGCTGAATCTGGTTTGGCCCCTCGACCAAGGCCACGGTGGCCACCTGCTCCAATGGCACCTGCTGGCCGGTGGGGGTTGCGATAAAGAGCTGGCGCACGCTGTTGATGTCCCGCCGCAGGTCACTGCGCAGGCGCAGCACCAAGTCGTAGCGCCGCTCCTGCTCAAATACCTGCCCGGCCGTCTGGCCAGCGAAGGCGGTTTGCACCGTGCGGTTTACTTCGCCCACGCTCAGCCCGAAGCGAGCCAGGCGGGCGCGGTCGAGGCGCACCACGATTTGGGGCAGGCCGGTGACCTGCTCCACGTACACGTCTTCGGCCCCCGGCACCCGGCGCACCACGGCCCCGGCTTGGCGGGCGTAGTCGGCCAGCTGGGTGAGGTCTTCGCCGAAAATCTTGAGTACCACGTCCTGCTTAGCGCCCGAAATCAGCTCATTGAAGCGCATCTGGATGGGCTGCTGAAAGCCGAAGGTGACGCCGGGAATGATGCCCACGGCGGCGGCCATCTGCTCGGCTAGGTCGGCTTGGTTGTCGGCTTTTTTCCACTTAGCCTGGGGCCGGAGAATAACCATTACGTCGGCTGCTTCGACCGGCATGGGGTCGGTGGGAATCTCGGCCGCGCCGACTTTGGCCACTACTTCCTTGACCTCATCGGGAAACTGCCGCTTGAGAATGCCGGCCGCCTGCTGGCTTTTCTCGACGGTGTATTCCAGCGACGAGCCGGGCAACGTGCGCAGCTCCACTGCGAAATCGCCCTCCGCCAGCTGAGGAATGAATTCCCCGCCCAGGGTGCGGAATAGCAGAAACGCCCCTACTAACAGGGCGACGGCCGAGCCAAGGACGATGGTTTTGTGACGCAGCGCGCCCGCCACCAGCGGGTCGTAGCGTCGGGTAAGCCAGCCCAGCAGCCGGTCGGAGATGGTGACTTTCGGGTCCGCGTTGCGACTCAGCGCCAGCGCCGACATCATGGGCACGTAGGTAAGCGAGAGGATAAAGGCCCCCAGAATGGCGAAGGCCACGGTCTGGGCCATCGGCCGGAACATGCGCCCTTCAATGCCGGCCAGCGCCAGCAAGGGCAGGTATACGATAAGGATGATGATTTCCCCGAAGGCGGCCGAGGAGCGGATTTTGCTCGCGGCCTGGTAGGTTTCCTCGTCCATCTGCTCGCCCGAGAGCCGGCCCGTCAGCCCGGCCCCGCCGCCGTGCAGGCGGTGCACAATGGCCTCGACGATGATGACGGCTCCGTCCACAATAAGCCCGAAGTCAATGGCCCCGAGACTCATCAGGTTGCCCGAGACGCCGAACAGGCGCATCAGGCTGATGGCAAAGAGCATGGCCAACGGGATGACCGAGGCCACCACCAGCCCGGCCCGCCAGTTGCCCAGGAAGAGCACCAGCACGAATACGACGATGAGCGCGCCTTCGAGCAGGTTCTTTTGGACCGTGTGAATGGCGCGGCCCACCAGCTCCGACCGGTCCAGGTATACGTCCACTGTTACCCCCTTTGGCAACGTCTGGCGGATGGTGGCCATGCGCTGCTTGACGGCTCTAATCACGTCGTTGGCGTTGGCCCCTTTTAGCATGAGCACGATGCCTCCGGTTACTTCCCCCTCCTGGTTGCGGGTCATGGCCCCATAGCGCACGGCTGAGCCCAGCTGCACGGTGGCCACGTCGCGCACCAGCACGGGCAGGCCGTTTTGGGTGGTGCGCACCACGATGTTGCCGATGTCGGCCGGGGTTTGAGCCAGCCCCTCGGTGCGGATATAGTAGGCCGTGGGACTGCGGTCGATGTAGGCCCCGCCCGCGTTCTGGTTGCCCTGGCTGACGGCCTGGTACACCTGGTCCACGGTCACCCCGGCCGCTTGCAGGCGCTGGGGGTCCAGGGCTACTTCGTACTGTTTGAGCAGCCCGCCAAAGCTGCTCACGTCGGCCACGCCGGGCGTACCCAGCAGCTGCCGCCGCACTATCCAGTCCTGAATGGTGCGCAGCTCGCGGGCGTCGTACTGCTTTTCGTAGCCCGGCTCGGCCCGCACCAGGTATTGGTAGACCTCGCCCAGGCCGGTGGAAACCGGCGACAGCTCGGGCCGCCCGATGCCGGCCGGAATCTGGCTTTCGGCTTCCAACAGCCGCTCGCTGACTTGCTGGCGCGCCCAGTAAATATCAGTTTTATCTTCAAAAACGATGGTTACGACCGAGAGGCCGAAGCGCGAGAACGAGCGCACCTCCTGGCGGCCAGGAATGGTGGCCACGCTCTGCTCGATGGGAAAGGACACGAGCCGCTCGATGTCGCCGGCTGCTAGCGAAGGAGCCACCGTGTAGACCACCACCTGATTCGTGGTGATGTCGGGCACCGCGTCGATGGGCAGGTGCGTGAGCGAGTAGCCGCCCCAGGCCACCAGGGCCAGGGTCAACAGCCCGATAAGTAGTTTATTGTGGATGGAGAAATGAATCAGCCGGTCGAACATGAAGCCGCTGGGGAGTAAAAAGCCTGACCATAGGAAAGACTTTCCGGCGCGCTCAGCCTTGGCTACCAAGTGAATAGCACGCGAACGCACGGCAGCCAGCCCCGCGTTTGGCAGGGCCGGCCGCAAGAGCCGGAAAGCAAGAAATGGTTAGGCCCCCTGGGGCGGCTGCCACGGAGTGACCGGGGCGCGGGTCTGCACGGCAGGCACGTTCCGCACGCTGAAGCGCTGCGCCGAGTAGGGCGCTACCGGCCGGGCGATGAAGGCCAGGGCCGGAACGGCGGGCATGGCGAAGCCCGCGCAGCAGTGGCACTGGCACAAAGGCGAGCACCAATCGATGCCCCCCTGGGAGGTGCCTCCGTCGTGGTGCGCGGCCCGCACGATAGTCCCCTGCACGAGCGTGGCGCTCGGCTCCACATCGGAGCAGGGCAGGCAGCCGAGCACCGAAAAGTAAAGAGCAAAGAGTAGAGCCAGGACGCGCATTGGGGCAAAGGTACGGAAAGGAGGTAAGTCTTATGGTTCCTAAACTCTGAAAAATCCGACTCAGCCTGAAAATGCCTCGCGGGCTTTTTTTACTCCTTATAATAAGGAGTGCGCCGATGTGGACCCGGCCGTCTGGTTTGGTTGCTATAGACCGGGCTCTTTTGCCCCGAAGCCATCTATAGCAGGGCTGCCAGTTTATCGGCACTGGCCTTCAGTTGAACCTGCCGGAAGTTGTCCAAGACCTGGGTGACCGTTCGGGGCGGATTCTTTAGAAAAGAAACTTGCTGCCGGAAAGCGACCCGCGCCGGCTCTGGATTCAGGTCGATTAGATTGGTGGTAATAACAGCGGGATGCTGGGCCCCGATATCGAACTGGGCCAGCTGGTGCGCCGGAAAATCTTTGAGATTGGCCGTGACGATTATTGTGGCCTGGCACCGCATGGCGGCAGCCAGAATATGTCGGTCGTCCGGGTCAGGTAAATCCAGCGCGGCAAGGAGTGGCTCATCCTGCTTAACCTCGGCAGCTGGAAAAGCCGCCCGCAGTGCCGCGACAGTTTTTTGCAATTGCCCCGCGTTGAGGTCAGCACGGTTTTTAAGCAGGTGGCGCGTCCATTCATCCGGGATGCGGGCGGTCCATTTGGGCGTGTACAAGCCGAAGGAAGCCAGCTGTAGGAGCAGGCCCCGGATGGGCGCTGGGTACAGGGCGCACGCATCCAGCAAGGCAATGAGCCGGGGGAAGGAATCATTCGTAGCCCAGACTCAATTCCTGCGCCTGCTGCGCTAAAAACCGGAGCTGCTGCCGACGCTGCTCGGCCTGCTGGGCTTCGTACTGCAACAGGTCTTGCAGCAGCACCCGCCGATGGCTACCCACCTTTTTAAAGGGCAGCACGCCCTGCTCCAGCATTTTGACCAAGTGGGGCTGGGAAACGTGGAGCATGTCGGCAGCCTGCTGCGTGCTCAGCTCAGCAGCCGAAGGAACAAGCGCAATAGCTTTCCCCTCGGCCATGCTCGACAGAATGAAGCTGAGTAGCTCTAGGGCCTTGCGCGGAATGGTAATGTCCTCGTCACGCCCTGGCAGCCGGATTTTAACTCGGTCCGTTCCTTCGGCCGCAATGGCCCGGGTGAAGCTAAACAAAGAATCCCTGGCTACGCGCTGGTCCTGCAAGGATAGGGTTTCAAGAATGGCTTTCATAATAGCAGCGTAAAGAATCAGGTGCAAACCTGCCAAACGAAATAAACGAAACAAAATTCTGCTTTCACTAGTCAATTCCGGCCCTATCCTGGCTCACGCGCTGCCGCTGGCTATCAGCAGCGTCTACAGGGAAGCCCTACGTCGGGCAAAGGTGGGGCAAGCCAAGCGCGGGAATGCCCAATAAGCACAGCACTTCCGCTAATGAATGGGAGCCAAAACGCCTAGAAGTGCTCCCTATTACCGGGAGCGCTCACCAGGCGCTGGCGAAATAAAAAGCAAACCGTATTTTAAAGCAGTACCCTCAAAAACAAGCTAATAGCGGACACGCTTTCCAAATTTGAACACCTAACCAATCGACCTGTTAAGCAAGCTGCTTGCTTTTGGGCCAGGCACCTGTTCAGGGGCCGTATTTTAGTGCCTTATTTCTCGTTTTCCGCGCCTTATGTCTGCTTTTACTCCGGCGCACCCGGCTGCTATGCCGGCTTCCGACGACCTGCTGGAAGTGCTGTTCAACGTCTCGATGACGGGTGTTATCTTCTTCCAGCCCGTGTTCGCGGCCGACGGAGTTGAAATCGTGGACTTTACCTACGTGCGGCTCAACGCCGCCGCGCAGCAGATGCTCCAGCTGCCCGAGCGGCCCGAGCAGTCGTTTCTGGACCTTTACCCCGATGCCCCGCCCACCGGCGTCTTCGACTTCTATTGCCAGGCGTTCCGGTCGCGTGAGGGCCAGCCGCACCAGCTCAACTACCCGCACGACGGGCTCGACGCCTATTTCTACCTGGCGGCGCGGCGCAGCGGGGCGCTGCTGGTCGTCAGCTTTACCGATACCAACAACCAGCCCCGCCCGGCGGTGGAAGAGGCCCTGCGCCAGGCCCAGGCCCGCGAGCAGGCCGCTCGCGCCGAGGCCGAAGCCCGGCAGCGCGAGCGGCGGGCGGTGTTTGAGCAGGCCCCGCTGGCCCTGGCCCTGCTGCAAGGCCCCACGCACGTGGTGGAGTTTGCCAATGAGCGCATGGCCCGGATATGGGACCGGCCCCAGCGTTTCACGCAGCTTGGGACCATCGAAAGGCAGGCCTTGCAGCGGGTCGAGCAGGCATAGGTCAGCCCCGCCCATCGCCAGCGGCAACAGCCCCAAGGCGGCCAGACCCCAGTTTTTGCGGGCCTGCACCAGACCGGCCCCAATCAGCGCGGTGCCGATGGCAACGCGGGCCGCACGGCCCTGGGGAGAGGCAACCAGAAGCAGGAAATTGTCTATAATGGCCAGTAAACAAGAATCGGCGCTTACTTAAAATTTCCCCTTTTATGTTGTGTAAACGCAACATACTGCCTAATTTCAGGCCGGTTTATTGCGTTTGTACAACATAAATTGGTATAGTCTTTCTGATACGGCCATCCTGCGGGAAGTCGGCACCAGCCTGCGGCAGATTCGGCTCAATCGCAACCAGTCTCAGCAGGCCGTGCTACGGCGGCGGGCATCGACCGGGCCACGCTCAGCCTGTGGGGCAGCCGGTAGGGGTAGTCAGCTGGGATGCCGACCGGGCCCGCGCCACGTTCGCCTACGAGCCCGCCTTCATTCGGTCGCGGCTAGAGGTGGCGCCTTTACAAATGCCGCTGACGTGCGGGGCCGATACAGTGTACGCCTTTCCGCGCCTCAACCCCGAGACGTTCCACGGCTTGCCGGGCCTGCTGGCCGATTCGCTACCCGACCGCTTTGGCAACCAGTTGATTGATGCCTGGCTGGCCCTACAAGGCCGCAGCCCCGAAGGCTTTTCGCCGGTGGAGCGTCTGTGCTACACGGCCAACCGGGGCATGGGCGCGCTGGAATTTGAGCCGGCGCTGAAAAGCGGGGCGACTACCGGCTCGGAAGCGGTCGAAACAGCGGCCCTCGTTGAACTGGCGCAGCAAGTGCTTGACCAGCGGGAAGGCCTGCACGTCAACCTGCGCCACGAGTCGACCGAGGCGCTGGCCGCCCTGCTGGCCGTGGGTACATCGGCCGGCGGCGCCCGCCCCAAGGCGCTGATTGCCTATAACGACGCCACGGGCGAAGTGCGCTCGGGCCAGGTGACGGCCCCGGCAGACTTCGGCTACTGGCTGCTGAAGCTGGATGGGGTGCGTGACCAGGTAGTAGCTGACCCTCAAGATTTTGGGCGGGTGGAATACGCCTATTACCACATGGCCATCGCCAGCGGCCTCGACATGACGGAGTGCCGCCTGTACGAGGAGAATGAGCGGGCACACTTCATGACGCGCCGCTTTGACCGCACGGCGACGGGCGAAAAGCTGCACGCCCAGACGCTGTGCGCCCTCGGCCACTTCGACTACAACCAGCCCGCCACCTACTCTTACGAGCAGGCCTTTCAGGTGCTACGCCAACTGCGCCTGCCCTACCCGGCCGCCGAGCAGCTGTTTCGCCGAATGGTCTTCAACATTGTGGCCCGCAACCAGGACGACCACACCAAGAATATTTCGTTCCTGATGGATGCGGCGGGCCAGTGGCAGCTGGCTCCGGCGTATGATGTGGCGTATTCTTACAAGCCCGGCAACCGCTGGCTGATGCAACACCAGCTATCGGCCAACGGCAAGCGCGACCACTTCACGCGGGCGGATTTGCGCCATGTAGCCAGGGAGATGAACGTGCGCCGGGCAGATGAGCTGGTGGATGAGATACTGGCGCAGGTAGCCCACTGGCCGGCGTTTGCCGCCGCTGCCGGCGTAGCCGAAGGGCGGGTGGCTGAAATTGGCGCGGCGCACCGGCAACTACGTTGAGAGAAGCCTGTTTAACCCGTTAGCTGTTCGCGTAGCAAGCACGAAAAAGGCCGTTTGAGCTACCAAAAAATCCTTCTTCGGTCGGCCTTTCTCCGGTTGCCCTAGCCCTGGCCCTACCTTTGGCCCATGCGTACCGGTCGGCCGTTTTCAGCAAACCAATCCGCCCGGCCCCTGGTGGCGGGGCCAGTGATTGCGTTGGCTTGGCTGCTGTTCAGCGGCTTTATGGTGCTGCTGATTTTTGGGCAAAACCTCTCGGCCGGCACGCCCACCAACTGGGGCGAGGCGCTGGGCGGGCGCTTGCTACATGGCCTGATTTGGGGGCTGCTGACGCCGGTAGTATTCGCGCTGGCGGCCCGCTTCGACCTCACCGAGCGGCGGCGCTGGTTGCCCAAGCTGCTGGTGCACGCGGCGGCCAGCTACGGGCTCACCCTGACCTACCGCCTCGCGTATGCCGGGGCGATGGCTGCGGCCGGGGCCCTGCCGGGCGGCTTTTCGCTGGCCAGCGTGGTGGCCAATGCCAATAATTGGGTGCCCATTTACTGGATGCTGCTCTGCATTGCCTACGCGGTGCAGTACCGCGAGCGGTTTCGGGAGGGCCAGCTGCGGGCCGCCCAGCTCGAAACCCAGCTGGTGCAGGCCCAGTTGCAGGCCTTGAAAATGCAGCTCCAGCCCCATTTTCTGTTTAATTCGCTGAATGCGGTGTCGGCCCTGATGAGCGCCGACGTGAAGGCCGCCCGCCGGATGCTGGCCCAGCTCAGCCAGTTTTTGCGGCTGGTGCTCGACGGGGCCGACGCCCACGAAGTGACCCTGGCCCAGGAGCTGCACCTAACGCGCCTCTACCTCGAAATCGAGCAAACCCGCTTCCCCGACCGCCTGGCCGTGGCCTACGACATCGGCCCCGGCACCGAGGGCGCGCTGCTGCCCGCCCTGCTCTTACAGCCGGTGGTGGAAAACGCCGTGCGCCACGGCCTGGCTCCGCAGGCGGGGGCGGGAGAGTTGGCCATCAGCGCCCGGCGGGCCGGCACCCGCCTGCTGGTGCAGGTGGAGGACAACGGCCGGGGCACCGCCGACACCGCCGCCCGCGGCATCGGCCTGCGCAACCTCGAAAGCCGCCTGGCCACCCGCTACGGCCCCGACTACGCCGTGGCCGTGGACACGGCCCCCGGCCAGGGCTACTGCCTGCGGCTGTCGCTGCCCTTCGTGGCCGCCGCGCCGGCCGCCCAACCCCTCGCCACGGCATGAGCGCTAGCATCCGCACCCTGCTGGTCGACGATGAGCCGCTGGCCCGCCACTTGCTGCGCGAGCTGCTGGCCGACTTTCCCACCCTAGTCGTGGCCGGCGAGTGTGCCAACGGCCCCGAGGCCCTGGCCGCGCTGCAAGCCGGCGACTATGACGTGGTGTTTCTGGACGTGCAGATGCCCGGCCTCGACGGGGTGCAGGTGCTGCAACAGCTGCGGACTGCCGGCCAGCCCCTGCCCCTGGTGGTGTTCGTGACCGCCTACGACCAGTACGCCGTGGCGGCCTTCGGCCTGCACGCGGTCGATTACCTGCTTAAGCCCCTCGACCCCGACCGCTTTGCCGACTGCGTGCGCCGGGTGCAGCAGCAGCTAGCCCAGCGCGACAGCCACGCTGCCGGGGCCGACCTGGTGGCCCTGCTCCGCGCCTGGCCCCCGGCCGCCCCTCCCCCCCTGCCCGAGTACCAAGACCGCTTCCTGGTGAAGCAGCCGGAACGGCAGTTTTTCGTGCCCGCCGCCGACGTGTGCTACCTCGAAGCCACCAGCAGCGGCGTGCTGCTGCACTTGGCCGGGGCCACCCACCCCCTGCGGGCCACCCTGAGTCAGCTGGCCGAGCGCCTCGACCCGGCCCGGTTTCTGCGCATCCACCGCTCGGTTATCATTCACACCGAGCACATTGTGGAGTTTAAGCCATGGGCGCACGGCGAGTATCTGTTTAGGATGGCCAATGGGCTGCACGTCACGTCCTCGCGCAGCTATAATGGGGTTATTCAGTTGTTTTTGAAGCGATTTGGGTGAGGGTAGGGCTCGCCCTCCGCGTTCACCCCACCCCCTAGCCCCCTCCCCTTCGGGAGAGGGGGGACTAGTTTTTAGTTCTAAAAATCTATTAAACAGCACTCTACATAGTAGAACTAGTCCCCCCTCTCCCGAAGGGGAGGGGGCTAGGGGGTGGGGTGAACGCGGAGGGCGACACCCCAAAAAAGCCCCTTCACCCCTCACAAAAGCCC
>NZ_DASTEP010000214.1:0-3938 GCF_035709525.1 Hymenobacter sp. | reverse complement strand
CATCCAAATACTGGTGCACAAACTTGATGGCCATGCTGCCCTCACCCACCGCCGACGCCACCCGCGCCATCGCGCCGGCGCGCCCATCGCCGGCCGCAAATAGCCCCGGTACGCAGGTTTCCAGCAGATACGGCTCGCGGGCTTTTCGCCAAGACGTGGCGTAGCGCGGGTCGGTGACGAGGTCGCGGCCGGTGAGCAGGTAGCCCTTGGCGTCGCACAGCGCAAGGTCGCAAATCCACTCGGTGCTGGGCTTGGCCCCGATGAAAATGAACAGCGCCCGCGCCGGGTGCTTCTCGGGCTCGCGGCCCTCGCGCTGAATGACCACGGCTTCGAGCGAGTTGCCGCCGCAGGCTTCGCGCACCTGCGTGTGGGGTAAAATCTCGATGTTGGGCGTCTGCCCAATCTGCTCAATCAGGTAGGCCGACATGCTGGCCGCCAGGTTCGCGCCCCGAATGACGATGAACACCCGCGAGGCAAACGTGGACAAGTACATGGCCGCCTGCCCGGCCGAATTGCCGCCGCCCACCACGTACACCGGCTGCTCGCTACAGCTGCGCGCCTCGGTGCGCGCCGCCCCGTAGTACACGCCCGCCCCGCTGAGGCGGTCGAGCCCCGGCGCGTCGAGCACGCGGTAGCTGACGCCGGTAGTCAGCACCACGGCGCGGGCTTTTATCTCGGATTTATCGCTCAGCGTCAATACCTTGTAGCCGTCCTGCACGCAGAGGTTCACGACCTCCTGCGGGGCTAGGAACTCGGCCCCGAGGCGGGTGGCCTGGCTCCAGGCGCGGTGCGCCAGCTCGGCCCCGCTGAGGCCGGTGGGGAAGCCCAGGTAGTTTTCGATGCGCGACGAGGAGCCGGCCTGCCCGCCCGGCGTTTGCTTTTCGATGATGAGGGTTTTCAAGCCCTCCGAGGCACCGTAAACGGCCGCCGCCAGCCCGGCCGGCCCGGCCCCGATTACCACCACGTCGTACAGCTCCTGCTTGGCCGCTACCTGAATGCCCAGGTGCTGGGCCAGCTCTACCTTGTCGGGCCGCGAGGCTACCTTGCCATCGGGGCAGATAACGACCGGCAGGTCATCAGCCCCGAAGCCGGTAGTATCCAGCAGCGCGGCGGCCTCCGCATCCTTCTCAAAATCAAGCCACTGGTAGCCCACCATGTAGCCGCTGAGAAAATCCTTGAGCTCGTGCGACAGCGGTGACCACTGAAACCCAATCAGCCGCAGCCCCGCAAATGCGGGCCGGTACGTGGCCTGCCAGCTGCGCAGCAAGTCGTGCAGGGTAGGGTAGAGCAGCTGCTCAGGCGGGTCCCAGGGCTTGAGCAGGTAGTAGTCGAGCTGCGCCGAATTGATGGCCCGGATGGCGGCCGAGGTATCGGCATAGGCGGTGAGTAGCACGCGCTTGGTGTCGGGAAATAGCTCGCGGGCGCGGGTCAATACCTCCACGCCTTCGACCTCGGGCATGCGCTGGTCGGCCAGCACCAGGGCCAGCGGCTCGGCGCGGGCGCGCAGCTCGTCGAGCGTCGTTAGGGCTTCCGGCCCCGAGTTTACGCTCAGGATGCGGTAGTCCTGGCGGAATTCCTGGCGCAGGTCGCGGGTGATGGCGCTCAGCACCTGCGCATCGTCGTCAACCGTCAGGATGATAGGCTTCTTCATGAAAGAGTGTAGGGTAAGCTTTAGCTTGCCAGTTAATTGATTAATTTACTGATTATTTCATCTCTTGCGCTGGCAAGCTAAAGCTTAGCCTACATGAAGACGCATTACGAGCGCCGCTTGCCGCATATCGTGCCGCCGGGCGCGGTCGTGTTTTTCACGTTTCGCCTGGCTGGCTCCATTGCGGCCGACGCCTGGCAACAGTTATTCAACGACCGCGAACTGGCGTGGCGCGAAGCACAGCGGCAAGCAGCCTGCGCTACGCAACAAGCGGAACTCCTCAACCGCCAGCAAAAGCGCCGCTTTGCCGCGTGCGACGCGCTGCTCGACCAAGCCAACCAAGGGCCTGTTTGGCTGCGCGAAGCCCGCGTTGCGGAGGTAGTGGTGAGCGAAATACACGCGCTAGCGGAATTAGACGTGGTGATAGTAGCCTACTGCCTGATGGCTAATCATGTACACCTGGTAGTACAGCTACCCGAGGCGGCAGGCTTCTCGGCGGCCCGCATGATGCAGCGGCTGAAAGGCCGCACCGCACTGGCGGCAAACAAATTGCTGGGTCGGCCGGGGTAGGCTTTCTGGCAGCACGAAAGCTACGACCATGTCGTGCGAAATGGGGAAGAGCAGGAGCGGGTAGTGGCGTATGTGGCAAACAACCCAGTGAAAGCCGGGCTGGTAGAAGACTGGACGCAATGGCCATACACGTATGTAATGTAGGGTAAGCTTTAGCTTGCCTTTTCCACGTTAGTTACAGTAAGCTGACGTGGAAAAGGCAAGCTAAAGCTTACCCTACATTTTACTCGGCAGCCAGACCGAAAACTCCGTTTTCCCCGACTCAGACGTGGCTTCCAGCCGCCCGCCGTGCTCCTGCACGATGCGCCGGGCAATATCCAGCCCCTGCCCCGAGCCTTCGCCGGGCGGCTTAGTCGTATAAAAGGGCTCAAACATGTGGGCCAATACTTCGGGCGTGATGCCCGCGCCATTGTCTTGAATATCAATTCGTACGAAGCCGTTTTGCGCGGTGACGCGCACCGTGAGCTCGCCGCCTTTGGCGGGCAGCGCGTCGAGGGCGTTGTCGATAAGGTTGGTCCACACCTGGTTGAGGCTGCCGGCCTGGCCCAGCACCAGCGGCAGGCCGGGGGCGTAGTCGCGGGTGAGGCGCACGTTTTTGTCGCGCAGGGCGTGGGCGAAGATGTTGAGCGTGCTATCGAGCCCATCGGTGAGGGCCAGCGGCTCGCGGCCGCCGGCGCGGTCCATGTGCGAGTAGGTTTTCACATCGCTCACCAGCGTGCTGATGCGCTGGCTGGCCTCCCGGATGTCGCGGGTGAGGCGCAGGGCCGTGAGGTGGGCTTCGAGCCAGGCCAGGGCGGGGGCGCGGGCGGCCTCGGGCAGCTGAGCCAGCAGCGGCGTGAGCTGGGCGCTGGTGAGCCCGGCGGCCAGCAGGCCATCGGTGAGGGCGTAGCCGTCGGGCACGCCCTGGGTTTCGAGCCAGTCGGCCAGCTCGTCTTCCTGGTCGGCGCGGGCCAGGGCCGACAGCGCCGGGGGCTGGCGCTCGCTGCTTTCCGAAGCCAGGGCTTTGAGGGCAATCATGGCGGTAGTGGGTGGGCCGGCCAGCATCAGGTTTTTGAGGAGCAGTGGGCTGTTGCACAAATGCTTGTTGAGCGCGTCGGCGGCCCGGCCGATGGCGGCGGCGGGGTTGTTGAGCTCGTGCGAGAGGCCGGCCGAGAGCTTGCCCAGCGCCCGCAGCTTGTCGTCGCGCTCCTGGGCGCGCACCTCGTCGCGGGCACGGTCGTTCATGATGCTCACCAGCCGCTGCACCAGGTCGGGGCTTTGGTGTTCGAGAGCCGAAAATTGGCTGCGCAGCAGCTCGTAAATCGTAGTTTCGCCCACGGCGATGCCTTGTCCCTTAGATATTTGAAGGCGCGAGTAGGGAAGCACGCCGCCCACCTGGCCCGGCTCCATGCGAAAAACGGGCGAGGCCTGCACGCTGTTGACGGCGTAGTACTGCACGCCGCCGCTTACCACGGCCAGCAGGCGGTCGGCGGGCGCGCCGGCCTCTACTACCACCTCGCCGGGGGCGTACTGGCGCAGCTCGCCGGCTTGCAGCAGCCAGTCGAGCACGGCGGGCGGCAAATCCTGAAAGGCGGTGATGCCGCTGAGCGCGGCGACCTCGGGAGTAAGGAGCTGGGACATGCGCTAGTAACCGGGCGGCAGTGGGGTAGGTTAAAGCAGGGCTGGGGCTGAAATCGTTGAATGGCGTAGAGACGCAATAGTTGGAGTCTTAGCGTTGCTG
>NZ_DASTEP010000213.1:0-67570 GCF_035709525.1 Hymenobacter sp. | reverse complement strand
GCCGCTTTTTCTGTTGAAATAGCAGAAATACAGTTTGTTATGGTTGTGTAAAGGCGAGTGTAGAGACGCATCTTTGCGTCTCGCGTTGTTCAGCCCGCCCGCTGGCCGAATGACGCGAGACGCAAAGATGCGTCTCTACATCTTACAACACTATTCTAGCTATCGCGCAGCTCCTCAAAGGCATACTGCGCGCCGTTCCAAAACTCATCGAGTGCCACTAGGCGTGGCTTAAAAAAGGAGATGAGCGTGGGCCAGTCGTTGCGGTTGAAAAGGTTGACGGGCTGCATCTCGGTGTAGATGCGGCTCAGGGGCAGGCCGTTGGCATCGGTGGCGTGCAGTTCCCACCGCCAGGGCTCGCCCAGGGTTTCATGCAGCATGGTTTTCAGCTCCAAGAACTGCTCGAAAAACAGCTCGCGCACGCCCGCGTCGGGGTGCGTGAGCTCGATGCCGATGCTGGCGCGGCGGTTGTCGGCCTGCATCCGAAAATAGACGTGCTTGAGGCCGGTCTTGTAGTTAATCCAGTTGGTGGGCCAGCCCTCGGCCGAGGGCACCGGGGCCATGTATTGGCCGAAGGTGGTCCAGAAGGCCTGGCGGAGCTGAGTAGCTTCGGCTTTGCTGTACATATATAGGTAGCGCGAACTTTGTAGTTCGCGTTTTTTGCCGCTTCCAACGGCGCAAAACGCGAACTGCAAAGTTCGCGCTACGGCGGGCAACACTTAGCTCGTGGCCTTGGGCCGTGCGCGGGGTGCCACTACGCCTGCTCGGCTATCTTGTGCTTGAGAAAGCCCGTGAGCACGGCCAGGCCGTTCTCAAAATGCCGGTTGTTGGGGATGATGAGGTCGGCGTCGTCCTTAAACGGCTGGATGTATTTCTCGTAGGTCGGGGCCACGTGGTTGGTGTAGCGATAAAGCACATCGTCGAGGCCGTAGCCGCGCTCGTCGCGGTCGCGCACGATGCGGCGGTGCAGCTTCACGTGTTCCTGGGCATCGATATACACCTTGAGGTCGAGCAGCTTAGCGATTTCTTCGAAGTAGAAAACGAAGATGCCTTCGACCACCACGATGGGCGCGGGCCGGAACACCAGCTCGGCGGGCACCACGTTGGGATTGTTGAAGGTGTACTCTTTGCGGCGCACCTCCAGGCCCTGGCGCAGGCGGCTGACGTCGGCGGCGTAGGCAGCCGAGTCGATGCTGCCGGGCAGGTCGAAATTCTCGAAGCCTTGGGCATCGCGCTGCTGCTGCTCGCGCGGGTGGTAGTAGTTGTCCTGCGAAATGAGGCAGACATCGCGCTCGGGAAAAGCGGCCAGCAAGCGGCGCAGAAACGTGGTTTTGCCGGACGCGCTGCCGCCCGTGATACCGACGAGAAAAGGGTGTTGCATAACGGGGGGCAAAGGTACGGTGTAGGGTAAGCTTTAGCTTGCCAGTAGTATCGACTACCCGCCGCGTGTAACTTACGCCCGAAAAATCAGCACGCTCCCCATGAAAACCCTTTTTCCTGCCGCGCTTCTTGCGCTACCGCTGCTCAGCCAGGCCCAGGCGCCGGCCGCCGCCGAAAAATTTATTGTCGCCGGCAAAGTGGCCAGCCCCACCGCCGCCACCAAGGCCTACCTGCGCTACACCCTCGATGAGCGGCGGGTAGTCGACTCGGCGGCGGTGCTGAAAGGCGCGTTCGCCTTCAAGGGTGCGTTGGCCGCGCCGGTGGCCGCTACGCTCATCCTCAGCCACAAAGGCGCGCCGCTGGCCAAATCGCAGGACGGCACCACGGTGTACCTGGAGCAAGGCACGATTAAAATAACTACCCCCGACTCGGCCAGCAAGGCTACCATTACGGGCACACCCCTGAATGCTTCGGCCGCCCAGCTCAAAGCCCAGCTTAAGCCCCTGCGCACCCAGTACGATGCCCTCTTGAAGCAGTACATGGCCGGCCGCGCCGCCCAGATGCCCGCCCCTGAGCTGGCCCAAATCGAGGCCCGCGCCGACGCCAACGAGGACGCCCAGCGCGAGATGCAGTACGCCTACGTCACGGCCCACCCCGACGACCGCTTCAGCCTCTTTGTGCTGCCGCAGGCCGTGGGCTACGCGCCCGAGGCCAAGGACTACGCCACCCGCTTTGCCCAGCTTTCGCCGCGCCTGCGGGCCATGCCGCAGGGCGTGCGTATCGCCGATAAAATCAAGCAATTGGAGCGCGTGGCCGTGGGCGCTACCGCACCCGACTTCACGCAGAACATGCCCGACGGCCAGCCGCTCACGCTCTCGTCGCTGCGCGGCAAATACGTGCTAATCGACTTTTGGGCGAGCTGGTGCGGCCCCTGCCGCCGCGAAAACCCCAATGTGGTAGCGGCTTATAACAAGTTCAAAGACAAGGGCTTCACTATCCTGGGCGTGTCGCTCGACAAAGACACCGGCCGCGAAGCCTGGCTGAAAGCCATCGAAAAAGACGGCCTGGCCTGGAACCAGGTGTCGGACCTGAAATACTGGCAAAACGCCGCCGCCAAAGACTACGGCGTGCAGGCCATCCCGCAAAATTTCCTTATCGACCCGAGCGGTAAAATCGTGGCTACCAACCTGCGTGGCGAGAAGCTGCAAGAAACCCTGGGCCAGCTGCTGGGCCAGGCGAAGTAGAGTAGAAAGCACCTGTCATTGCGAGCGTAGCGAAGCAATCGCACCTGTTGAGGACGTTCGCCGGGTAGTGCTTGTCATTGCGAGCGTAGCGAAGCAATAACAAGCGGCTTTTTCGCAAATAAAGAAGGCCCGGCTGATAGCCGGGCCTTCTTTATTTATGCCAGCGTAGTCAAAAAGCCAACCAGCCCCTCCACGGCCCGCGCCCGGTGGCTGAGCAGGTTTTTCTCGTCCAGCGTCATTTCGGCGAAGGTGCGGCCGTCGCCCTCGGTGGGCACAAAAACCGGGTCGTAGCCGAAGCCCCGGCTGCCCACCGGCTGCCCGGCGATGGTGCCGCCCACCTCACCGCTAAACTCGCGCACCTCACCACTGGGCAGCACCAGCGCAACAACGGTGCGGAAGCGCGCCCGGCGGTCGGGCTGGGTGGCCAGCTCGTGCAGCAGCTTGGCCACGTTGTCGGCCGACTCGCGCTGGGGGCCGGCGTAGCGGGCCGAGTACACGCCGGGCGCGCCGCCCAGGGCGTCTACTTCGAGGCCTGTGTCGTCGGCAAAGCAGCTGACGCCGTAATTATCAAATACATATTGCGCCTTTTGGCGGGCGTTGCCTTCGAGCGTGGGCTGCGTTTCGGGCAGCTCCTCGTGGCAGCCTATGTCGGCCAAACTCAGCAGCTGCACGGCGGTGGGCAGCAGCCGCTTGATTTCGTCGAGCTTGTGGGCATTGTTGGAAGCAAAACAGAGGCGCATCGTAGAAGGCAAGGAGGGTAGGGGGCAGAAACGAAAAAGCCGCGCGGCCCGGCGCGGTGGCAAAAACAAAAATGCGGAGTGGTAACGAAAAATTAATTGTTGGCAGCCACCAAAGCCACCTCGTTGCCTACCGAAAAGCCTGCTTGAAGGTAAGCCACAAGTGCTGCGCCGTGCTCTTGAGCGAGCCCACTGCGGGCGGCGGCGCGACTGCGGCGGCGGCCGGCTGCACGTGAAACGGCCCGTTGGCCCCCATTGGCACCAGGGTAGCTACTGTCGGGCTTTTGGCGAAGGCGTAAGCTGGCACCAGGTTGCGGAGCGACGCGGGCAGTGCAAGCTCGCCCGCAATGGGCGCAAAAGCTAAATCGCTGGCTGGCTGCGCCGCCCGGCCGGTAGGCTGCCAGCTTACTGCCGCCGCGCCCGAATGGTCGAGGGCCGCGCCTACCAGCAGGCTGGCCGCCAGCCCGGCGCTGCTCACCAGCAGCGCCACGCCAACGCTCAGCCGGAAGCTCCAGCTCGAAAACCTGCGTAGTACGTAGAGTTGTTGCACAGACAGAACCGGCCACTGGGGCAGTCGATAACCAAATATAGGCGAAAGCCTGCGCCTACCAAGAAAATATAAATAAAAGCCAAGTCCCGCGTCAAGTGCTTGATTGCTATGTGTGGGCGGGCGTTGATTTTTCGGCAGCTAATGCGTACTTTTGCAGTCCCTTCCGCAAAATCGGCAGGGTTTAATAGGTAAAAAGCCCTCCCGATAATGAAAAAGGACACGCACCCCGAGTACCGCCAGGTAGTTTTCCAGGACACCTCGTCGGACTTCAAGTTTATCACCCGCTCCACGATGACCTCGGCCGAGACGATTCAGTGGGAAGACGGCAACACCTACCCGGTGATTAAAATCGAAGTAAGCAGCGCTTCGCACCCCTTCTACACCGGCAAAAACATGTTCATCGACACGGCCGGCCGCGTGGAGAAATTCCGCTCGCGCTACGCCAACAAGGCGCAGAGCAGCGCTGGCAAAGAATAGTTTTTTTGCGTAGGCTGTTAGCTATTGGCTGCTAGCCATTAGCTCCTAAAAACTCCTTTCGGGTCCGCCGAAAGGAGTTTTTTTGTGCCCGGCCCGGCCGATGGGTCGTAATTTCGGGAAAGAAATTTTAGTTAGCTAACAGCCAGCGGCCAATAGCTAACAGCTAAAAAAAACATGCACGTTCTGCTTTTCGACGACCCGGCCATCCGGCCGCACCTGCTGCCGCTCACCTTCACGCGGCCAGTGGCGGCGCTGCGCTGCGGCATTCTCACGCTGGCCGAAAAATGGCAGCGCCGCCTGGGCGCGCCCACCGTGGGCTACCTCACCCAGCCCTACCTGCAAGCCAAGTTTCCGGCCGGCGAGGTGAGTGGCCCGGCGCTGGTCATCAACGGGGCCGTGTGCCCCGACGACCTGCTGGTGCATCAGGTGCAGGCCCTCGCGCCCGGCCAGGGCCTCTACTGCGATGAGGTGCTGGTAGCCGCCCACCTCGCCGATGCCAGCCTGGTAGCCGAGCTCATTCAGGACGGCCTGTGCGAGCAGGTGCAAGCGGCCGAGCCCGTGACGGTTATCAGCCGGCCCTGGCACTTGTTTCTGCGCAATGGGGCGGAGATTCGCCGCGATTTTGCCTTGCTTACTGCCGGGCGCACCTCGCGGCCGGTAGGCGATGCCCACACCATCGTGTACGCGCCGGAGAATATTTTTATTGAGGAAGGCGTTACAATCCGTGCCGCTATTCTCAACGCCGAAAGCGGTCCCATCTACCTGGGCAAAGACTCGCAGGTGCACGAAGGGGCCATCATTAAAGGCCCACTGGCACTGTGTGAGGGCAGCCACGTGAACATGGGGGCCAAGCTGCGCGGCGACAATACCATCGGCCCATTTTGCAAAGTAGGCGGCGAGGTTGGCAATAGCATCTTGCTGGGCTACAGCAATAAAGGCCACGAAGGCTACCTCGGCAACTCGGTAATCGGCGAGTGGTGCAACCTCGGGGCCGATACCAACACGAGCAACCTCAAAAACAACTACGCCCCCGTGAAGGTGTGGAGCCACGCCGCCCACCGCTTCGTGACTACCGGCCAAACCTTCTGCGGACTGATTATGGGCGACCACGCCAAGGCCGGCATTAACACCATGTTCAACACTGGCACGGTGGTGGGCGTGGGGGCCAACATCTTCGGGGCGGGCTTTCCGCGCACCTTCATCCCGTCGTTTAGCTGGGGCGGGGCCTCGGGCTTCGATACTTTCAAGCTCGACAAGTTTGCCGAGGTGGCCGAGCGCGTGATGGGCCGCCGCGGACTGGCGTATGACGCGATGGAGGAAGACCTTATTAAAGAGGTGTTTGGGCAGACGGAGGGCGATAGAATTTGGGAGAAAGCTAAGTAAATGACCTTCGCCGATATTCCCAACCAGCTTGCCCTCAAGGACGTGCTGCGCCAATCGGTGCAGCGCGGGCATGTGGCACACGCCCAGCTGTTTCGCGGGGCCGAAGGCTCGGCGGCGCTGCCGCTGGCCCTGGCCTACGCGCAGTACCTCAACTGCGAGGTCCGCACCGACGACGCGCCCGACAGCTGCGGCCACTGCCCGGCCTGCCTGAAAATGAGCAAGCTGGCGCACCCCGACCTCAATTTTATCCTGCCTACCACGACTACCAAAGCGGTGCCCAAAGACGCCACGAGCGGCAAGTTCATGGGCGAGTGGCGCACGTTTCTGGCCGAAAGCCCTTTCCAGGGTTTCAATGACTGGATGCAGCACATCGGGGCCGAAAACAAGCAGGGCAGCATCTCCAAAGATGAAGCCGGTGCGCTGCTCAAGCTGGTGTCGCTCAAGGCGTTCGAGGCAAAATTTAAAATTGTCATCCTCTGGCTGCCTGAGCTAATGCACCCGGCCGCCGCCAACGCCGTGCTCAAGCTGCTGGAGGAGCCGCCGCCCGCTACCATCTTTTTGCTGGTCAGCCACGAGCCCGAGCGGCTGCTGCCCACCATCCTGAGCCGGGTGCAGCCGGTGGCGGTGCGCCCGTTTTCGGAAGACGACATCACGGCCTACCTCACGGCGCACTACCACGTGCCCGAGGCCAAAGCCCGCCAGGTAGCCCAGCTCGCCGAAGGCAACCTGGGGGCCGCCATTGCCAGCCGCGACCAAAGCGCCGACCACAACTACGCCGAGTTTTTTATCCGGTGGATGCGCAAGTGCTTTTCGGCCAAGATGGTAGACGTGATGGCCCTGGCCGATGAGTTTCAGAAAATGGGCCGCGAAAACCAGAAGGAGCAGCTCAGCTTCTCGCTGGGTTTGCTGCGCAAGGTGCTGCTTTTTGGCCTCGACCCGCAGTTGGTGCCGCACCTGCCCAGCGGCGAGCAGCAGTTTGTGCAGGGCTTCAGTAAGTTCGTGACGCCGCGCAACGCCGACCAACTTACCGAGGAGCTGAACACGGCCCACTACCACATCGAGCGCAATGCCAACCCGCGCATGGTGTTCGTGGATGCCTCGCTGCGCCTGGGCCAGCAGCTGCGCCGCGCCTGAGTGTACCGCAAGCTTTAGCTTGCGATACATGCCCGACCTTTGCCATATGCGCCGCCTTACATGCCTTTTACTCCTCGCCAGCCTCTGCCAGGGGCCGGTGCGGGCGCAGGTAGCCGGCCCGCCCGGCCCTGTGCCGCCCACCGATACCGGCATCCACCAGGGGCGCTTTATTGGGGTGGTGGCCGGCACGGCGGTGGTTTATGCGCTCACTACCTACTTCTTAGGTAAAACCTGGTACACCAAGCGCGTGCCCTTCCACAGCTTCGACGATAACGGCGAGTGGCTGCAAATGGACAAGGTGGGCCACGCTACCACCGCCTACGCCATCAGCCGGGGCGAGTACGAGCTCCTTCGCTGGAGCGGGGTTAATGAGCGGGCCTCGGTGCTCACGGGCGGCCTCATCGCGCTGCTCTACCAGTCTACCATTGAGGTATTTGACGGGCGCTCCGAAGGCTGGGGCTTCTCGAAAGGCGACATGGCCGCCAACCTCACCGGCGTGGCCTTGTTTATGGGGCAGCAGTATGGCTTTGGCGAGCAAAAGGCGAGCCTGCGCTACGGCTGGCGGCAAAGCATCTACCCAGCTTACCGCCCCAACCTGCTGGGTAAAACCACTGGCAACCAGATGCTGAAGGATTACAATGGTCAGCAGTACTGGCTGTCGTTCAACGTAGCTTCCGTGCTGCCAGTGGGGCCGTCGTTTCCGCGCTGGCTCAACCTCGACCTAGGCTACAGCGCCAGCGGCATGACCGGTGGCCACGCCAACCCGCCCTACTTCGACGCCAACGGCAAAGAAGTGAAATTCCGGCGCTACCGGCAGTTTTACCTCTCGCCCGATGTGTCGCTGGCCCGCCTGCCGGGCGTGCGCGGCTGGGGCGGGCAGCCGCTCGTCAGCGCCGGGCAGTTTTTTAAAATTCCCGCGCCCTCGCTGGAGTATAATCCAGTGCATGGGCTGCGGGTGCATTCATTGTTGTTGCCTAAAGATTGAGTTGTTGGTTTCTGGTTTCTGGTTTCTAGTTTCTAGTTGTCAGTTTTCAACCAGAAACTAGAAACCAGAAACCAGAAACATGAACCCCATCCGCCTCGCCACCCGCGCCTCGCGCCTCGCCCTGTGGCAAACCGAGCACGTAGCCACCCTGCTCAATCAAGCTGGCCTGCCCACCGAAGTAGTGCACATGCAAACCGTGGGCGACCAGGTGCTCGACCGCTCGCTGGCCAAAATCGGCGCCAAGGGCGTCTTCACCGAAGAGCTCGAAGAAAGCCTGCGCCGCGGCGATACGCACCTAGCCATCCATTCGGCTAAAGACGTGCAAAGTACCATCCCGCCCGACCTGGAACTGCTGGCCTTTCTGGAGCGCGAGCAAGTCAACGACGTGGTAGTCAGTTTCAAGGAAGATTTTGATATCGCCCGGCCCGGCATTGTGCTGGGCACCAGCAGCACCCGCCGCAAGGCGCTGCTGCGCCGCTTTTATCCCGAGGCCACTACCGCCGAGGCGCGCGGCAACCTCCAGACGCGCCTGCGCAAACTCGAAGAGGGCCAGTACGATGCACTGGTGCTGGCCTACGCCGGCGTGCACCGCATGGGCTACGACAACCTCATCCGGCACTACCTGCCCACCGGCCAGTTTGTGCCGCCCGTGGGCCAGGGCAGCATCGCGGTCGAAAGCTCGCGCTTTCTGAATGAAGAGCTGAAAATCAAGATAAAGCAGGCGCTTGACCACGCCCCCACGCACCGCTGCCTGCTGGCCGAGCGGGCCTTTTTGCGGCGCATGGAAGGCGGGTGTAGCATCCCATCGTTTGCGTTGGCCACGCTCACCGAAGCCGGCGATATTCACTTGCACGCCGGCATCGTGAGTTTGAGCGGCGAGGAATACGTGGACTTCGCCCAAACCGCGCCCGCCGCGCAGGCCGAGGGCCTCGGCCTGGCCCTGGCCGAGCGCGTGCTGAGCCACGGCGGCGAGGCCATTCTGGCCAGCATCCGCGAGCAGCGGGGCGAGTTGTAGCGCTTTTGGCGGCCGGTGTATTTTTGCGCGTTGCCTGCACTTAGCTTTCTTTTCCATGATTATTCGCCTGTTTCGTCGCTCACTAGTAGGTAGTTTGCTCTTGCTAAGCCTGACTGGCTGGGCCGCTAAAAAACCTCTGAAAAGCAAGAAGGACGAGGTCGTAACCATCAGCACCAACCTGGGCGACATCCGACTTATTCTATTCACCGACACGCCTTTGCACCGGGAGAATTTCCTGAAGAAAGCTAAGGATGGCTTCTACAACGGCACGACCTTTCACCGCGTCATTCCGCAGTTTATGGTGCAGGGCGGCGATGCCAATTCCAAAGACGCCGACCCCAGCAACGACGGCCAGGGCCAACCCAACGAGCCCACCATTCCGGCCGAGCTGGCCGCCGGCCACAAGCACGACTACGGCGCGCTGGCCGCCGCCCGCCAGGGCGACTTTGCCAACCCGCAGCGCGCCAGCAACGGCAGCCAGTTTTATTTAGTCGAAAACCACCAGGGCACGCACTTCCTCGATGGGCAGTATACGGTATTCGGGCAAGTGATTCAGGGCCAAGAGGTAATCGATAAAATTGCCGCCCTGCCCAAAGACGCCCGCGACCGTCCCCTCACCGACCTCAAGATGACGATGAAGGTGGAAAAGCTCAAGAAAAAGAAAATTACCCAGCTTTACGGCTACAAGTATTAAGCACCGCAGGCAGCCCGCCGAAGCCCCCAAACGGGTAGTGCGGCGGGCCGCCTGGCTTCAGCGCGTTCCAATATGAAAATTCTGCTCACCGGCTCCAACGGGCTGCTCGGCCAAAAGCTGGTGGGACTGCTGCACCAGCACCCCGAGGTAGCGCTGGTAGCCACCGCCCGCGGCACCAACCGCCTGGCTGACCTGTATCCAGACCTGCATTTTGTGCCGCTCGACGTGACCGACGCCGCCCGCGTGTGGCAGGTGCTGGCCCAGCAGCAGCCCACGCACGTTATCCACACGGCCGCCATGACCCAAGTAGACGACTGCGAGCTAAACCAGGATGCCTGCTGGATGCAGAACGTAACCGCCGTCGAACACTTGGCCGCCGCCTGCGCCGACCTCGGTATTCACCTCACGCACCTTAGTACCGACTTCATTTTCAACGGGAAAGAAGGCCCGCTGGCCGAGGATGCCGCGCCCGACCCCCTCAGCCACTACGGGGCCAGCAAGCTGGCGGCCGAGCGCGTGGTGCAGGCTACGCCGGGCTTGCGCTGGGCCATAGCCCGCACTGTGCTGGTGTACGGCACCCTGCACGGCGGCGGCCGCAGCAATATCGTGCTGTGGGTGCGCGACTCGCTGCGCAAAGGCCAGAAAATAAAGATAGTAACCGACCAGTGGCGCACGCCCACCCTGGCCGAAGACCTGGCCGAAGGCTGCTGGCTGCTGGCGCGGCAGTCGGCCCAGGGTATTTACCATATCAGTGGCTACGAGCTATTGACCCCCTTCGGAATGGCCGAGCAGGTAGCCGATTTTTTCGGGCTCGATAAAGCCTTGCTAGAGCCCGTGGATAGCACCACGTTTACGCAGCCGGGGCGGCGGCCGCTGCGCACAGGGTTTATTATCGAGAAAGCCGAGCGGGAGCTGGGCTACCAGCCGCGCTCGTTCAGGGAAGGCATAGCTTTGCTGGCGCACCAGATGGGCTGAATGCGCCAATTGTCAGGCTGGTAGGTGCGTAAAAAAACCCGTTGGCAGAACCAACGGGTTTTTCAGCTATAAACCTTCCGCTTTTTAATAAATGGACTCGAATACTGGACGTTGAATACTTCGAAACGTATGAGCAAGCTGGCTCAAAAGCGAAGCTTGCTAGTGATAAACTACTGAACTACTATGGTTGGGTGGGCCAAAAGCCCACCAACAAGCCACCAACCAGCAAGGCCGTGCGCTGGCGCAAGCCAGCCTCACCCAAGGCGCGGGGTACCAGCCGCCCATCGGGAGTTATGAAGTCGCGCTCGGCCGAGAGATAAGAAAAGTCCTCAGCTAAGGCGCCGGCCGGCGAGATGGCTTGGTTGAAACAATAGGTAGTACTCATGGCAAATGGTAACGGGAGGAGCGAGTGGACTGCCTTGGTCAGCAACTCAGTTCCTGATTCTGTTACAATTTTAGAGAGGCCTTCAGGCCCTCAAAAGGACAAACCGGCCTTTTTTCAGACATTGCAGATTATGGATGTTTGTGGGTTGAAAGGCCTAAAAAACCCCGCATAATTGAAAAAAATAAGCTGGTCACTAGCTATTTTTATGAATTAAATGCTTGATAGTAAGCGAAATAAATAAATAGCTGTAATTTGAAACTGTTGGTTTTTTTGCAAAAAAAGTGCGAAAACGAGACATTTGAACAGCCAAAAAACGCGCTTTTTGCAGGCTTTTTTCTTGAAAAAAAGTCGCAAAATCAGCGCCCACTACGGGCCAGCCGCTGCAATGCCAGCAGTGTGAGCAGCAGGCCGCCGCCGGCGGCGGCCAGTAGCCACCACGCGCCGGGCTCCTGGCGCAGCATGCCGAGTAGCTGGCCCCAGCTAGAAATATCGGGGGGGCGCCCTACCCCCAAAAAGGCCAGGGTGGTTTCTAGCCCCACCAATCCGGCCACGCTAAGCGGCACCGTAGCGCGCAGTGGGCGGCAGGCGTGGGGCAGGGCATGGCGCAGCCACACGCGCGCGGGCGAGAGGCCTGCCGCCCGGGCAGCCTCCACAAAAGGCAGGGCGCGCACTTGCAGCATGTGGGCGCGCACCTGCCGGGCGGGCTCGGGCCAGGTCACGGCGGCCAGCAGCAGCAGCAGCTGGCTCGCCGAAAGTGCGGGGCCAGCGGCCAGCACCAGCACCAGTAGCAGCCGGGGCACTGCCCCTAGCAGGGTAATAGCCCCTTGCAACAGACTATCGAGGGGGAGGGGCCAAGCCAGGCGGCCCAGCCACGGCCAGCGCGGCCCCAGCCGCCAGGCCAGCGCAGCCACCCCCAGCAGCAGCCCGGCGAAGGCCCTGCCGCCCGGCAGCGCGCCTAGCCACCAGGCAAAAGCCACCCCCAGCAGCCCGGCCGACAGGGGCAGCCGGCAGCCCCGGTTGCCCCAGTAGCCCGCACTACCGCCGGCCAGCGCGCCGGCCAGCGCCGCCAGCACGGCGGCGGGCAAGCTCAGCATCACTACCTGCCGGGCTCCGAAGAGCACTTCGGTGGCAACATCGCGCCCCAGCAAGTCGGTGCCCAGCCAGTGCGCCGACCAGCTGGGTGGCTCGGCCACGTGCAGCAGGTCGGGCACGCCGGGCGCAAATGGCAATGGCAGCACCGGGGCCAGCAGGCCCGCCGCCGCCAGCAGCGCCAGCCAGCCAGCCGCCAGCCATGGCCATTCCGCAAAGCGAGAAATGCGCGGTAAGCTCATGAGGCCAGGCGAATACGCGGGTCGGCCCAGGCATAAAGCCCGTCGGCCAGGGCCAGGCCCAGCAGGCGCCCCCCGGCCGTGAGCAGCACGCCCGCCACCACCACGGGGTAGTCGTGGGTGGCGGTGGCCCCGGCCAGCAGGCGGCCCACCCCCGGCACCGCAAAAACCGTTTCGACCAGCACGGTGCCCGCCAGCAGCGTGGGCAGCAAGCCCGCAAAGGCCGTGAGCAGCGGCAGCAGCGCATTGGGCAAGGCGTGGCGGCGCAGCACGGCAGCGGCGGGCACGCCCTTGGCGCGGGCCGTGGTGATGTAGAGCGCCCGCAACTCGTGGCGCAGGGCGGCGGCGAGCGGCAACGTCAGCTCGGGCAGCGTAGCCAGCACCAGCGTCAGCGCGGGCAGCACGAGCTGGAGGGCCATTTCCCCGGGCATCGGCTCGCTGAGGCCATCGGCCGACGAGATGGCTGGTAAGATATTGAGGCCGCTGGGGTTAGCAAAAAGAAACAGCAGCCCGATTGCCAGCGCAAAAATCGGCAGGCCCTGCAAGCTGGTCAGCACCAGGTGCAAGCCCGCCCGCCAGCCGGTAGCTGGCCCACCCGCCAGCGCCAGCCCCAGCGCCAGGGCGGCCAGCAGCGCCGCCGCGGCCGACACTACTGCCAGCGGCAGCGTATAGGCCAGCGCCGCGCGCAGCTTGGGGCCGATGGGCTGGCCGTCGCGATACGACCAGCCAAGCTGGCCGTGCAAAAGCCCACGCAGCCAGCGGTGGTACTGGTTGTGCGGGCCGTGCCAGTGCCAGGCCGCTGTAGCGCGGCTGCGCGTGACGTAAAAAACCGGCTCCTCGAGCCCCAGGCGCTGCCGCAGTGCCTGCCGGGCCACCGTGCTGGTGGCGCTAAAATGCCCCTGCAAGTCGGTGGCTTCGCCCAGCATAGCTTCTTCGACGCCGGTGGCCAGCAGCCGGCTCAATACAAAAACCAGCGAGGCCGTAGCCCAGGCGGCCAGGCCAGCCCGGCCGAGCTGTAGCAGCAGCCAGCGTTTCATAGCAGCGGTAGGGTTACGGCACTACTACGGTAGCGGCGCTGGCCAGGTCCCAAGTGGCCGCCGCCGCGTAGTAGCCCGGCTTATAAACCGAAGGGTAAAGATGCTTGAGCTCGCGGGCGGCCGCCAGCCGGTAGGGCAAAAAGAAGAGCGGCACCAGCGGCATCTGCTGCTGCATCACCATCTGAAAGCGCCGCAGCAGCTTGCGCCGCTGAGCTGGTGCCCCGGTAGCCGCAATGTCCTCGATGAGGTGGTCGGTAGTGCGCGAGCTGAACTTGGGAAAGTTGCTTTCCGGAATGGTGCGCGAATGCAGCAGCATCGTGAAATCGAACGCAAAAGGAGTGCTGCTTATCTTACGAACGTACACATCGAAGTCGCCCTCGTGCATGGCTGTGGTCAGGAGCGCCGGCTCGGTAGGCAGTAGCGCCACCGGAATGCCCAGCTTATCGGCCGCCGACTTAAACTGCAGGGCTACCGTTGCGAATAGCGGCTCGTCGGCGCGGTAGCGCAGGCGCAGGGCCAGTGGCTGCCGTGCCTGCTTGCCGCCGGGCCGCACCCAGCCGGCCGGCTGGCGCTGCCAGCCCGCGCGCTGCAGCAGTGCCACGGCCTGTGCAGGAGCATAGGTGGGCAGCGCCAGGCTGTCGTTGTAGTAGCGCCGGTTGCTGGGGTGCACCAGCCCAACGGTGCGCAGGCCCTCACCCAGCTGCGTGGCTTGCAGCAGTTGGGCAGGGTCGAAAAGCTGGCTCAGCGCCTGCCGGGTCAGCGAGTCGCGGAGCATCGGCTGGCGGGTGTTGAAGCCAGCCAGCAGCAGCTCGTAGGAGGCAACGGTATAAAAGGAGAGTTCCTGCGCCGCTTCGTCGTCGGCCCGCAAGCGGTTGAACGTCCGGGTCGCTAGTTGCGGCAGCACATCCAGCTCTTGCCGCCGCAGCGCCAGCGTTGCTGCCGCTTCGTTGGAAATGATGCGGTAGGTGAGCTGCCGGGGGCGGGCCTGCAGCACAAACGGCGTGGGCCGCACGGCATCGGCCCACCAGTGGGGCTTGCGCACAAACGTGATGTACCGGTCTATTTCCCAGGCCGCCATGCGGTAGGCACCGCAGCCGGGCAGCCGCTCGGGGTGGTGGCTGGGGTCATTGTGCTGGTAGCGGGTTACCAGTGCCCGCAGTGCGGTATCGCGCGGGGTGAGGCTCGCCAGGTTGACCAGCCGGGTTAGCGAGCACGCGCGCAGCGTGTGCTCGGTGTCGAGCGCGGCTTCGGGCAAAATCGGAAAATCACCCGTTTGGTAAACGAAATTAGGTGCCTGGCCCCGGCACACCAGCGTAAAGCGCCGGGGGTTCGCCTTGTCCAGCCTGATATCGCGGATAAAGCTGAGCTGCGCCCGCGTTTTCTCGTTGGGTAGCCCCGGGCACTGATACAGCTTGAGGCTGAAGGCCACGTCGGTGGCCAGCACCGGCCGGCCAGTATCCCAGGTGGCCTCCGGGCGCAGCTCGTAGCGCAATTCGGTAAGGGAATCGCCTACGAGCTGCACGTGGGGGAGGGCCTTGGCCAGGGCCGGGGCGTAGAGGCCCGTCGAAAAATCGACTTGCAGCAAGCTGCAGTGCAGCAAGCCCAGGGCATCTACCGCATTTTGATTGGGCTGCACCAGCGGCGACAAGTTTTCGGGGTCACGAACCCAGCGAATTCTAACGACGCTATGCGTCTGGTGCTTATCTGCCGATGAACACGCACTGCAACCCAGCGCCAGCAGAAGACCAAACCAAAAGAACTTCATTTAACCAGCGGGAAGAAAATCAATACCGGCAAGTTAAGGGAGGGTAGGGCTTTGGCAAGCCTAGTCGTGGTCCCAGCCGCTGCCGCCGATGTTGGTGTCGGGGTTAGGCTGGCCGGTGTAGTCGTGGTCCCAGCCGCTGCCGCCAATGCGGCCTTCGGGGGCAGGCGTGCCGGTGTAGTCGTGGTCCCAGCCGCTGCCGCCGATGCGGCTTTCAGTGGTAGGCTGGCCGGTGTAGTCGTGGTCCCAGCCGCTGCCGCCGATGTTGTTGGTAGGGGTGCCGGTGAGGGTGGCAACTTGGAGCAGCGCGAGTACTATGAGGTCAAACATGGTGGGGGAGTTGGGTTAGCGGGGGTGGTAGGTGATTAACTGATGCAAAATTCCTACTCCGCTCAAGCGCTGCAAAGGACAATGTTCCTGTAAACAGGACATTAAAAATTATAATATTTTATGGGATTATTGCGGGCTAAATAAATCTGAAAACAGCCTTCTTTCATCTAAAAATAGGCTTTGTGCTAGCCTTTTTTTGCAAAAAAAAGTTAAAATTGTGACACGTCTTCGTGGAAAAAACCCACCTGCCCACCTTACAAAGGTCTGCTGCGGGTTTGCCACTGAAAAAGGACAAAGTGTTTGTTTTTTTCTGTGCTATTTTTAGCCCTCGTGTGGGCATAATCCTTGTTATTTGACGCGCCAGCGCACTTTGCCGATGAAAGAGATAGCAAATTTGGCTCGAATTGTGACATTGCGCCGGCTGCGAAACGAACCGTTGCTGGACCTCGACGCCCGGCAGCCTGGCAAGGAAACGCAACTGGCTACCATCCTGGCGGCCGATTCGCATATTACTAATGCTCAAGCTGCTAAGCAGGTGTATGGCAAGAGCTCGGACGCCAGCCAAACGGCTTTTTTGCGATTGCGAGCCCGCGTGCAGGACAAGCTGCTGAATCACCTGTTCTTTCTCGACCACACCGACGCGCGCCTGTTTGTGGCGCGGCGCTACGAGCTCGAATGCTTGGATTTGTTGCATAAAGTGACAATTCTTTACCTCGAAGGCGAATACTCGCTGAGCGAGCGCCTGCTGCGCCGCTGCCTGCGCCAGGCCGAAAAGGGGGAGTTTACGAAGTATGCTGAGCAGGCTTGCCAGCGCCTCGCCACCTTGTATGCCGAGCAGCGGCAGCTGCACAAGTACAACGCCTACAGCAAACAGCTGGCCAAGCTGCGGCAACTGCTTGTGTACGAGCAAGAAGCGGAAAAGCTCTCGATAGAAGTGCGCCTGACCATGACGCGCGCCGTGACGATGCGGCGCACGCTGCTGCCCAAAATGCCCGCTTACATCGAGCAGGCCGAGCAGCTGCACCTCAAGGCCAACACCTTCGCTACCTACATCGCCCTCTACCGCCTGCGCCTGACCCAGGCCGAACTGACGGGACACTACGACGAGATTATCCGCTTTACCACGGCCGCTACCCAGCAGCTGCGCCAAGGCAAGCTCAACGAACGCCGCTTCGACCAGCGCTTCAACCAGTTTATGAGCGTGTACGCGCACTTGCGCAGCCGCCAGTACAAGGCCGGCCTCAAGCTGGCCGAGGACTTTGCCACGCACCTGCACCCCACGTCCAACAACTGGTTTTACTTCTACGAGCACTACTTGCTGCTGGCCTTGCACGCCGGCGAGTACGACCACGCCCTGCGCCTGCTACACGTGGCGCACAAAAACCCGTCTTTTCCGAAGCAGCGGCCGGCCGCCCAGGAGCGCTGGCAGCTGCTGCAAGCCTACGTAGAGTTTGTGCAGCCCGAAGAAGCCCTGCCCACACGCCGGCGCAACCAGATGGCGACCTCAGCCCTGCTGGTAGTGCCCGAGTTCACGCGCGACAAGCGTGGGCACAACGTGGCCATTCTGGTGTTTCAGCTGCTGCACTACCTGCGCCAGCGCGAGCTGGAGCCGGTGCTGTCGCGTCTCGAGCGCCTGCGTAAGTACCAGCAGCGGCACCTGCGCGACGCGGCCACCCTGCGCAGCCGCACCCTGCTGCGCCTGCTGATGCTGCTGCCCGAAGCCGAATTTGACCCCGAGGTGCTGGCCAAGCGTGGGCAAGTCCGTCTGGCCCAGCTCAGCCAGGCCCCGATGGTGGGCGACGCCGACGCCGAGGTCGAAATCATTCCCTACGAGCGCCTCTGGGAGCTGACGCTCGACATTCTGCGGGCCGGCAAGCCGGAGTAGCGGCCGGGCTACGGCTCCACTACCACCTCTTGCGTGGCGCAGTGGCTGCTGGCGCAGTCGCCGGGCCCGTAGCCGCGCAAACTCAGGCGCACCGGGTAGCGCCCAGCCTTGCGAAAGGTGTGCTCGACGCGCTGGCCCTGCTGCGTTACCTCATCGCGAAAGTCCCAGATATACTGCACGTTCTGGCAGGTGGGCAGGCCCGAGTCCAGGGCGTCGAAGCGCACCGGCTGGCCCACCCGCACGGTGGTAGTGGGCAGGCGGAAATAAATGACGGGCTGGGCCAGCAGGTCTACCACGTAGGTTTTTTCGGCCGGGCGCACCTCGCCGGTGGCGGGCACCACCACGTCGAGCACCACCTCGTAGCGGGCGCGGCGCTTGTAGCAATGGCTCACGGTGAGGCCCGTGAGGGTCGTGCTGTCGCCCATACGCCAGCGGTACACGAGCGGGCCGGCCGCCGGGTCTACAGAGCGGCTGGCGTCGAAGTCCACGCACAGCTGGGGCAGTATCGGCGGGCCGCAGTCGGCCCCGGTGTTCTGGGCGTGGGCCGGCTGGCCGGCCAGCACGCTGGCAGCTAGCGCGAAAAGGGCTGATAAAGTAGGTAGTAGCCTCATACAAGCAAAGTAACAGCTGGCCCCGGCCGCCGGGCCTAATACCCGGCGGCCGGCACCCACAAATAATATAATAAAAGGTCGCCCTTACAGCCGGTTGAGCCGCTGCAATACCGTGCGCAGGTAGGTCTGGCCCACCGGAACGTATTTATCCTTAATAAGCAGCGAATTGTCTTCCAGCGCCTGAATACAGTTGATATTGACAATAAACGAGCGATGCACGCGCACAAACTGCGAGGGCGGAAATTTCTCCTCAATGGCCCGCATGGTGCTGTACACGATGAGCTTGCTGTGGCTGGTCACGATGTGCACGTAGTCGCCCAGCGCCTCCACGTACTGCACCTCCTTGAAATCGACGCGCACCAGCTTCGTATCCACTTTCACAAACGTGAAGTCGGGCTCGGTGGCCGGCGCGGACTGGCCCGCGGCCTCGGTTTCAGCGGTGCGCTCGGCGCTGATGAGCTCCAGCACCTTCTGGGCAGCCTGCAAAAAGCGCGGGTACGACAGCGGCTTGAGCAGGTAGTCGGCCACCGCAAACTCGAAGGCCTGCACCGCGTAGTCGTCGCTGCTGGTAATGAGTACTACCTGCGGCAGCTCAATTTGCATTCGCAGAAGGTCGATGCCCGACATCAGGGGCATCTCCACATCCAGGAAAAGTACATCGATGGGCTGCGCCTGCGTGCGAAGCTGCTCGGCAGCCTCCACCGCGCTGGTGCACGAGCCCACGGCTTGCAAAAAAGGCGTGTTGGCGATGCAGTTCAGTACTATCTGTACGGAGAGCGGGTCGTCATCAACCACGAGACAGCGAAGCGGCGCACCAAGGCCCGGCGACTCAGAAGGCGAAATAGTCATAGCAGAACTAGGTTTCATAATGTTGTTTTTATTGAATCAGATAATTGTATAAAAGTAATAGATTGAGCCGTAAAATTCAGACTGATGAAACTCGAATTGAAGAAGTAAAATAAGTAAAAGATAGCTTATCCCAGAGCCGGCTGCTGCTAGGCACGCGCTTGCAGCAGCGGGTAAAGCAGCGCTAGCTGCTGGCGAATGGCGTCGAGCAGCGGCGCGCAGTGGGCGCAGTCGGGGCGGCGGGCGCTGCGCTCCAGCTCATCGAGTTGGGTGTGCAGCACCGGCACCCCGAAATAAGCCACCTGGCCCTTGAGCTTGTGCGCCACCTGCGCTACCTGGGCCGCGTCGTGCGGGAAGGCCGCCGCCAGCAATGCCTCTAGCGGCGGTGCTTCTTTCAAAAAAGTGCTGACAATCTGACTAATGAAGGCCTCGTTGCCGCCCGCTAGCTCTTCCAGGAGCTGCCAGTTGGGCCGCAGAGCGGCGGCAGCCGGCGGCGTTTCTTCGCTGGTAGCGACGGCAGGCGCGGCCCCTACCGCCCGGCCCGTGAAGTGCGCCAGCCGGGCGTGCAGCAGCGCGGGGTCGAAGGGCTTGGCAAGGGTGTCGTTCATGCCGGCCGCCAGGGCCAGGCCCCGGTCTTCGGGCAGCACCGAGGCCGTGAGGCCGATGATGGGCAACTGCCGGGCATCGGGGAATACCTGGCGCAGCGCCCGGGTGGCCGCGTAGCCGTCGAGCTCGGGCATCTGCACGTCCATGAGCACGGCGTCGAAGGGCTCGGCGGCCTGGGTGGCCTGCTCCACGGCCAGGCGGCCGTTGGCCGCTATCACTACCTGCACGTTCCAATTTTCCAGCGTTTTGCGGGCTACGAGCTGGTTTAGCTCGTTGTCTTCGGCCACCAGCACGCGCAGGGCCGGCTCGAAGGCGGGCAGCGGCCCGGCGTGTAGTTCGGGCTGCGCCTGGGCGGCGTCGGCCACCGGGAAAGTCAGCTCGAAGAAAAACTCCGAGCCCACGCCTTCCTGGCTGCGCACGGCCAGCTGGCCGCCGTGCAGCTGCACCAGGTTGCGGGCAATGCTGAGGCCCAGCCCGGTGCCGCCAAACTCGCGGGTAGTGCTGGCATTGGCCTGCGAAAAATCCTCGAAAATGGCCGCCAGCTTATCGGCCGGAATGCCAATGCCCGTGTCCTGCACCCCAAAGCGCAACGCCACGTGGCCGGCGTCGGGCGGGGCGGCGTCGGCCAGGCCCACGCGCACCGATACGCCGCCCCGGCGCGTGAATTTCAGCGCGTTACTGACCAGGTTGACCAGCACCTGCTGCAAGCGGGTAGGGTCGCCGAGCACGGCGGCGGGCACCTCGGGTGCTACCTCCACGCGCAGTTGCAGGCCCTTGCTGTCGGCCGCGTAGCGAAACATGGTGCTGAGGCGGCGCACCGCGTCGGGCAGGCGGAAGGGAATCTGCTCCAGCGTAAGCTTGCCGGCCTCCATCTTCGATGAGTCGAGGATGTCGTTGAGAATTACCAGCAAGTTTTGCGACGACGAGCCGATGGCCGTCAGGTATTCGGCCTGCTCCTGGGTGGGCTGCGTGTTTTGCAGCAGGTTGGTGAGGCCGATAACCGCGTTCATCGGGGTGCGGATTTCGTGGCTCATATTGGCCAGAAACTGCGCCTTGGCCCGGCGCGAGGCCTCGGCCGCGTCGCGGGCCACCAGCAGCTCGCCGTTCATCTGCTCGATGTGGGCGTTTTGCTGGCGCAGCTCGTGGGTGCGTTGGCGCACCGTCAATTCTAGCTGCGCCCGCTGGGCGCGCAGCAGGCGCTCGCGCCCGCGCACCACGGCCAGCGTGCTGGCTACCAGCCCCAGCGCGCCCAGCGCCAGCACCCAGCCGCGCCGCCACCACGGCGTGGCAATGCTGAACTGCGCCCGCGCTACCGGGCTCCAGGGTGCGGCGGCCGGACTGGCGTAGCGCACGCGGGCTTCGAGCTCGTAGTGCCCTGCGCCCAGGCCCGGAAACTGCGCCTCGCCCGCCGAGCTCGGCCGGCTCCACTCGTCCGACAGCCCGCGCAGGCGGTATTGGTACAGCAGCGGCGCATCGCCGGCCGCCAAACTCAGGCCCTGAAACGCAAAGCTGACGCGGTGCGCCTGCGCCGATAGCTGGCCTACGGCGGTGGGCAGGCGGCCTTCGCCATCTACCTCGGCCCCCGTCAAGGCTAAGCTGGGCGCGGCGGCCACTTGGCTGATTTCGGCCAGCAGCGCCGGCCAGTCGAGAGCCAGCAAGCCGGCTTGCGTGCCCACCCACACCGCAGGGCGCGCCCCCCCCAAGTAGGCCACTGCCGGCAAAAAATTGCGCGCCAGCAGCCGGATGGGCTGCCCTGTGCGCGTCTTGGCGTCGAGCAGCGCCAGCGCCTGCGGATGCACCAGCAGCAGCCGCTGGCCCACGGGCAGCATCGCCAGGATGTAGTCGTCGGGCAGCCCGGCGGTGGCCGCGCTCAGGTGCTGCCACCGCTCCGCGCCGGCCGGGCAGTAGTAGAGCCCCTGGCCCTCGGTGCCCACCCAGATGGTGCCCTGCGCGTCTTCGGCCAAGGCATTGGCTTGCAGGCCGCTGGGGTGCAGCTTATAATGCGTGAAACGTCGCTGCTGGGGCTGCCAGGCGGCCAGCCCGGTGCCGTGGGTGGCTACCCATACCCGGCCGCGTCGGTCGGCCAGCAAGGCGTAAATCTGGTTGTGCAGCAGCCCATTGGCAGTAGTGTACTGCACGGCCGGGCCCGCCAGCGGCAGGTGGTACACGCCATCGGCCACGGTGCCCACCCACAGGCCCGAGGTAGGCGAGTAGGTCAGCGCCGCCACGTCGAGGTCAGCCGGCAGGCCCGGCACGGGTGCGGCCGGCCCGCCGCCCGCCGGGGCCAGCCACACGCCGCCGTGCGCCCGCCCTTGCCAGGTGCCGCCACCCAGGGCAACTGGCCGGGGCAGCAGCACGCGCACCGGCGCGGCTAGTGGTGTGCTGTTAATGGCTACGCCACCGCTCAGGTGTACTAGCTGATTTCCCACCGCGCCCAGCGCGGCGGCCGGAATGCCAGCCAGCGCCAGGCCCGCCGCCGGACTGGCCGGCAGCGGTAGCAGCTGTGCAAATCGGTCGCTGTGTCGCCACAGACCCTGGGCCGTGCCCAGCCAGGCGTTGCCATCGCGGTCCTCAAGCAGGCAGATGGGGCTGACTTCGGGTGGCAGATGCAGCGGGTAGCGGCGTAAGTAGGCGCGCAGCCGGGCCGAGTCTGGTGCGGGGGCCCCGAGGCCGGGCGCACGCCAGCCGGCCGGCAGCCGCGCAGTGGCGGGCAGAGGACGAAACGCCGCGCCCGGCGCGGGCCGCAGCGAGCGCCTACCTTCGAGATGGGCCACCCAGAGCCGGCCGGTGCCGGGCTCTTCCCAGAGGCCGGTTACGAAGTCTTCGGCTAGGCCATCCTGAGTGGTAAATGTTTGAAAGCGTGTGCCATCGTAGCGCACTAGGCCCTCGCCGGTGCCCAGCCAGAGGTAGCCCTGCTGGTCTTGCAGCAGGCAGTAGATGAAGGTCTGGTTCAGGCCTTGGGCCGGGCCAAACTGCTGCACGAAAGCCCGGGGCGCGGGCAGCGGCCCGCCCCGGGCCGCCCCGCTCAGCAGCAAGCCAATCAGCCCGAACACCACCCGCCAAAAACCAGCGACACGCCGCATAAACACGATAAGCAAAGCCTAGCCGCTGAAGGCCAGCCGCTGGCCGGCGCTAGGTTGAGCAGGCAAATTAGGGCGGGGCGGCGGCTGCGGGCAATCGGGGCGGTTAGCCGGGCATTTCACCCGGCCAACCGCCCCGATTGCGTAGTGAAAAGCTGGGCTAGTAGCTGGCTATGACCTTAAACTCAGTAGGCCGCTCGCTGTCGGTGAGCGCGGCGGTGGGCTCGCTGGTGGCGGGGCTGGCCGTGCTGAGGCGCTTGCGGGCAATGCCGTGGGTAGCCAAATAGGTAAGCACGGCTTCGGCCCGCTCCTGGCTGAGGTCGGCTGCGGCGTCGGCATCGGCCGGGCCGTTGGCTTGGCCGCTCAGTTGTAGGCGCAGGCGCGGCTGCTCGGCCAGCAGCTCCTTGAGGCGCACCAGTTCGGGCGCGCTTTCGGGGCGCAGCTCGGCCTGGGCCGGCACAAAAAAGATATTGCGCAGCCCCACCGTGGTGCCCGGCACCGGGCGGGCCAGGGCCACGTCTTGCAGGCGCTCGGTGTAGGGCGCATCGGCCGGCAAGTCAAAATTGGCCGAGTGCAGCAGGTAGCCCGGCTGGCGCACCAGCACGCCATAGTTGGCCCCCGAGGGCAAGCTGAGCAGGTAGCGCCCCGTGATGGCGTTGGCCTGAAAAGTGGCCACCAGCTCGTTTTTGCGGTTGTCGACTACCTCTATCGTCGCGCCTAGTGGCTTGTGGCTCACGGCGTCGATTATCACGCCCTTCAGAATAGTGACGTGGGCCGTGGGGGCCGCTACCGTGGGCGCGGCCGGTACACTCGGCGGGGCAGGAGCGGGCGGCGTTGCCCGGGCGGCTGGTTTGGCAGCAGCGGCTGGCCGGGTGGCCGCCGGCCGGGCGACTGGCGCTGGGCTGGGCTTGGCGGCTTTGGTGCCGGTTAGCTTGGGTGCGCTGGGCGTCGCGGCGGGTTTGGTGGCAGCAGGCTTGGCGGTAGGCTTAGCCGGGCCGGATGGTTTGGCGGCGGGCGAGGTCGGCTTGGTCGCTACCGGCTCGGGGCCCAGAAACGTGACGCGGTAAATATCCTTACCGCCGAGGCCATCGGGCCGGTCGCTGGAGTAGTAGGCGCGCTGGCCCGAGGCCCCCATCACGAAATACACGTCGTCGTCGGGCGTGTTGATGGGCCAGCCCAGGTTTTCGGGCTCGCTCCACTGGCCGCTGGCATTCAGCGTCGATTTAAAAATATCGTAGCCGCCAATCGAGCTCTGGCCTTTCGAGGAGAAGTACAGCGTCTTGCCATCGGGGTGCATAAACACGCCTTCCTCATCGTAGGGCGTGTTGATGACGGAGCCCAAATTCTGGGCTGGCGTGCGGGCGTCGAGCTCGACGCGGTAGATGTCGCGGCCCCCGCGCCCGCCCGGCCGGTCGCTCACAAAGTACAGGTACTTGCCATCGGGCGAGTAGCAGGCCGACGACTCGCTGTACTTGGTGTTGACGCGCGGGCCGAGGCTCTTGGGCTTGCTCCAGGCGTTGCCCAGCAGGTTCGATTCGTAGATATCGCCCTCGTTATCTTCGAGATACACCAGCAGGCGCTGGCCATCGGCCGAGAGGCCCGCCGTGGCATCGTGGCGGGGCGTGTTCACGGGCGCGCCCAGGTTGTGGGCCGGGCTCCAGGCCGTGCCGTTCCAGTCGCTCTGGTAAATGTCTTCGAGCATGCCATCGCCGTCGCTGTCGAGCTGCCCGCCCGTCGAGCCCGAGCGCCGCGAAGTCAGCAGCAGCACCGACTCGTCGGCCGACAGCAGCGGCGCGTAGTCCGACATGGGCGAGTTGATGGCCGGGCCGGCATTTTCGACCAGCACGCGCGCCGGGTGGGCTTGCAGCTGCAAGCCGCGGTAGCACTCGCGCACGCGCTGCGCCAGGTCGTCGGTGGTCACGGCCAGGTCGTCGCTGGTGGCGTCGGCCGCCACCGGGCGGGCCTGCTCATATTCCTTGATGGCCGCCTGCCACTGCCCACCCAGGTGCAGGGCCCGCGCCAGCAGGTAGTGCAGGCGCGGCTCGGCGGTGGCATCGAGCTGCTGCGCCTTTTGCAGATAAGCCAGCGCGGCCTGCTTCGTGGAGGAATGCAAGTAGCACTCCCCGATTTTTGCATTCAGCAGCGCGTTGCTCGGATTGAATTTTTGCGCCCGCAGGTAGTGCGGCAGCGCGGCCCCGAAGCGGGCCGGGTCGGCCCCCATTTCGTGGTCGCCGTCGGCTACCTCGCGCTGGGCCAGCTTCAATCCTTCTTTATCAATGTTGAAATGCTCTTTCGTAAAGGGCACGCTTTGGGCCTGAGCTACCACCGCGCCGAACAGCGAAAACCCAGCGCACAGCAGCGCAGAGCGGGTAAAAAGAATCATAGCCTAGTGAAGTATTTAGTAAAGGAATCAGGATTGAAGCTGCGCCACGCTACTGCCCGCCAACTGCCCAACTGAGGGCCCCGAACGGCGTGCAACGCACGGCTCATATGATAGAAAATGGTATAATTTCAAGTATAATATTACGAGATAGCCCGTAGTCAGCCTAAAGGTAAAAAGAAAAAAGTGCAAAAAGATAATCAGGCTTCTATTTCGCTGCGCAGGCTACGGGCCGCCGAACCTTTTGCCAGGGTTGCTACTTATAAAAGGCGGCGCGGTGCCGTGCGTATTTTTGTAAGGAAGCGGCCGCGCCGCACCCTTTATTTTTCTTTAATTGCTATGGCTGTTTACCCCGAATACATGGTAGCCCCCATCCGCCAGGACCTGGTGGAGGCTGGCTTCGAGCAACTTATGTCGCCGCAGGAAGTGGATGCGGCGCTCGCCGACAAAGAAGGCACCGTGCTGGTGGCCGTGAACTCGGTGTGCGGCTGCGCCGCTGCCAAGGCGCGCCCGGCCCTCAAGCTGGCACTTGCCAGTGCCGACAAAAAGCCCACGAAACTCGTAACCGTTTTCGCCGGCATGGAAACCGACGCGGTGGCCAAGATGCGCGAGCACCTGCTGCCCTACCCGCCCTCGTCGCCCTGCATCGGCCTGTTCAAGGATGGCGAATTGGTGCACATGATTGAGCGCTACCACATTGAGGGCTCCGACCTCATGCGCATTGTTAACAACCTGCAGGGCGCGTTTCAGGAGTATTGCTAGTAACCTGACCAGTAGCAACACAAAAAAGCCGTTTCCAGCCTGGAAACGGCTTTTTTGTGTTGCTACTAGATAAAATTTCTGACTACGACTTCTGGTACACGCCAAACAGCAGGTCGCTGGGGTGGTGGCGTAAGAACTCGTCTTCGGCCTCGAAGAGCTGGCGCAGCAGTGCCTGCGTGGCGGCGTCTTCGGGCAGAAAGTGGTGCGCGATGTCTTTAAGCACTAGCGTTAAAATATTGCCGCCCAAAGGCTTTTCCTCCAGCATGCGGAAGCGGCGGCGGATGGCAGGCAGAATGGCCTCGCTTTCCACAGCCTCCGACGGGTCGGCCACCAGCATGCGCAGGCGGCCGGGGCCGCTGATGCGGGTTTTGAGCTGCCGGGCCATGTAGCGGCGGCGGTGGGTGGCGGGTAGCTGCCGCAACAACTGGTTAGCGGCCGCGAGCTGGGCGGGCGTCCATTGCAGGCGATTGGGGCCCACGTAGTCGTTGATAATCAGTAAGCCACCCGGCCGCAGGGCCTGCCACACGTGGCCCACCACAGCCTCTACCTGCCGGAAATGATGCAGCGCCGAGTGAAACAAAATAACATCATACGCGGCCGTGGGCCAGGGCTGGCGGTTCACGTCGCGTACCTCGAAACGCATGTTAGTCAGGCCTTCCTGCCGGGCCTGCGCGGCGGCCTTGGCCAGCAGCGCCCCGGCAATATCGACGCACTCGACCAGCTCGAAGGCCGGGTGGCTCGCAAACGCCAGCTCGTGGCTGCAACTGCCGCTGCCCAGCGAGCACAGACGCAGGCCGGTGCGCCCGCGCAGGTACTTCTCCACCACATAGCCTTCGTAGGGCCGGGCCGGGTCGCCGGTAATCTTGGCGTTCCAGCGCCCGCGCACAGCGGGCAGTATCCACCAGTTGGCGGTGCGCAGCGTGGGGTCGTCGAAGGCGCTCTGGGTGCGGGCCAGCGCGCTGAAATTTAGCTTGGAAAGCAGAAACCCCGCGCCCCGCTGCCGCAGCTTGGCCAGGGTTTCTACAAAGTCGTCGGAAGTGAGAAGCGGCATAAATCTAAGTAACCGCAGATTCAAACAGATTTTTACCGCAGATTCAAACGGATTTTTAGGATTTAACGGATACGCCTGCTGCGCAGGCTGACTACATAGCCAGGCTGACAAAATTAAATCGGCCTCAAGATTAGCCAGCCTGCGCAGCAGGCGTATCCGTTAAATCCTAAAAATCCGTTTGAATCTGCGGTCTAGTTGGCTACCTCACTCAAGAACTTGATGCGCACCAGCCGGACTTCTTCCTCCGTGAAGTCATCGGGGCCCAACTCGTTCATCGCCACCGCAATGTTGTCGGAAGTGGCCGACATGAAGTAGTCGAAAATCTCGTCCTGCTTGTCCTCGTCCACTGCATCGCGCAGGTAGTAGTCGAGGTTGAGCTTGGTGCCCGAGTAGCAAATGTGCTCAATTTCTTCCACTAAATCGGCCATCGAAATGCCCTGGCTGCGGGCAATGCCCGCCAGGTCCATCTTCTTGTCAATCTGCTGGATAATGTAGATTTTGAGCTTCGAGCGATTGACGGTCGACTTGATAACCACGTCGGCCGCCGTCTCAATCTCGTTTTCCTCCACGTGCTTCTTTATGGCGGCCACGAAGGGTGCGCCAAACTTCTGGGCCTTGCCCTGGCCCACGCCCGCGATGTGCGTTAGCTCGTGCAGGCTTTGCGGGTAGGTCGTGGCCATTTCCTTCAGGCTCGGGTCCTGGAAGAGCACGTAGGGCGGCAGGTTTTTTTGCTTGGCCAGCTGCTTGCGGAGCTCCTTGAGCTGGGTAAACAGCACCTCGTCGTGGCCGGCCGCCTGCTGCGACTTCTCCACGTCGGCTTCTTCCTGCTTTTCGGCCTCGAAGTCGTGGTCTTTGGTGAGTGTAATGCGCTGCGGATTCTCGATAAAATCGATGCCTTTGTCGGTGATGTGTACCAGGCCGATAGAGTCGATGTCCTTCTCCAGCAGGCCATTGAGCAGGCACTGGCGCAGCACCGACAGCCACAGCTGCATGTCGCCGCTCAGGGCCTTGCCCTGGCCGTACACCGGCAGGCCATCGTGGCCGTAGCTGTCGATATGCGGGTTGCGCAAGCCCAGCAGCACCTGCGCCACGTGGTCGAGGCCAAAGCGCGCCTCCGTTTGCACCACGGCGCGCAGGGCCAGGCCCACGTGCTCGGTGCCGTCAAATTTATCCTTGGGGTGGCGGCAGTTGTCGCAAAAGCCGCAGTCGGTATCGAGCTGCTCGCCAAAGTAGTGCAGCAGCTGCCGCCGCCGGCACACCGACGACTCAGAGTAGTTCGTCATTTCCAGCAGCAGCTGCCGGGCGTTGTCGCGCTCGGTCACGGGCTTGTCTTTGCTGAATTTTTCGAGCTTCAGAATATCGTCGTAACTGTAGAACATCAGGCAGTTACCTTCCAGGCCATCGCGGCCGCCGCGGCCGGTTTCCTGGTAGTAGCCCTCAATGCTCTTGGGCGCATCGTAGTGAATGACGAAGCGCACGTCGGGCTTGTCGATGCCCATGCCAAAGGCGATGGTAGCCACAATCACGTCGCACTCCTCGCTCAGGAAGGCGTCCTGGTTGTGCATGCGGGTGTGCGGGTCGAGGCCGGCGTGGTAAGGTAGGGCGCGCACGTCGTTTACGCGCAGTAGCTCAGCTACTTCCTCTACCTTCTTGCGGCTGAGGCAGTAGATGATGCCCGCCTTGCCCTTGTGCGACTGCACGTACTGAATGAGCTGCTTTTTGGTGTTGCGCTTGGCGCGCACCTCGTAGTAGAGATTGGTACGGTTGAAGCTGGTTTTGAACACGCTGGCATCGTCCATGTGCAGGTTTTTCTGGATGTCCAGCTGCACCTTGGGCGTGGCCGTGGCCGTGAGGGCGATGAGTGGAATCTTGCCGCCCAGGTTGTCGATGATACCGCGAATCTTGCGGTACTCGGGCCGAAAGTCGTGGCCCCACTCCGAGATGCAGTGCGCCTCGTCGATGGCTACAAACGAGATGCTGGCCTTCTGCAAAAAGGCGATAGTGTCCTCTTTCGTAAGGCTTTCGGGGGCCACGTACAGCAGGCGCACCTCACCGCTTATCACGTCTTTCTTGACGCGGTTCATTTCCGTCTTGGTTAGCGTTGAGTTGTACACCTGCGCATTCACGCCGAAGGCCGCCAGCTGGTCGACCTGGTTTTTCATGAGCGCGATGAGCGGCGAAATCACGATGGCTGTGCCCGGCATCACCAAGGCCGGCAGCTGGTAGCATAGGCTTTTGCCCGCCCCGGTGGGCATGATAACAAAGGTATTGTGCCCGGCAATAATATTTTGAATAACAGCCTCTTGCGTGCCCCGGAACTGGCCGAAGCCAAATACTTCCTTCAGTTTGGTTTTAATTCGGGCAGCGGGAGCCAGCGGCTCGGCAGTAGCAAGCATCGGCATAGAATGGTATCGGGGTGCTAAGGAGGGCAACGGAAAGTAACGAAGATAAGCACAAAGGGAATTTTTTTGGAGAAAAACGGGTTTTTGCGCAACATTTTTTGAACGCTGCCAATACGGCGGTTTTTAGGCTTTTGCGCTCCGGCTTTGCGGGGCCGGAGCGGGCCAGCTAAGCAGGCTCGCCGTAGCTTTGGCCGTGCATCCGATTTCCGACTTTCCCGTGCTGCCGGCCCCCATCGACGTGCCGGCCCTCGCCCGCCAGGTGCTGCTCGAAGAAGCCGACGCCCTGCGCGACGTAGCCCAGGCCGTGGCTGCTACCCCCGATTTTGCGCAGTGCGTGGCGGCGCTACTCGGCCTGCGCGGCCGCGTAGTGGCCACCGGCGTAGGCAAGAGCGCCCACATTGCCAGCAAGCTGGTAGCTACCCTCAATAGTACCGGTACGCCCGCGCTTTTCATGCACGCCGCCGATGCCATTCACGGCGACCTGGGCATGATTCAGGCCGAGGATTTCGTCATCGCCATCAGCAAAAGCGGCGATACGCCCGAGATAAAGGTGCTGGTGCCGCTGCTGCGCCGCAAGGGCGTGCCGCTGGCCGCGCTCGTCAGCAACGCTGATTCGTACCTGGCCCGGCAGGCCCAGTACGTGCTGCACGCGCCCATCCGGCGCGAGGCCTGCCCGCACGACCTGGCCCCCACTACCAGCACTACCGCTGCCATGGCCCTGGGCGACGCCTTGGCCGTGTGCTTGCTTGAATGCCGCCAGTTTTCGGCCCAGGATTTTGCCCGCCTGCACCCCGGCGGCACGCTGGGTAAAAAGCTGTATTTGACCGTAGGCGACCTCAGCCGCCAAAACCAGCGCCCGCAGGTGGGCCTTGCCGCGCCGCTGCGCGAGGTGCTGTTTGAGATATCGGGCAAGCGCCTGGGAGCCACGGCCGTGCTCGACACCGAGGGCCGCCTGGCCGGCATTATTACCGACGGCGACCTGCGGCGGATGCTGGGCCGCTGCCAGCTGGCCGAGCTCGATACGCTGACGGCCCAGGATATTCTCACGCCCACGCCGGCTACCATCGGGCAAGAAGAATTTGCGGTGGAAGCCCTGCGCCTGATGCAGCAGCGCAACATCACGCAGCTGATAGTGCTGGACGGCGGACAGTTCGCGGGCTTTATTCACCTGCACGACTTGCTGCGCGAAGGGCTGGTATAAGAATAGCGCCCTAACTTCACCGGCAACTGTGTTGCCCACCTTCGTTTTGCTGCCTTGGCTGCTCTCGTCCTTTCGTTTCTCATTCCGGCCTATAATGAGTCGGCGCGCCTGGGGGCTACCCTCGACCAGGTGCTGACGTACCTGCGCGCGCAGCCTTATGATAGCGAAGTGATAGTGATGGACGACGGCTCGACCGACAACACCGTGGCCGTGGCCGAAGAATATTTTGCCACGCACCGGGGCCGGGTGGCTACCCGCGTGCTCAGCTACACCCCCAACCGGGGCAAGGGCTACGCCGTGCGCCAGGGGCTGCTGGCCGCGCGCGGGGCGGTGGCGTTGTTTTCGGATGCCGACCTCTCGACGCCTATCGCTGAAACGCCCACCATATTGAGGCCAATTCTGAACGGCGACTACGACGTGGTGTTCGGTTCGCGGGCTCTGCAAGGTAGCGTCATTGGCCAGCACCAGCCTTGGCTGCGCGAGGCCAGCGGCCGGTTTTTCAACCGCATGGTGCGCCTGGTCACCGGCCTGCCCTACGCCGATACGCAGTGCGGCTTCAAGGCTTTTCGGCTCGATGTGTGCCGCCCGGTAGTGGAGGCGGCCCGGCTCGACCGCTTTGGTTTCGATGTGGAGCTGCTGTTCTTAGCGCACCAGGCGGGCCTGCGCCTGCGCGAGCAGGCCGTGCGCTGGAACGATGCCGCCGGCAGCAAAGTGGGCCTGCTCAGCGGCCTGCACGGCTTTCGCGAGCTGTGGGCGCTGCGGCAGCACCAGCGACGGGGGCACTACGCGGCGGCGCTGGCTTGCTCGCGGGCGCTGGCCGCCAGCCAATGCGCCGCGCCCGCGCGCGGCCTGGTTTAGCTCCTACCTTTGTAACTTCTATATAAGCTCAACCTTAGCTTACCTTACATGCAAAGCACTTATCTGGTTGTGATGGCCGGCGGCATTGGTAGCCGATTCTGGCCTTTCAGCCGCACGCAGCACCCCAAGCAGTTTCACGACGTGATGGGCGTAGGCCGCTCGATGCTTCAGCTAACGGTAGACCGCTTCCGGGGCATCTGCCCGCCCGAAAATGTCTTCGTCGTAACCAACCGCGACTACGTGGCGCTGGTGCAGCAGCACCTGCCCGACCTGCCCGCCGACCAGATACTCGGCGAGCCCATCGGGCGCAACACGGCCCCGTGCATCGCCTACGCCAGCTACCGCATTGCCCAGCGCGACCCGCAGGCTACCATCATCGTATCGCCCGCCGACCATGCCGTGCTGCGCGAAGAAGAGTTTCGCCGCCTCATTCAGGAGGCGGTGGCCGCCGCCCGGCAGCACGAGGTGCTGCTGACCCTGGGCATCCAGCCCTCGCGGCCGGATACCGGCTATGGCTACATCCAGTACATGGACACCGAGGGCCACCGCCTGCCCGGCTTCAACTTGTACAAGGTCAAGACCTTTACGGAGAAGCCCAACCTGGAGCTGGCGCGCATGTTCCTGGAAAGCGGCGATTTTCTTTGGAACTCGGGGCTGTTTGTGTGGCGCGCCGCTACCATTATCGAGGCCTTCCACCGCTCGCTCAATGATATTGCCGAGGTGTTTGAGGAAGGCAAGCATGAGCTTGGTACCCCGCGCGAGGCGGCCTCCATCGATGGGGCTTACGCTCGCTGCCGCAACATCAGCATCGACTTCGGCATCATGGAAAAGGCGGATAACGTGTATGTGCTGCCCGCCGACATCGGCTGGAGCGACCTTGGCACCTGGGACTCGCTGCACCGCGTAGGCCAGCCCGATGCCGCCCGCAACGTGATTGACGGCGACGTAATTCTCTACGACACGCAGGACTGCATCATCAAAACGCCCCACGAGCGCCTGGTAGTAGTGCAGGGCCTCGAAGGCTACATCGTGGCCGAGTACGACAACGTGCTCCTCATCTGCCAGCGCTCGGAAGAGCAGCGCGTGAAGGACTTCGTGGCCGATGTGAAAGCTAAAAAAGGGACCGGCTATAATTAAGCCGCAACTAATTTTGAAAATAAAGAAGGCCCGCTGTGCAGCGGGCCTTCTTTATTTTCAAAATTAGTTGAGCTTGGAGAGAATCAAATCCAGTTTGTTGCCAAACTCGGTTCGCATTTCGGTGACGTCCGTTTGAATCTTCGCAACGTCCCCTTTCAGCGTTGCAACGTCTTCTTTAATGACGATGTGCTCGTGAAGCAGAAAAGAAATATTATCGCTCTGCTGAATGAGTACCTGCGTGTTCTGCGAAACAGCGTTATGTAGCTGCTTGAGTTGGGCGGTGTGGCGGTCTAGCACAGCCAGCGCTTCGGCTACCAGCGGCTCGAGTTGATTGAGTCTTTCGTCGGCGTTCATGTTTGTTTTGTTTGTATGAGTAGTAGCAGGGCCACGGCTCTGCCTTAAATATACAGTCAAAAGCTAGGCCCGGTTCTTGGCCACCTCGAATAGCATGATGCCGGCCGCCACGCCCACATTGAGGCTCTGAATCTGGCCGCTCATCGGGATGCGCAGGCGCTGGTCGCAGAGGCGCAGCAGGTCGGGCGAGATGCCATCTTCCTCGGAGCCCATCACCACCGCGATAGGGCCGCTGAGGCTGGCGGGCGCGGTGTGGCCGAGGTCGGCGTCGGCCTTTTCGGTGCAGGCTACCACCGTGAGGCCGCTGTTTTTGAGAAACTCGATGGTGCGGTGCAGGTCGGGCTCGCGGCACACGGGCAGCAGGTTCAGCGCACCGGCCGAGGTTTTCACGGCGTCGCCGTTGATTTGGGCGGCGCCGCGGGCGGGCACTACTAAGGCCTGCACGCCCAGGCACTCGGCGGTGCGGGCGATGGCGCCGAAGTTGCGCACGTCGGTCACGCGGTCGAGCAGCAGGATAAAGGGCACTTTGCCTTCCTCAAACAAGCCGGCCAGCAACGAGTCGAGCGGGGCAAAATCGATGGGCGACACGTAGGCTACCGCGCCTTGGTGGTTTTTGCGGGTCATGCCCTCCAGCTTTTCCAGCGGCACCATGCTCACGGGCACGTTGGCCGCGCGGGCCAGGTCCGAAATGTCCTGGGTCATGCTGTTCTTGGTGCCGCGCAGCAGGAAAATCTTATCCAGCGTGCGGCCCGCGTTCAGCGCTTCCAGTATCGGGCGCAGGCCGAAGAGCATGTCGATGCTGCGGTCGGCGGCCGGGCGGGTATTGTGCTGCTTGTAGGGCGCGTCGCCGCTGGGCTTGCGCGGCACCTGCCGGCCCTGCTCGTCGTAAAACGGGCGATTGGGGCGCGCACGGTTGGCCCCGGCATCGCCGCCGGGGCGGCGGTCGCCGCGATTTTCACGGGGCGCATCGCGGTTGTCGCGGCGCTCGGGGCGGCTGTCGCCGCTGCCCTCGCGGAAGCGGCGGGGCACGTAGTCGTCGTCAAACCCGCCAGTTAGCGAGCGGTCGTTGTCTTTCTCCATCGTTCAACGGCGGCGTACCAGCCCGCTTCGTAATCGGGCCGGCGCACCAGTTCATAGTTATCAGGTGCTAAGGTACTAGGGCGGGGGCGGAAGGTAAACGTGAGGTCGCGCCCGCTCTGGTCAAGCTCGGCGTATTGCCAGCGCTCGTCGCCGGTGGGCAGGCGGCGCACGCTGGCCGGCGCACCCAGCACCACGTACACCAGGCCGCGGTCGGTGAGCCAGCCCGGCTTGTGGCCGGTGAAGAGCTCGTTGGCCGCCGTCACGAGGCCGTAGTAACGCCGGATGAGGTCGCGCGCCCGCGTTTGGTCGCCCCCGGCCGCCGCCAGCCAAAACTGGTCGACGGCGCGCTTGGGGCTGGCAGCCTGGCGCAGCTGCTGGCGCTCGGCGGCAGTGGTGAGGTAGAGTAGGTTTTCAATCAGCTCATCGGCCGTGGTCTGGCCCGGGAAATCGGGGCGCGCCACCAGCAGCGGCACCGTGCGGGTGGGCTCGCCGCCCGCGCCGCCCACGCGCAGCGCATACAGCCCCGGCTGCGGCAGACGCAGCAGGTGGTCGGGCGGCAGCGGCGCGGCGCTTGAGTCGAGCACGCCCAGCTGGCGCGGGGCGGCCGGCTGGCGGCGCGGGTCGGCAAAGGGCGGCAGGGCCGCCACGCCCGTAGCCGCGTAGCGCCGCCAGCGCACCGGCTGCGGCAGCCCGAAGCCCGCTACTACCACCGCCTCGCCGGCCCGCACATAGGGCCGGCCCAATATCATGCCCATCGAATCGAGCAAGACAAAAGGCCGGGCCAGCCGCTCGGCGGTGAGGCGCAGCCAGGCCGTGGTGACTGGGCTTTGGTCGGGGCCGTCGGGCTGGCTGGTGCCAGCGGGCAGCTCCAGGCGCGCTTGCAGCACGGCCCCGGCCGGCAACTGGGCGGCGGGCAGCGCCGCCGTGAGCACCACCGTGGGCGCGTTGGGGTCAGCGCCGGGGTAAAGGCGCAGGCGCTTGGTGGCTTGCAGTAGCGGCTGTTTGGCATCATAAGCGGGCCAGGCCGTGAGGCGCACCAGCGGCCAGGGCTGCCCGGCCGGGCGGCCCGGCTGGTTGAGCAGCAAACGCAGGCTGTCGCCTTCGCGGCGGGTTTCGACTACCAAGCGGCTGGCCGTGGCGTGGTAGAGGCCGGCAAAATCGGGGCGCGGCGGCACTGCCTGCGCTTGCGCGCCCAGGCTCGCTAACAGCCCAAGTAGCACAAAACCGGCCCCGAAGTTGTTAAACTTGTGCCCCCGTTGGCCGTATGGTTTTCTTTCTTTCTGCTCGCTGCCTGTCATGACGTTTCTGCTCGCGCTACTGGTTTTTTCGCTCCTTGTACGCTACTTGCTGCCGGTGGTGCTGCGGGCGGTGCTTGGCAGCTTCGTGCGCCAGCAGGTGCACAAGGCGCAGCAAGGCGGCTTCTACCCGCCCACTGGCGGCCCGCAGCCGGGCTACCGCTCGCAGGCCCGCCAGCCCGAGGCTGCGCCCGGCCAGGTGCGCGTCGACTACGTGCCGCCCAAGACGGCCACCGAGCGCCCGCGCGAGTTTCGCGGCGGCGAGTACGTAGATTTTGAAGAAGTGAAGTAGGCTGCCCGCTTACTGGGCCGCTGGCACTACCACGGCTGGTGGCAACACGCCGGGCTGGTTTAAAGCATCGCGGCGCTTCGCATAAGGAGTGCCGTAGATGCCTACAAAATCCATTACCGCCTGCGGGTCGAGCGCGCCATCTTTCAGCAAGTGGGCGTTGTAGATGATGCGCGCCAGGGTAGTAGGATAAAGAATATTGAAGACGTCGAGGGGGCGCGGCGTTTCTGCCTTCGCGTAGTGGCCATTGAGGAGTCGCGAACTGGTGAATGGGCCAGTGAAACCAGTAAATGTGTATTCCAGATAATTAGCTGAGCCCAGCGGGTCTTGCAGCGTCATTTGCCGCACCACGAAAAGACGCTCGTGCTGCGGCGAGCTAACGTAAAATTCCTTCAGCTCGCCCCGCTCAATCCGCAGGTAAGGCTGCCCGTCTACGGTGATGAGGTCTTTCTTAATCGCAAAACGCTGGGCCCGGGCCGGTAGCGCCAGCGTGCTGAGTAAGCAAGCGAAAAGGAGGTAAGTGGCAGCTTTCATGGGTGGAAAGTAGGAAAAGGGTGTAAGTCAGCCGTGCCAAAAGCCGTGCCACCGGCGCGCCGAGAGCTTTAGTAGACTCAAATACCCAGCCCGAGGCGGATGCCCGAGCGGTTGGGCTCGCCGCGCTGCATAGACGTGAAGAAGTCGACGCGCCCGATTTTAAAGATGTGCTCGATGCCCGCGCCCAGCTCCAGGTAGGGGCCCGACTGCCCGGTCTGGAGGTAGTTGAGCGAGAAAACCTCCTGCCACTTCAGGGCCTTTAGCAGCGGGATTTTATTGAAAATAAACCCGTTGAAGTGGTGGTTGAAATGCCCCTCGAAGTAGCTGTGCCGGGTGCTGAATTGGTAATAGTCGAGCAGCTGAAACTGGCTGAAATTGCCGGTGAAGATGGTGCGGTTGCCCGAGAAGTGCCGGAAATCGATAAACGTCAGATTGGCCTGGCTACCCACGAAGCCGCCCAGCACAGCCTCGTAGGCCGAGGTGCCTAGCAAGCCCAGCTGCACCGTCTGGCGCACCGAGCCTTGCAGCAGCGTGTAGCGCACGTGCGTGCCCAGCACGCCCACGCCCTGCCGAATCTGGCCCGTGAAAGTGGGGTACTTGGTGCCCAGGTTATACTTGCCATCGGGGCGGGTAATGTACTGGGTGCCGGGCCGGTAGCTTACCACCAGCGAAAGGGTAGTGGCCCGGCTGCGGCCAAAGCCCGTGCCTTCGGGCATCTCCTCGGCCACCGGCTGGTTGGGGGTAAAGGCCCGGCCCCGCACGTCGTTCCAGAGGTAGGTGCTGGTATTCTCCAGCTCGTGGCGGTCGAAGTAGCTGGCCATGCCGCGCACCGTGAGGCCGTTCACCGGCTCCCAGAGGTAGCTGATTTCGGCCCCGTCGCGGCGGTACAGCTTGGCGTAGTTGCGGTTGGCCAGCAGCGAATAAGCCGAGTTGATAAACGGCGTGAGCTGCGAGTTGCGGTCGAAGTTCTCGATAGTGCGGCCCGCTACCAGGCTCACCTGGCGCAGCTTCACCGCGTCGAGCTGCCAGCTCAGCGCCAGGCTGGGTTGCAGCTGCTGGTTTTGGAAGCCGTAGCGCAGGGTAGGGGTGAGGGTGACGAAGCGGCGGTTGTCGGTGCGCTGGGTGTAGGTGGCCTGCGCGTTCAGCACGTAACCCTCCACGGTGTTGTATTGCAGCTCGTTGAAGATGGGGTCAATCGAAAAGCTGCGCTTGTGAAACGTGTTACGGTAGGTGTAGCCGCCCAGCAGCAGCTTGGTCGGCGTAAACTCGTTGCGCTTGCGGTCGAGCGAATCCTGGTAGGGGCGCGAGTTGCGCACCACTTCCGAGCTGTCCTTTTTGTGGTAATCGAGCTTTTCCTCCTCCGTCAGCGGCACCGGGCGTAGCTGGTTCCAGTAGGCGCTGTCGCGCTCGTTCACGCCTTTTTCTACCAGCATTACTTCGCCTCTTTTCAGCTGGGCAAACGGGTCGTTGCGCACCGAGTCGCGCCGGGCCTGCTTCACCTGGCGGCGCACCTGCCGGTTGAGGCCCGTGAGGTCGGGCTTCTGGCGCTTAATCTGGCGCGTCAGCTCCTTGGTCGTGACCGGGGCGATAACGGGTGGCGCGGCGGGCTGGGCCGGAGTGGGCTGGGCGGCCGTAGCGACTGGCTTCTTCACCTCGGGCGGAGCGGGGTAGGTAGCCACCACGTGGTTGTAGTTGGAAAGAATCGCCGTGGCGTAGCCCGAGCCTTTGAAGCCAAACGCCGAAAAATTGACGCTCAGCTTCTGCGATTGCAGCGCCCACACGTGCGGCACGCCCGGCGCGGGCGCAAACAACTGCTCGATGTGCAGGTCGTCGACGTAGTCGAGCTGGGCGTCTTTGGTCAGGCGCACATCCACCGAGTGCAGCCGCCACGAGCCATCCACGATGTACACGAAGCCCGAAAACACGGGGTCGGTGCGGCGGCGCGGAATGAGTTTAATCTTATGCACCAGTTCGCCGCCTTGCTGCGTGGTGCCCACCAGCTCGTACTGGTAAAACAGAAACGAGTTGTTGGCAATCGGCGACACGAAGCCGCGCTGCGAAAAGCTGGGCTTTAAGACGTTGTCATAAAAATCGAGCCCCGTCTGCGCCCGGTTGAAGCTGATGCCGCGCGAGTCGCCGCTGACGCGGCTCGAAATCATGCGCTCCTTGATGGTATTGGGCTGCGTGAAGCGGATATCCGACAAGCTTTCAGAAAGATACAGAATGCCCGGCTTCACGTCGGGCCCCACTTTAAACAAGCCGAATACCTTGCTGGGCGTTTCGCTGAGGCGAATCAAGCTCTTGATATACAGCCGCGCCTGAAACGTGGCCACCTCGCGCTGGTGGTAGCCGCGCCACTGCTGCGCCTGCTGAATGATGGCGTAGGCCGGGTCGCGGTCGGAGCCGCGCACCGCTACCTCGCCCAGGCTGTAGGCCTCGGGCGTCAGGGCCACGTTGAGCACCAGGGTCGAGTCGCCGCTGGGCACGCGCACGCTCTCGGTGCGCGGCCGGTAGCCCACGTACTGAAACACAAGCTGATACTGCCCGGCCGGCAGCTTGAGCTGGTACTGGCCCTGGTCGTTGGAGCCGGTACTGGTGGCCGAGCCGCGCACCGCCACGTTGGCAAAAGCCAGCGCCTCGTTGTTGGTGCCGCTCACCCGGCCCTTGATGGTGCCGGCCTGCGCCGGCCGCGCCAGCAGCCCGCCCAACACGGTAAATAATAACCCTAAACGATAGTAAAAGCGCATACGCTGACGAAAATCCGAAGTGGCCGGCAAGATAGGAGCCGCCGCCACTGCCTAGATGAATAATTCCGGGAAAGGGTTGGCTAGGCGCATTATTTAGCGGCCTCGGCGGGCCGGTGCCGGGCAGCGTACCAGGCATTGAGGGCCACGCCCAGCAGCACCAGCGCCATGCCGCCGTAGGCCAGCGGCTTGATGCGCTCATCGAAAAACCAGTAGCCAAACGCCGCCGCGTACACCAGCCCGAGGTAGTCGAGCGCCGCAATGCCGGCCGCCTGCTTGCCGCGCTGGTAGCTCTGCGTCACGCACCACAGCGCGGCCTGCGTGAGCAAGCCCACGGCCGCCAGCCACGCCCACTCCAGCCCCTGCGGCGCGTGCCAGTCGAAGGCCGTCCAAGCGCCCGCCACGGGCAGAGTAACCAGCTGAAAATAAAAGATAACGACCAGCGGGTGCTCCTTCTGGCCTACCCGGCTGTTGAACACGTAGCTCAACCCCGAGGCCGCCGCCGCGCCCAAACCCAGCGCCACGCCCGCCCAGCCCAGGCCGCTCACGCCCTGCGCCACGGCCACCCCGCCCAGCGAAATACCAAAAAACAGCCATTGCCAGCCGCGCACCGGCTGCCCCAGCAGCCAGATGCCCGCCACCGCCGTGAAAACTGGCCCCAGATACTGCAACGTCACGGCCGGGGCCAGCGGCAGTTGCTTGATAGTGAGAAAGCCCAGCACCAGCGCCGCCGTGCCCATAATGCCCCGCCACACCAGGTCGGCCCGCTGCGGGGCGTGGCCCCAGGGCGCACAGCGCACCCCGCGCAGCATAGCCAGCGTGAGCAGCAGCGAGATAGCCGAGCGAAACAAGATGATTTCGCCGGCCGGGATGTCGGGCAGCTTTTTGAGGCACACATTGACCAGCGCGAAGAGCAGCGTCGAGGCCAGCATATAGCCCACGGCGGGCAGGGAAGAATTTTTCAACGAAGACGGGGCTGGGCGCGTTCTTTACCAACGCCGCCCGGCCAACTTCGTTCGGCTGCCACCTTCTTTTCTCATGTTCAAGAACCCCGACAAAGCGCCCAAAACCTACACCCCCGCCGAGGCCCTACCCAAGATAGCCGCCTACTGCGCCTACCAGGAGCGCACCCAGAAAGAGGTAGCCGACAAGCTGAAAAGCTACGGCCTCGACGAAGACGAGGCCGGCGAAATCATCATCCGGCTAAGCCGCGAAAAGCTGCTCGATGAGGAGCGCTACGCCCAGGCCTACGCCCGCGGCAAGCACCGTACCAATGGCTGGGGCCGCCGCCGCATCCGGCTCGAAATGAAGGCTAAGGGCCTAAGCGACTACTGCATCAAGAGCGGCCTCAAGGAGCTGGATGGCGACGAATACTACGACAAGCTGAAGCAGCTGCTCGGCCAGCGCGACGCCCGCGAAAAGGAAAGCCACCCCCAGAAGCGCAAGATGAAGCTCATGGCCTACCTCACCCAGAAAGGCTACGAGTCGGATTTAATCCAAGACGCGCTGGCCGAGCTGTAGATGGGCAGCCCGGCCGCCGCAACTGCCGTGTGGGCAAAAGCGTAACGCGGGCGAAATGTAGCCGCAACCAAGCGTGGCGGTACTGCTACGGTGTGTAGCTGCCTAAGCCAGAATGGCCTTTGCCCAAGCATAATTTTTACCAGCTTATTCCATTTTTTTGCGGCACGCAGGATATGAAAGCAACTATTATTAACTTATATTTGCCCGCATCAGGCTGACTTCGTGCAAATTTTTGCCGATAGGAATCGGGCTGATACGTAGCTAGTTGCCAAGTTGAGGCATTTGCCCGAGCCCAGGGCGTAGCACTGGGCCTGCGCCGGCGAGTGCCGCCATTTTACTTTTTTGTTAGCTGGCGCGCCTTCGGGCCCCGGCTAGCTTTCCTCGTTAAATCACACTTCTATTTCTCACATTTTCTCCCCCACTAATGCCAAATTTCTACTCCACGCTGCGGAGGCTCGCGCTGACGACTCTGCTGGGCGGTGGCGGTTTGCTGTCGGCCCAGGCCCAATTGGGCCAGACCGTAACCGCCGCTTCTAACGCGGCCGGCACCTACACCGACCTGGGTACGACGGGCACCGTCATTGCCACCGCTAACACAGATGACGCCAACTCGGCCGCGCAGAACATCGGCTTTACGTTCGGCTACAATAAGCTGACGTTTACGCAGTTTGTGCTGAACACCAACGGGGTTATCCGTTTGGGTAGCGCCGCGCCCTCTACGGCCGCGCTCTACCTCGATACCAACACGGGCAGCACCGCCACCGACCCGCTGCAAAGCACCAACGCCGCCGACGTTAACCTGATTCTGCCCTTCAATACTGACTTGGTAGCGGGCACGGGCGGGGCCGAATACCGGGTGGCTACCACCGGCAGTGCCGGTAGCCGTGTGTGTACCATTCAGTGGAAAAACGTGGCCGATAAGGCTGGCGCAGGCACTAACACGCAGCAGTTCAGCAATTTCAGCTTCCAAGTGAAGCTTTATGAGAGCGGTCGCATTGAGTTTGTATACGGCACGGCCACGGCCGGCTCGGCTGCGGCCAACGCCCGCGACACCGACGTGGGTCTGAAAGGCTCGGGTATCGGCACCGGGCAGCTGCTGCTGGCCACCAAAGCCAGCACCGATGCCTGGAGCGCGGCTACCTTCCGCAGCAGCAACTATGGCCTGAATACGTTTGTCGTTTCTAAAACGCCGCTGCCCGATGCGGGCCGCACGTTTGGCTTCAGCGACCCGTCGTATTGCGTGGCGGGGGCGGTTACGCAATATCCTTACCAGCAGAATTTTGATGGTGCAACAGCCCCGGCTCTGGCCTGCGGCGTTACGACCATCAACTCCAACAACGACACCGGCGTGTGGGCCACCTATAACGGTAGCGATGCGAGCTCAGCTCCCAATGCCATGCGCTACAACTACAGCTTCGCCAACGCGGCCGACGACTGGTTCTTTACGCAGGGCCTGACCATGACGGTGGGGCAGAGCTACCAGCTCCAGTTCAAGTACAAGTCGGGCTCGGCTACCTACACCGAGGCACTGGAGGTGAAAGTGGGCAACGCCGCTACGGTAGCCGCCCAAACGACGACCGTATTCTCGAACACCGCCATTAAGAATACGACGTACAGCACCACGGGTGCCGGCAGCGGTGCCGGGCAGGTAATTCTCTTCACGCCGACTACGAGCGGGGTGTACTACTTCGGCTTCCACGCCATCAGCATCGCCAACCAGCTGAACCTCTTTGTAGATGACCTGCAAGTGACAGAGGTGCCCTCGCCGACTTGCCCGCAGCCCACGGCAGTAGTGGTTAGCAACATCACGACGACCGGGGCCACGGTTTCCTTTAACGGCCCCACCAACGGCACGGCCTACAGCGTGGTGTACGTGCCGCGCGGCACCACTCCCACGGCCACCAGCCCCTCGGTATCGACCACTACCTCGTCGGCAACCCTGACGGGCCTGAACTCGAACACCAACTACGACATCTACGTGTTGGCTACCTGCGGCACCAGCGGCAACAGCGTACTTACCGGGCCTACGCCGTTCACGACGGCCTGCGCCATCGTGACTAATTTCCCCTACACCGAAACCTTTGACGGTGTAACGGCCCCGGCGCTGCCCTGCGGCATCACGGTAATCAACACCAACAACGACACCGGCGTGTGGGTCAATAACAGCGGCAACGGTAATACGGCCCCTAACGCCATGCGCTACAACTACAGCAGCACTAATGCGGCCGATGACTGGTTCTTTACCAACGGCATCACGATGACGGTGGGGCAGAGCTACCAGCTGCAGTTTAAGTACAAAACGGCCTCAACGTTCTACAATGAAGGCCTGGAAGTGAAAGTGGGCAACGCCGCCACGGTGGCTGCCCAAACGACCACCGTGTTCTCGAACACCGCTATCCAGGGCACGAGCTACGTGACGACCACGGCTGGCACCGGGCCTGGGCAGGTAGTTCTTTTCACGCCGACTACGAGCGGGGTGTACTACTTCGGTTTCCACGCCATCAGCATCTCCAACCAACTGAACTTGTTCGTGGACGACTTGCAAGTGACGCAGCAAGTATCGCCAGCCTGCCCGCAGCCCACGGCAGTGCAGGTCGGCAACATCACGACGACCGGCGCTACGGTTACTTTCACCGGCCCCACCAATGGCACGGCCTACAGTGTGATATACGTGCCCCGTGGCACTACCCCCACGGCCACAAGCCCTTCGGTAACGGCTACGACCTCGCCCGTTACCCTGACGGGCCTGAGCTCGAACACCAACTACGACATCTACGTGCAGGCCACCTGCGGCACCAGCGGCAATAGCGTGTCTTCGGGCCCGGTAGCGCTGCTCACGGCGTGCGCTATCGCTACCACGTTCCCCTACACCGAAAACTTTGACGGCGTAACGGCCCCGGCGCTGCCCTGCGGCATCACGGTAATCAACACCAACAACGATACCGGCGTGTGGGTCAATAACAGCAGCAGCAACGGTAGCTCGGCCCCTAACGCCATGCGCTACAACTACAGCAGCACGAACGCGGCTAATGACTGGTTCTTCACCAACGGCATCACGATGGTAGCCGGCGGTACCTACCAGCTCCAGTTCAAGTACAAGTCGGGCTCGACGTTCTACAATGAAGGCCTGGAAGTGAAAGTGGGCAACGCCGCCACGGTGGCTGCCCAAACGACCACCGTGTTCTCGAACACCGCTATCCAGGGCACGAGCTACGTGACGACCACGGCCGGCACCGGGGCCGGCCAAGTGGCGGGCTTCACGCCTACTGCCAACGGCGTATACTACTTCGGTTTCCACGCCATCAGCGTAGCCAACCAGCTGAACCTGTACGTGGACGACCTGCAAGTGACGGTAGTCAGCCTGGCCTCGTGCCCGACGCCCACCAACGTAGCGGTTAACGGCATCACCGACACGCAGGCGCAGGTTACCTTCAACGGCCCGAGCATTGGCACGAGCTACACCATTATCTACGTGCCGCGCGGCACTACCCCCACGGCCACCAGCCCCTCGATAACTGGCACCAGCTCGCCCATTACCCTGACGGGCCTGACGCCCAACACGCCTTACGACATCTACGTGCAAGGCACCTGCGGCAGCGCCGGCCAGGGCATCACGACCACGGCGGTTGGCTTCACCACGGCTTGCCTCACCACCGCTACGTTCCCCTACACGCAGAACTTCGACGGGGTAACGGCCCCGGCGCTGCCCTGCGGCATCACGGTACTCGACGCCAACAACGACGGCAGCACCTGGATGAACAGCAACGACCAGCCTAGCTCGGGCGTTAACTCGATGCGCTACATGCCGAGCGCCGTCAACCCGGCCGACGACTGGTTCTTCACCAACGCCCTGCGCCTGTCGGTGGGCAAGAGCTACCAGCTGAAGTTCAAGTACCGCGCTTTCTCGTACAACTACCCCGAGAAGCTGGAAATCAAGATTGGCACCAGCACCACGCCCGCCAGCCAGACCACCACGTTGTTCTCGAACAACAACATCATCAACAACGCTTACGTGACGTCGGCTTCGGGCAACGCGGCCGGGCAGGTAATCAACTTCACGCCGACCGCCGCCGGTATCTACTTCATTGGCTTCCACGCCATCAGCGCGGTCAATTCGTTCTCGCTCTACATCGACGACCTCGAAGTAGTAGAGGCCCCGGCTCTGGCTACCAAGAGCAGCGTAGCGCCGGGCTTCAGCGCTGAGGCCTCGCCGGTACCGTTCAGCGACCACCTCAACCTGTCGCTCACCACGCTGAAAGCCGGCCCGCTCCAGCTGACGCTGCTCGACGCCGTAGGCCGCGTAGTGCGCGAAACCACGACCAACGTACCGGCCGGGGCTAGCTCGCTGGCCGTGCCCCAGGCAGGCAGCCTGCCCGCTGGCATGTACATCCTCACGGTGCGCCAGGGCGGCAATACCCAGGTTATCCGCGTAGCGCACGAATAGGCGCTACCCATTTGCAGAAAGACCCCGGCTACTATAGTGGCCGGGGTCTTTTTTTGGGTGGGGGCGTAGTAGCCAGCCGCAGTATTGGTTTCGGGGCAGGGTAGCCACCCCAATTGCATTTCTACCTGGCAGTTCAGCATATTGCTGAAGTATAATCTAGGTAATAAATTGTATACTAGATTTTTGCATCAGGTATAAGCAGGCCCTGGCTGCTTGATGAGTAGCAACTAAAACAGTTTTTTATGGATTGGTTCATTCGGCTTATTATCTTTTATGCCTATTTTTAGGCAGCCGAAACACTTTCTTTACTTAGAAGAGAGTTTTGGCTGGTTGCAGCCAGGTCGGTGCCACGAGTGGCCGGCCTTTCTAAGACGAATAACTTCTTTACCAAGCTCCTGCCTCGCCAATCATCCCCACTTCTTCTCATGAAAAAAAAATTACTGGCACACCCGCTTTTGCGCTCGGCCTTGCTGCTACTGCTGGCGCTGCTCGCGCGCCCAGCAATGGCCAGCCACTTGCTGGGTGGTGAGCTTACGTATCGCTTCGTTGATGCCCTGGGCCCCGCGTCGGCCCCGTTGCGCTACGAGCTGACCCTGACGGTTTACACGGTCTGCAACAACACCGTAACGCTTGACACCAATATCGGCATCTACGAGCGCTCGACTGGCGCCCGCGTTGTTATGACGACGGTCAACTACCCGACGGTGTCGGGTGGCAACATCAACGTCACGTTCCCGGCAACGGCCGCCTGCAACACGCCGGCCCAGATACCGGGCTGCACCATCACGGGGCCTTCGCAGCCGTTCTCCTTTTACCGGGCCACGGCGCTGGTCAACCTGCCCAACACGACGGCGGGCTTCTACGCCGCCTACTCTTCGAATGCGCGCACCAGCGACATCCTTAACCTGGACAACCCGGGTAGCCAAAACCTGGAGATATACACCCTGATGGCGCCGCCCACGGTGTTCAACCGCTCGCCTGTTTTCGCTAACACGGCCGTGGCCGTTATCTGTGCCAACGACACGACTTACTACCTCAACAACGCCATCGACGCCGACGGCGACGAGCTGGAGTACTCGTTTGGCCAGCCCTACAGCGGCGCGCTGCCCACCACCGCTCCCTTCAACCCGGCCCAGCCGCTGGCCCCGTATGCTACCACCAATGCCTACTCGGCCACTACGCCGTTTGGGGTGGGCCGGGGCATTATCAACCACCTGAATTCCTCGACGGGTATTGCCACCTTCTCGACGCCGGTGCTTGGTAAATATGCAGTAGCAGTAGACGTAAGGGAGTACCGCATTATCAACGGGGTGCGCACCTTGCTGGGCTCTACCCGGCGCGACGTGCAGCTGGTAGTAGCCAACTGCCCCTCGACGCCCGCCCCGGTGCTGCCGGCCCCCATCGCCATTGGCGGCACTACCACGCCGCTGCCCCGCAACTATACCATTGAGGCCGGCACCACCCAGACTATTCCGATTACGGCCACGCAGAAAGCCGGCAACCCGCTGACCATGACCGTGAGCAGTGCCCTGCTCGATGGCCCCGGCGGCTACGATGCTACCGTGAACGGCAGCACGGGCACGGCCGCTGGCCTGGCCGGCGCCGTAACGGCCAACGGCAACGGCTCCGTAGTGGGCACGTTTGTATACAAAGCCAGCTGCACCGAGGCCCGCACCCAGCCCTACGACATCGCCGTGACGGTGAAAGACAACGGCTGCGCCGGCAAAACCATCTACGACGTGTTCCGCATCACGGTAGTGAAGCCGCAGGGCCCCACCGCCATCACCGGCAACCTGGCCGTGTGCGGCGTGGGTGGCACCACTAGCTACACCGCTACCGGCGGCACCACGGCCGGCGTAAGCTGGACCGTAACGGGCGGCACCATCGTGGGCAGCGCCACCGCCAACCCCGTGCAGGTGCAGTGGAGCGCAGCTGGCCCCGGCACCCTCACCGTCAACGGTGTATCGGCCGCTGGCTGCATCACCGACGCCGTAACGCAGAACGTGGTAGTATCGGCCGCCCCGACGCTCACCATCGCGGGCAACCGCAACGTGTGCCAGGGCGCCAGCACTACCCTCACGGTAAGCGGCGGGCCCACGGGCGCGGTGTACACCGTAACCGGCGGGCCGGTGTCGGGCACCAGCCCCACCTTCGTGCTCACGCCTACGGCCACTACCATCTACACCATCACGGCACCCGGCGCGTCGGGCGCCTGCGCGGCTACCAGCCAGGTTACCATCACCGTGAACCCCGCCGTGACGGCCAACGCCGGCCCGGCCGTGAGCACTACCAACGGCCGCGCCGTAGCTATCGGAGCCGCACCCGTAGCGGGCTTCACGTACAGCTGGAGCCCCACCACGGGCCTCAGCAACCCCACCAGCGCCAACCCCACCGTGACGCTGCCTAACACCACGGGCACCCCCATCACCCAAACCTACACCCTGACCACCACCAGCACGGCCACCGGCTGCTCGGGCACGGCCAGCGTAGTCGTAACCGTGGGCGTAGACCCCAACATCGAAGTAGCCAACGTAATTACGCCCAACGGTGACAAGCTCAACGACTGGCTGCAAGTCAAAAACGTGAACGCTTACCCCAACAACACGGTCGAGATTTTCAACCGTTGGGGCCGCCGCGTGTTCTCCACGCAGAACTACAACAACACGACCAACTACTGGGGCACCGACCCCAGCATCGCCGCTGGCATGTACTACTACACTTTCACGCAGCCCAACGGTTCTATCACCCGCGGCTGGGTAGAAGTAATCAAGTAGCGCTAGCTACTAATCAGCCTACTCAAAAAAGGCTCCCCGTGCATCGGGGAGCCTTTTTTGCTTTTGGGGGTACTACCCCGCAGCTACAGTTTGCGGGCGGGTGCCGGCGCCACCAGCCGCTGCCCGATGATGACGCGCCGCCCGGTGAGCGTGCGTAGCATGGGCACCAGTATCTGCTCGGCGTTGCGCTGGGTTTCGGCCAGAATGCCCGATTGCAGGGCCGAGCGGCGCACCTGCGCCTCGGCGTAGCGGTAGGCCTCGTCCACTACCTGCGCATCTTGGAAAAACGTGTTTTCGGTGCTGAACACCCGGCTCTGGCTATGGTCGACCTGGAAGGTGCAAAGCTCGGGCGCGGGCAGTAGAAGCCGTACCACCGAGTCGCCTTCCAAGGCCACGTCCTGGGGTTTTATTTTCCGTAAATCGAGGCAGCCCACGGCCTCGCCACCCACGATGAGGGCAGCCTTGGCATCGGGCAAAAAGGGGTATTTGGAAGAGCGCTTGTACTCCACCACATCCTTAAAGCGGTAGCGCACCAGCTCCAGCCGGCCCAGCGCTTCCACCTGCGTCAGCACGGTGTTGTGAGTCACGGTTACTTGGGGCTCGCGGGCGGCGAGCGGGTTGAGGCCCGCCAGCGTGGGGCCGATTTTGCGCCAGAGAAAAACCCCCAGGGCAATGAGCAGGGCAAGCGGCAGCAAGCGGCGAAATAAGCGAACGAGTGGCATAGCCCCTGATACGGCCCGCCCGCCGCGCCGTTGGGCTAAGCCCGGCCTTTACCTTTACGGGCTATGTCCCTTCCTCCTCTGCTGCTACGCCTGTGGCCTTGGCACCGTGCCGCGCTCGTGGGGCTGTGGCTGCTGGTGCAGGTCGGCTTTTTACTTAAATTTCAGGGCCCGCACCTGGCCAACGACAGCGAGCTTTACCTCAGCTACGCCGCCAACGTGGCCGAGCACGGCCACTACCAGTTTGCGCACCCGCAGCCGGCCCGCGAGCTCAGCCCCGAGCTGCCCAACCCCGATACCTTCGAGTACGAGCACGTGCAGCGCTACATTGTGTACGCGTGGTTTGAGAGCATTTGGCTGCGCCTCGGCACCGGCCTGTGGGGCATCGTGCTGGGGCAAATAGCCGCGTCGGGCCTGGCCGCCGCCGCCCTCTACGGGGCCACGCGGCAACTGGCGGGCGGGCGGCGGCGGGCAGCGGCACTGGCCACCCTATTTTTTATTTTATGGCCCGATATCCAGCAGTTCAATTGTTTTCTGCTCACCGAGTCGCTGTTTATCAGCTTGTCGGTGCTGGCGCTGGCGGCCTTTGTGCGGGTGCGGCATGGGGGCTGGCGCGCCTGGGCTACCCTGGGCGCCGTGCTGCTGCTCGCGGCCTTTACGCGGCCCAATGGCTTTGTGCTGGCGGGCGCGGCGCTGCTGGCGGGCCTCGAATATCTGCGGCAGCAACCCGGCCGGCGCTGGTTTTGGGGGGTGGTGGCTGGGCTGCTACTAGCTATTCCGCTGGCGCTGGTAGTGCTCAATCACCACTTGAAAAGCTACTTTATCGTCGAAACCTACGCGCGGGGCGAGCTCATCTTTGGCACCTCGGCGTGGGCCGTGCAGCCGGCCGCCCCCCTGGCTATGCCGCCGCCCGGCACCGGGCAAGTGCCGCGCATCCTGTATTTCGCGGCGCACAACCCCTGGTTTTTGCTGAAGCTGATGGCCGGCAAGCTGTTCGTGTTCGTGAGCGGGCTCAAGCCGCACTACTCGCTGGCCCACCGGCTGGCCTACGTGCTGGTGCTGTGGCCGCTGTACTGGCTGGCCGCCCGGGGCACGCAGCTAAGTAGCGTATGGAAGCTGGGCCGGGTTTTTCTGTTAGGCGTGCCGCTACTGCAAGCCAGTATCGTGATGCTGACCGTGGACGACTGGGACGTGCGCTTTCAGGCCCCGGTGCTAGCCTTCGTATTTGTGCTGGCCGCTTTGCAATTGACAGTGAGTAATGAGCAATGAGCAATAAGCAATGAGCAATAAGCAATGAGCAATTTCAGCCTTTGCTCATTGCTCATTGCGAAAACCCCGCCCAGGCTTGCAACCCGCCCGTGTGCACGGCCACCACGGTGCTACCGGGCGCGAAGTGGCCTTTTTCAATCAAATCGAGCACGCCCGCCAGCAGCTTGCCGGTATAAATGGGGTCGAGCAGCACGCCGAAGTCGGCTTCAAACTGCCCGATAAACGTCCGCAATTCGGCAGGCAGCTTGGCATAGCCGCCGAAGTGGTAGCCGGTGTGTACTTCGTAATTGTTCAGCGTGCGGCCAGCCGCCGCCTGCGTCAGCGCGTCGATATCGGCCCGCAAAAAGTCGCCGCCCTTCAGCGCGGCCACGCCCACGGCACGGGCCGGGTGCCCGGCTTCGGCCAGGCCCAGCGCCAGCCCGGCCAGCGTGCCGCCGGTGCCAGCGGCCACCGCCACGGCGTCGAAGTCGGTGTGCTGGCGCAATTCGCCTATCAGCTCGGCCACGCCGCGTAGGGCCAGCGCGTTGGTGCCGCCCTCGGGTAGCAGGTAGGCGGGGCCAAACTGCGTCTGGATTTCAGTCAGAAACTCCGGCTCGGCGCGGTGGCGGTAGGTGGCGCGGTCGAGGTAGTGCAGCTGCATCCCATCGGCGCGGCAGCGGGCCAGGGTGGGGTTGAGGGGCAAGTGCTCCTCACCGCGCACCAGCCCGACGGTGCCGAAGCCGTAGAGCCGGCCCGCCGCCGCCACGGCCGCCAGGTGGTTGGAGTATGCCCCGCCGAAGGTGAGTAGGCGCGTGTGGTCTTGCGCACGGGCGGCTAGCAGATTGTATTTAAGCTTGCGGGCCTTGTTGCCGGGCAGGTCGGGATTTATCAGGTCGTCGCGCCAGAGCAGCAGGCGCACGCCGCGCTGCGCGGCGGCAAGGTGGGGGATGGGTAGCAGCAGGCGAGCATCAATAAGCATAGGCAGCCGCCAAAAGTAGCCGCCGGGGCCTCGGAAACCACACCGGGAGCCTCGGAGACCACATCGGGAGCCTCGACAACCATATCAGGAGTGTCGGAAGCTGTATCAGGAGCCTCGACAGCCACATCAGGAGTGTCGACAATCACGTCAGGAGTGTCGAACGCCCTATCAATAAGGTCGGAAGCCACACCAACAGTATCGCCGGTGGCGCCAGCGGCTTCAGAGAACAAGCCAGGAGGCGCGGCCGGTGCGCCAGGTGGCACCTGCCTGGTTACCCCAAGTTGCGGAATAGCCCCAGCGGGGCGCCCCGCCGGTAGTAGCAAGTAGCGAGCGAAAAACAAAAGCCCCGTAGGGGCGGCCCAACAGGTGAGTGGGTCGCCCCTATGGGGCTTAGGGTAAAAAAGGCTCGCGAGTACTACCGACGGGGCGTCCCGCTGGGGCTACTGCTGGATTAGCTAATTGGCCGCACCCCGCCACCGCTGGCGCTTTGGCCCAGCGGCTACGCCTCCGCCCCCTTGCGCCGCGCGCCCACCACGCAGGCGCCCGCTACCAGCAGCAGCACGCCCAGGCTCGACACCAGCGACACGGTGTTGCCGATTTTATATTCCTTGGGCTCAAACACGAACTTAATTTCGTGCGCGCCGGCCGGTACCTGCATGGCCCGCAGCACGAAATCGGCCCGGAAATGCGGCACCTCCTTGCCATCCAGGAAAGCCTGCCAGCCGTCGGCGTAGTACACCTCGGAGAACACCACCGTGCCCGGCTGCGCGGCCGAATACTTGTAGGTCAGCGCATCGGGCGCGTAGTCGGTGAGCACGATGTTGGCCGAAGAGTCGGCGGAGGTAGCCGGCTTCACTTCGGGGAATTTCGTGGCGTCGAACACCGCTGCTTGGCGCGGATTGAGGGTAGTGAGGGCGTCCATCTCGGCGTCGGGCGACTGCACGGCGCGCAGTTCGCGCACAAACCAGGCGTTGCCGAGCGCGTTGGCGTTGCGCAGCACCTGCTCGGGCTGGCCGGGCTGCCCCTGCTGCCCTTGTTGGGCGGGCACAATGAGGTAGCGCGTGTTCAGCATGTTGAGCACGGGCGTTTTGGCGAAGTCGCCGTTGCTGGCGAATAGGGCTTGCAGGTTGGGCGAAATCTGGCGCTCAATCAAGTCCTGGTAGCGGCGCAGCTTGGCCCCGTGGTAGCCCCCGATGCTCTTGTGGAAGTACGACGTGCGCGCCTCGTTGAAGGGGTTGCCGGCGTTGAGGACGCGGAAGCTCGGGTCTTTGTCGTTGAGAATCTGCTGGTCCACGGCCGAGGGCTGGAAGCTCTCCACGATAGTTTCGGTCTGGTAATTTTTCTCGCCGAGGTAGCGCTTGTCCACCGTCCAGAGGTCGAGCAGCACCAGCGCTACCACGATGGCCGCCGCCACGCCCGCCTGCACCTTGCCCTTCAAATAGAAGTACAACGCCCCCAGCGTGAGGCCCACCAGGAGCAGCCCGCGCCACACGTCCGAGCGCAGCAAGTCGGCGCGGTCGGCGCGTAGGGCGCTCAGCAGCTGCGCCGAAAAGCCTTGCTGCGTGAGGTTGGCATCCTGCGGCGAGGCAAAATCGAAGCTGAAGCTCAGCAGCCAGGTCAGCAGCAGAAAGCCCGCCGTGATGGCCCCGGCGTAGAGCAGCTGCTTGGTGCGCAGCTGGTTTTCGGGGGCATCCACGGCCCCGGCCGGGGCGCTGCCCGCCGCCCGCGCGGCCTTGGCCAGGGCAGGGTGCAGCGGCTCGGTACCCACGACCGGAGCCGCGCCAACCGGCAGCGCGGCGGCGCGGGGCCGCAAAATGCGCGAGAGCGCCAGCGCCGCCAGCAGCGGCATGGCCAGCTGCGCGATAACCAGGCCCATGCTCACGGCCCGGAAGCTGCGGTAGCCCGGCAGGTAGTCGAAAATCAGGTTGTTAATTGTCTCGAAATTCTTGCCCCAGGCCAGCACGAAGGAAACCAGCGTGCCCGCCAGCAGCCAGTAGCGCGTGCGCTTATCGACCACAAACAAGCCCAGCACGAATAAAAAGCACACCACCACGCCCACGTACACGGGGCCGGCCACGTAGCTCTGGTCGCCCCAGTAGGTAGGCATGGCGGCCAGCATGTCGGTGCCGTAGCCGGCCGAGGTCAGCTCGCGGGCCATGTTTGAATTGGGGCCGAGCGGCATGGCGCTGCTGCCGCCGTAGAAGTTGGGCACCAGCAAAGTCATCGTTTCGCCGATGCCGTAGCTGTAGGCGAAGGCATAATCGCGGTCTTGCTGGCGGGCGCTGGGCGCGGCGGGCTGGCCCGGTGCGGGCGGCAGGGCCTTGAGCTCGGAAGGTGAGCGGTTGCTGAATTTGCTGTATTCGTAGGTGGTATAGAGGCGGCCAAAGCTGACGCCGATGGCCAGCGCCGCGCCCACGCCCAGCAGCGCCCCGCGCCCCGCAAAGTCGCCCAAGCGGCCAGCGCGCACCGCGCTCACCAGCTCGATGATGCCATAAATAACGACCAGCAAGCCCAGATAATAGGTGATTTGCGGGTGGTTGGCGCGCACGTTCATGGTCAGGCCCAGCGTGAAGAGCGCCGCGCCCAGCCATTTATTTTGCCGGAAAGCCAGCAGCAGCCCGCCCAGCACCAGCGGCGCGTAGGCCAGCGCCCACGACTTGGTGTTGTGCCCGGCCGCCAAAATGGCGATGTTGTAGCTCGACAAGCCCAGCGCCACCGCGCCGGCCACCGCCACCAGCGGGCGCACGCCTAGCGCCACCAGCAGCACGTAGCCGCACAGCAGGGCCACAAACAAATTGCTAACCACGGCCGGCAAGCCCAGCGCGATAAACTTCTGCACGTACACGAACAAATCGCCGGGGAAGTGCACCGAAATCAGGTACGTGGGCATCCCCGAAAACATGGAGTTGGTCCAGAGCGGCTCGTGGCCGTGCTCAGCGGCCCACTGCTGCGTTTCGCGCGCGCCGCCCTGAAACTGGGTGATGTCGTGCTGCGCCAGCGTTTGGTGGTCGAACACGATGGGCGCGAAGTAGGCCACGGCCAGCACCACAAAAAACAATACGGCCAGCACGTGCGGCCAGGCCCGCTGCCACAGCGGCGCCGGCGAAACGGAAGAATTAACAGCCATCGGGCGGTTTTTAGCGAGTAGGCAAATGAAGCCCGAAGGTAGCGCCGGGGCGGGGAAGGCGCGTATCGGCGTGGTTTCGCGCAGGGTTTCGCGGTGTTAAAACGCAGGGTCGCGCAGTGGTTTGCCGATTGACACTGCGGAACCCTACGCGAAATGCACCTGCTTATTTACCCAGTATTTCGGCCCGGTAGGTAACAAATTCAAGTTACGGCCTAGCCCCAGCGGGGCGACCCGTCGGTAGAAAACGCTGGTAGCAGAAGAAATAAAGCCCCGTAGGGGCGACCCAATCAACTAGATGGGCCGCCCCTACGGGGCTTGGGTACGTGGTACCCGGTATGTTCTACCGACGGGTCGCCCCGCTGAGGCTAGGCCGTAACTTGAGTTATAGGCTTTAGCGCAGCTTCTGCAGAATAGACTGCGACAGGGTTTTCAGGCCCTCGTTTTGCTCGCGCAGGTTCACTTGCCGCACTTGCTCCTTGAGGCTGGCGATGTTGCCCAAATCCACCGACTTGAGGGCAAACTTGCGCACGCCCAGGTCTTGGTCGTCGAGCAGGCGGCCGAGCAGGCGGATGCCGGTGGCGCTGGCTGGCGCGTTGCGCAGGGCGTAGGCCGCCGCGATGCGGTACACCGGGTTGGGGTGGGTTACGGCGCTTTGCAGGCCGGCCACGGCAGTTTCTTCACCCATCAGCCCCAGGCAGCTGATGGCCTTGGTAGCCAGGCCGGGGTCGGGGTCCTGGGCCAGCTGCGTGAGCAGTGGAATATCGTCCTTGGTGAGTTGGCGGACGATGGCGGGGTAGTCGGGCTCATCGAGGTTGATGAGGCGGACGAGTTCTTCGCGGGTGCGGGCCATAGCGGTGGGTGGGCTTAAACGGTGAACGGACTGTTTTTCATGGTCTGGACTTCGCCGGCCGTCAGGTCGGGTGGTGGGTTAGTGATGTTGGCCGTACCGTTGCCCGTCATCAGGCGGTTGTTGTCGTTTACGTGGTTCAAGCCCAGCACGTGGCCTACCTCGTGGGCCAGGGTGTAGCGCGTGGCGTAGGAGGCCACCACGGCCATCGGCCGGCCTGCCGGAAAGGAGGCGCAGCCGTTGAGCGTGCCCTTGTCGTAGGCCACCGTGCGGCACATGTACACTACCACGTCATTGGCCCCGGCATTGGCCCGGAAATTTGACAGCGCCTGCTGCTCGGCCGAAGGGTTGCCGCTGGTGCAAGAGCCGGTGTCCACGTCGTTGAGGGCCGCCAGCGTCGGGTTGGCCAGGTTCAGGGTTTCCGTCGAGCGCAATTGCACGGTGAAGCCCGCGTCGAAGTATATGCTGCGCATCGTATCCACCATTTGCGTTACCGAGAAGGTGGTGGGGGCCGTGAGAATCTTCACGTGCAGGTTCACCGTCTGCATCCAGGTATTGGTCGACCACGCCGGCGTGTTGTTGGCGCGGTACACCACGGCGTTGGCGTCGTCCTGCATCACCAGCCGCGCCCCGGCGTCCTTGAAGGTGTTGCTCGACCACAGCGCTGCGCCGTCCACGTCGTAGAGTACCAGGTTGCCATCGCCCTGCATAATGCAGACCTGCGTGGGCCGGCCGTTGGTGTTCGAGGCCCACAGTGCCAGCTGGCCGCCGGTGCTCAGGCTCTTGTACAGCACCAGGTTGCCATCGGTTTGCAGCGTGAAGGTAAACCGGCCGTTGTTCGCGCGGATATTTTGGCCGGGGTTCAGCACCTGGCCCGGCCGCATGGTGTCGCCGGTGGCGGTGGGGCCGCTGGGCACGGTTTTCTGCACCGTGTTGCTGGCCCAGATGGCTTTGTGCGCCGCGTTGTAAATCACGGCGTTGCCATCGTCCTGCATCACCAGCGTGCTGTTGGCATCCTTGAAGGTATTACTCGACCACAGCGGCTTGTTGGCTGGGTTGTAAATCACCAGGTTGCCATCACCCTGCATAATGCAGCGGTTGCCACCCTTGCCGTTGGTGTTCGACGCCCACAGGGCCTTCTGGCTACCATTGGGGTAGCGCTTGTACAGCACCAGGTTACCATCGGCTTGATAAATAAAGTAATAGCGCCCGTTCAGCGAGGTAATGCTCTGGTTGGGCAAGAGGGTCTGGTTGGCGGTGAGCTTGTCGGCCATGGCGCGAGGTGGAAAAAAGATACGAGCCAGCAAGACGACGCTGCTGGCTCGTAAAGCTCTTGTTTTCAAGTATCCACTTGCATCAGTGCTGCCACTGAATTTTGCGGCTGCGCACGCTGCCGCTCGCTCGCACTACTTCAGTACTACCTCGGCCAGCACCGGGAAGTGGTCCGACGGGTAGTGCCCACGCAGCGAGTCGGTGAGCACCGCGTAGCTGCGTACCGTGCTGCCCCGGCTCACAAAAATGTAGTCGATGCGCTCGTTCAGCGGGGCGTTCAGCTCGAAGCCGTTGAAGGTGCCGACCGGGCCGTAGGTGGGCGTTTGCGTGAGCAGGTAGGCATCGCCGAATTGGGCTTGCAGGGTTTTCACCTGCTCGGTGTCGGGCGTCGAGTTGAGGTCGCCCACGCAGATGACGGGCGCGCTTTGAGCGATTTCCTTGATTTTGTGCACCATGAGCAGGCCCGACTGGCGGCGCGCCTCCGTACCCTGGTGGTCGAAGTGCGCGCTGAAAAAGAAAAACTCCTTTCCGCTCTGCAAGTCCTTGAACTTGGCCCAGGTGCAGAGGCGGTTGCAGCAGGTAGCATCCCAACCTTTAGAAGGTTTGTCGGGCGTCTCACTCAGCCAGAAGTCGCCGGTTTGCAGCAGTTGCAGGCGGGCTTTTTTGTAGAAGATGGCCGAGTGCTCGCCGGCCTCCTTGCCATCGTCGCGCCCGCGGCCCACGAAGGCGTAGCCCGGCAATTCGGCTAGTCCGGTGAGCTGCCCGCGCAAGCCCTCCTGGGTGCCAAACACGTCGAAATCGTGGTAGCGAACCAGGTTCTTTACCATTTCTTTACGATTGGGCCAAGCATCGGCCCCGTCGTCGGGGTTGTTGTAGCGGAGGTTGTAGGTAGCCACCCGCAGCGGGATAGGGGCCGGGCCAGCGGCAGCCCGCAGACTACCCAGTAAAACACTGGCCAAAAGAAGAATAACGAAGCGCATAAGCAGCTTAAAATAGAAAATAGCGCAAGCCAACCGGCCCAATGCTACCGCCAAAATAGCGCCGCCCGCCAGTGCCGCCGCGTAGTAGCGGCCGCGCCCGACCTTTGCGCCCGCTATGCCTATCCGCTTCCTCGACCTGCCCGCCCTGCTCGGCGGCACCCTGCTACTCGCCCCCGCCACCGATGCCGCCCTGGCCACCCTGCTGCTCGACAGCCGCCGCGTGGGCCTCACCGAAGGGGCCGTTTTCTTCGCCCTGCGCGGGCCTAACCACGACGGCCACCACCACTTGGCGGCGCTCTACGCCAAGGGCGTGCGGCTATTCGTAGTGAGCCATGCGCCGGCTAGCCTGGCCCCGTTTGCGGGCGCGGGCTTCGTGCTGGTGCCCGATGCGCTGGCGGCCTTGCAGGCGCTGGCGGCCCGGCACCGGGCGGCGTTTGGGGGGCCGGTGTGGGCCGTCACGGGCTCTAATGGCAAGACCATTGTGAAGGAGTGGCTGGCGCAGCTGCTGGCCCCCGACGAGGACATTTGCCGCTCGCCCAAAAGCTACAATTCGCAAATAGGCGTGCCGCTAAGCGTGTGGGAGTTGGCTCCCGGCCGGCATACGCTCGGCATTTTCGAGGCCGGTATTTCGGAGCGCGGCGAGATGGCGCAACTGGCCGAAATTATCCGGCCCACGCACGGCATTTTCACTACCCTGGGTACAGCGCACGACGCCGGTTTTGCTTCGGAAGAAGAAAAGCTGGGCGAGAAGTTGCGCCTGTTCGAGCGGCCCGGCTTCGAGCTGCTGGTGTACTGCGCCGACCAGCCGGCCGTGCACGCCGCCGTGCAGGCGCGCGCCCTGCCGGCCCTGGCCTGGACGCGCCACGACGTGCCCGGCGCGGCCCTGCGCTTCCGGCTGAAAGCCACCACGGCGGGCACCACCACCGTGCGCGTGCGCCTGGGCGAAACGGCCGCCACCGCCCACTTCCCAGCCGAGCACCTGACGCTACGGGCGGCCGCGCGTTTCACGCTGCCCTTCGCCGATGAGCCTTCGGTCGAAAACGCCCTGCACTGCCTAGCCGTGCTGCTATGGCGGCAGCTCAGCTCCGCTACCGCTCTCGCCCCGGCCGAAATTCAGCGCCGCCTGCTGCGCCTCCAGCCGGTGGCCATGCGCCTCGAAATGAAGCAGGGCCGCCACGGCTGTTACCTCCTCGACGATACCTACAACAACGACCTCGCCGGCCTGGCCTTGGCCCTTGATGCCCTCAGCCGGCAAGCGCGGCCGGGCGGCCGCACGCTCATCCTCAGCGACGTGCTGGAGTCGGGCTTGCCGCCCGCCGAGCTATACGCTCGTGTGGCTAAGCTGCTACAAGCTCACGGTGTGACGCGGCTTATCGGGGTAGGGGAGGCAGTGAGTTCTGAGTTAAGAGTTTTGAGTTCTGAGTTGGACGCGGAGGTAAGCCCAAACCAGCAGAATCAACTCAAAACTCAAAACTCAAAACTCAAAACTCTCTTCTATCCCTCCACCGAAGCCCTGCTGGCCGACCTGCGACCGGCCGATTTTCAAAACGAAACCATCCTCATCAAAGGGGCACGGCGGTTTGGGTTCGAGCGGGTGGTGGCGGCGTTGCAGCAGTTGCAGCACGGCACGGTGCTGGAGGTGAACCTCGACGCGCTGACGCACAACCTGCACTACTACCGCCAGCGGCTGAAACCCAGCACCAAGCTCATGGTGATGGTCAAGGCGTTTGCCTACGGCAGCGGTTCGTATGAGGTGGCCAGCCTCTTGCAGTTTCAGCGGGCCGACTATCTCGCCGTGGCTTACCCCGACGAAGGCCAGCAACTGCGCGAAAACGGCATCAGCCTGCCCATCATGGTCTTGAACCCCGGCCCCGACAGCTTCGAGCAGCTGCGCCGCTACCGCCTGGAGCCGGAAATCTATTCCGTGGAGCGCCTGCACGACTACCTCGCCGCCGCCCGCGAAGCCGCCGACAGCCCCACCCCGCTGCCGCCGCTGCACCTCAAGCTCGATACCGGCATGCGCCGCCTGGGCTTTGATGAAAACGACCTGCCCGCCCTGCTCGACCTGCTAACCCAGTACCGCGCCCAGCTGCCGGTAGCGAGCATTATGACCCACCTCGCCGCCGCCGATGACCCCGCGCACGACGCCTTCACGCGCCAGCAACTCAGTACTTTCCAGCGCATGGCTGCCGCCATCGAGGCCGTGCTAGGCCGCCCGGTGCTGAAGCACGCGCTGAACTCGGCCGGTATCCGGCGCTTCGCGGAGACGCAGTTTGACATGGTGCGGCTGGGCGTGGGCCTCTACGGCGTGGAGGCTGGCGACGAAACCAGCCACAACCTGCGCCCCGTGAGCACCTTGCGCACTACCGTGTCGCAGGTGAAAACCCTCCCCGCCGATACTACCGTGGGCTACGGCCGGCGCGGCGCGGCGGCCGACTACGAGCGCCGCCTCGCCACGCTGGCCATCGGCTACGCCGATGGCTACGACCGGCGCTTTGCCAACGGCGCGGGCACGGTGCTGCTGCACGGCCGCCGCGCCCCGGTAGTGGGCTCGGTGTGCATGGACATGGTGATGGTCGATGTCACCGACATCCCCGAAACGCAGCCCGGCGACGGGGCCGTGCTCTTTGGCGAGGGGCTGACTATCAACGAGCTGGCCGGGCGCATCGGCACTATCCCCTACGAAATCCTGACCAACGTGAGCGAGCGCGTGAAGCGCGTGTTTGTGAGCGAGTAGGCGTGCCGTAAGCTTTAGCTTGGGCATAAAGTCAAGTTAAAACGCCACTCGCGAACGCCCAACGCGGCGGCGCGGCTTCGCGTAAACGGCCCACCTTTCTTTCACACCTTACGTGTCTTTACCATGAACAAGCCCACGCTCGCCCTGCTGGCCGCCGCTACCTTCGCCTTCGCCAGCTGCAACGACCTGAAAAAATCGGACGATAAAAACACGCTCGGCGATGCCACCGCCGACACGGCTGTAGTAGCCCGCACCGGCCAAACGGCCGGCGACGTAGCCGCCAACGCCGCCAATTCGGTCGAAAATGCCGCCGACAAAGCTGGCAATGCCGTCAGTAACGCCTTCGATATCACGAAAGCCAAGCTGGCCGACGTAAAATTCCCGGAAGTAAACCTGCCCGGCGTAAGCATTCGTGGCAACGACGACTACCAGGTGTACGGCGTCGATGAGAAAGTGCTCTTCGATACTGACAAAGCCACCATCAAGCCCAGCGCGGCCGAGGCGCTCAAGCAAATTACCGCTTCCATCACCCAGCGCTACGCTGGCAAAGACGTGCGGGTGCTAGGCTTCGCCGACTCGCGCGGCGACAAAAGCTACAACCGCGAGCTGAGTAAGGAGCGCGCCGAGGCGGTCAAAAACTACCTCGTAACCACCAATAAAATGCCCGCCGACCGCGTCAGCACCGAAGCCTTCGGCGAGGAGCAGCCCGCCGCCAGCAACGCCACCGCCGCCGGCCGCCAGGAAAACCGCCGCGTCGAAATCGCGGTGAAAGTCAAATAGACCGCAGATTCAAACGGATTAAACGGATTTCGCAGATACGCTTGGCTGCGCCAAGCTGATTAGGGCTGCCAAACAAAACAAAAAAGCCGCCCGAAAAGGTGACTTTTTGTTTTTAATCGGACACCTTATATCTCATCTAGTCAGCTTGGCGCAGCCAAGCGTATCTGCGAAATCCGTTTAATCCGTTTGAATCTGCGGTCTATTTGACGTAGGCATCGACCTCGGCGCGCATCATGGCGTTGAAGCGCGAGCCGCCGTTGGCCAAGGTCACCAGGTTCCAGCCGCGGCCGATGGCGTAGCTCCAGGTGCGGCTGTCTTTGAACTCGAACGTGGGGCGTAGAATCTGGCCGTAGGGCGTGTAGTTGTCCATGAAGTTGGTGGTGTAGAACTTATCGCCGCTCACAATCCATTCCATCGCCACGTAGAAGCCTTCTTCGGGCGCCGGGATATTGTAGCTCGTGAGGTCTACCGTAAACCACTCGCCGCCGCGCGCCGCCGACACAATCACGCTCTCGCCGAGCATGTCCGAGTTGGGGGCGTTGTAGTTGCCATCGGCCTTGTAGAGGCGCACCCGGAAGGGCTCGCGCGGGAAGCCATTCTCGCCAATGTAAAACGACACCGAGCGCACAAAGCCCAGCTTTTTAGCCTTCTCATTTTTGCAGAGAAACGCGTACTGGCTGCCTGGCATGCCCTGAATCATGCCCGCGCCGGGCGAGTTGGAGTGCGCGCCCAGCATCAGCGGCTTCACCTTGCTGGCTTCCACGTTCACACTGGCCAGCTGGATGGGCTGCTTGGGAATTTGCAGAATAACCTCCTCCATGTTGGCCCCGCGCTTCACGAAGAGCGCCGTGCGCTTATAGCCCAGCGCCATCACGATGATGGAGTCCTCGGTGACTTTGGTGGGCATGGCCAACTGGAAATAGCCATATTCGTTGGTGAGTGCCCCGGTCTGCTCCTCGCGCAGGTTGATGGAGGCAAACGGGATGGGGCTCTGGGTTTCGGCATCGACCACGCGGCCCGTGATGCGGCCCTCCTGGGCGTGGCTAAGGATAGGCGATAGCCCGATAACGGATAGAATAAATAGTAGTCGCTTTAGCATATCGGTAAAAGCTAAAAAAGATGCTTAATGCACAAATTTAGTACAGGGTTAAATGAACTTCCGCGTCTTTAAATAAAAATAAAGCCAAGTAAGCCTTTGGGCTAAGATAATTTATTTACATACTTGTTTTAATTATATTAATAAGCAACAAAATTGATGATTGTCACTTGTAAGCACCACTATTATGCAAATGCGGAGTAACTTGCGGGCATTATATAAGTCGCTATACTATCTAAGCTAAGTGAAAAATAGGTATCTGCTTGCTATGCTATTAGGCGGGTGCGCCATAGTACCGCGCAGCCGGGCGCAAAGCCCCGGTGCCGCAGTAGTTACGTCGCATCCGCCGCCTGCGACCTCCGCGTCGGTTCCGGCCCCGCCACTGGAGGGGCTGTGGCGCGGGGCGCTGCCGCTGCCGGGCGGTCGCTTGCCCTTGACGGTGAGCGTAGTAACATTGACCGGAGGCGGCTATTTCGCGGCCCTTGATGTGCCGCTACAGAAGCTCAGCCGCGTGCCCGCCGACCTGCAAGCCGTGCCCGGCACCGATTCGGTGCGCCTGGAGGTGCCGCAACTGGGCAGCCGCCTGGTGGCCCGCCTTGACTCGGGCGGCCTGGTGCTGCGCGGCACCTGGGCGCAGCCCGGCCTGCGCGCGCCGCTGGTGCTGCGCCACGCCGCCCTGCCCGCCGCCACTGCCAGCGTGGCTACCCTGAGCCGCCCTTATCGGGAGGAAAAAGTGCTATTATCCAACTTCGCGGCCCGGCTCAAGCTGGCGGGTACGCTCACGGTGCCGGCCGGCGCGGGGCCGTTTCCGGCGGTGGTGCTGCTCTCCGACCTGGGCGCGCAGGACCGCGACGGCCACCCCGCCGAGCAGCCCGAAGGTGGCTCGGCCGTTCGGCCTTATCCACTATTGAGCTTACTGGCCGACTACCTCACCCGCCACGGCGTGGCCGTGCTGCGCATGGACGACCGCGGCGTGGGGCAGTCGGAGGGTAACAATGCCACCGCTACCCCCGCCCAGCGCGTAGGCGACGCCCAGGCCGCGCTCAATTTCCTACGCACCCGGCCCGAGGTCGATTTGCTGCACCTCGGTCTTATTGGGCACGGCGAGGGGGCCAACGTGGCGCTGCTGGCCGCCGCCCAGCCACTGCCGCCCGCCTTTGTGGTGAGCTTGGCGGGCTACGGCCTGCCGGGCTTCGAGACGCTGCAAGCCCAGCAAACGGCCGCGCTGCAAGCCCAGAAGCTGGCCCCGGCGCAGCTCGACGTGCGCCTGCGCCGCCTCGCCACCCTGGCCGAACTGGTGCGCTACTCCACCAACCTCGACCAGACGCAGGCCATGATAGCCAATCTCTTGCGCCAGGACGAGCCCGACCTGCCACCCGCCACCATTCAGGCCCGCGCCGCCGCCCAGCTCACGCCCTGGCACCGCGCCTTCCTGGCCTTCAACCCCCTCGAAAAGCTGGAGGCCGTGCAGGTGCCCGTACTGCTGCTGAGTGGCCTCGCCGACGAGCAGGCCCCGCCCGCCCAGCACCAGGCCGCCCTCGAAAAAGAGCTGCGCGACAACGGCAACCGCGCCGTGGTGGGCCAGCGCCTGCCGGGCGTCAACCACTTGCTGCAACCGCCTACTAACCAATGGATAGTGCTCGACGGCGAGCCGCGCCCCATCGTGGCACCGGCCCTGCTCGAAAGCCTGAAAACGTGGCTCGCCGCCCAGACGAAGAAGTAGCGTGGGCTTTTAAGTCAGTGTTAAAACATGCGGCGGTAGGGCAACTGCTGGCGACATTGGCTGCGCCAGAACCCATAGCGTGCGCTATCATTGTCGGCCGCCAGCGCTGGCGGCTGCGCGCCGGCCAAGCATTGGTAGGTGCGCAGCCAGCGGCTAGTGGCTGGCCGACAACAGCTTAGGCGCGTATGGATTTTAAATACGATACCGACTTAATACTACTGGGGCCGCTGGCCATGCTGGGGGTGCTGGCCATGCGGCGGCTTTTTGACCTGCCCGAGCGCCTGCCCCGCTGGAACCGCTGGCTGTCGTGGCTGTGGCTGCCGGCCATCGCCGCATTTGCCTACTCGGCTACGCACTTTCGCCGCGATACTGCGCTAGGTGAGGCGTACATGTTTTTCGTCCTCACGGTGGTGTTGGGCACGCTGTGGCGGCTGCGCGATTACCGCCCGGCCCGCCCGGTGTTGGTGGGGGTAGCCGTGCTGTGGGTGCGCTGGGCGATTAAGCTGACGCTGTTGCTGGGCCATTACCAGTTGCTGCCGCCTTACAAAAGCTACTACAACACGGCCGCTACCCTGAGTAATATGCTGATGCTCGCGCTGTTGGTGGCCGCCCGCAGCCAGAAGCAGTCGTTGCTGAAAGAGCAGAAGCAGCGCGAAGAAGAAGCCCGCGCCCGCGAGCAGGTAGCCGCCCAAAATGCCGAGCTGGAGCGCCTGGTAGCCGCCCGCACGGCCGCCCTCACGCAGCAGTCGGAAGAGTTGCGCGAGGCCCTCGATGAGCTACAAACTATCCAAAGCCAGCTCATTCAGGCCGAGAAGATGGCGAGCTTGGGCGAGCTCACGGCGGGCATCGCCCACGAGATTCAGAATCCGCTCAACTTCGTCAACAACTTCGCTGAGGTTAGCAGCGAGCTGCTCGATGAGCTGGCCGACGAGCAAACGCGCCCCGCGCCCGACCTGGAGCTGGAAACCGAGCTGCTGGCTGACTTGCAGCAAAACCTTGAAAAGATAACCCACCACGGCAAGCGGGCGGCGAGCATCGTGCGCGGGATGCTCGAGCACAGCCGCACTAGCACGGGCGAGCGCCAGCCCACCGACCTCAACGCGCTCTGCGACGAGTATCTGCGCCTAGCCTACCACGGCCTGCGGGCCAAAGACAAGAGCTTCAACGCCACCTTGCAAACGGACTTCGCCCCGGTGCTGCCGCTGGTGGAGGCCGTGGGGCAGGATTTGGGGCGGGTGCTGTTGAACTTGTTTACCAACGCCTTCTACGCCGTGCGCCAGCGCCAGCTGGCCGCCGCCGAGCCCGGCTACGCGCCCACCGTGCGCGTGAGCACGGCCCGCGCGGGCGATGAGGTAGTAGTGCGCGTGCGTGACAACGGCACGGGCATCCCGGAAGAGGTGCAGCAGAAAATTTTCCAGCCCTTTTTCACCACCAAGCCCAGCGGCGAGGGCACGGGCTTGGGTCTCTCCTTGAGCTACGACCTGGTAGTGAAAGGCCACGGCGGCACGCTGGAAGTGGATAGCGAAGAAGGTGAGTACACGGAGTTTATCATGCGGCTGCCGTTTCGCACGGCGGAATAGATACTTTCGATACGCCCACAAGCACCTGTCCTTGCAAGCGCAGCGAAGTAGTCGCACCAGCACAGAACCCGAACGACGCGGCTAAACAGGTGCTACTGCTTCGCTGCGCTCGTAAGGACAGGCGTTTTGACAAAAGGCAATAGCTCAATAACTAGAAAAGAAACTAGGAATCTCACATGGCAAGCAGCACTGAAGTGATGGGGGCGGCAATGGGCCTGGGGCTGGTGTACTGGGGCCGCCGCGCCCTCGACCTGCCCACCCGCCTACCTACCTGGGACCGCTGGCTGACGCGGCTGTGGCAGCCTGCGGCGGCCATTATCGTGTTGGGCGTGGCAGTGGGCGGGCCGGTGGCCGTCTGGTTAGGTGACCTGTTCTTTGGGGGTGTTTTAGGATTGGGCGCGGTCATATGCTGGCAACTGCGCAGCTACCGGCCGGCTTTTTGGGTGGGCGTGGGCTTGGCACCTTACGCGGCGTACATGCTGGTAGGCACGCTGCTACGGCTATCGGGCAGCGACCCGCTGGACGTGGCTGGCAGCAGTAGCAACCTGAATGGATTTCTGGTAATGTGGACCGGCAGCCTGTTTTTCGTGGCCCGCAGCCAGCACAAAACCCTTGCTGCCGAAGCCCAACGCCGCCTCGAAGCCGAGCAGGAGCAGCGCCGCATCCTGGGCCAAAACCACACCCTCGAACATGAGGTAAACCAGCGCACCGCTGCCCTGGCCCAGCAAACCGACGCCCTGCGCACTACCCTGCAAGAGCTGCGCGACACGCAGGAGCAGCTCATTCAGGCCGAGAAAATGGCGAGCCTGGGCGAGCTCACGGCCGGCATTGCCCACGAGATTCAGAACCCGCTCAACTTCGTCAATAACTTCGCTGAAGTGAGCCGCGAGCTGGCCGACGAGCTGGCCGAGGAGCGCGCCCGCCCCACCCGCGATGCCACCCTGGAAGCCGAGCTGCTGGCCGACCTCAAGCAGAACCTGCAAAAAATAAATCAGCACGGCAAGCGGGCGGCAAGCATCGTGCGGGGGATGCTGGAGCACAGCCGCGCCAGCACGGGCGAGCGCCAGCCCACCGACCTCAATGCCCTGTGCGACGAGTACTTGCGCCTGGCCTACCACGGCCTGCGGGCCAAAGACAAGAGCTTCAACGCCACTTTACAAACGGACTTCGCCCCGGTACTGCCGCTGGTCGAGGCCGTAAGTCAGGACCTGGGCCGGGTGCTGCTGAACCTGTTTACCAACGCCTTCTACGCCGTGTGCCAGCGCCAGCTCGCCGCCGCTGAGCCCAGCTACGCGCCCACGGTCAGCGTGCGGACCGCCTTTGTCAACCGCGAGGTGTGCGTGGTGGTGCAGGATAATGGCACGGGCATCCCGGACGCGGTGCAAGCCAAGATTTTCCAGCCCTTTTTCACGACCAAGCCCAGCGGCGAGGGCACGGGGCTGGGGCTGGCGCTCAGCCACGACATCGTGGTGCAGGGCCACGGCGGCGCGCTCGAAGTGGCCAGCGAGGCGGGTGTGGGCACTACGTTTACCATTAAATTGCCAGTGTAGGGGCGGGCCAAACCTTCCCCTACGAGTACTTTTACGAAGATGAAAATCCTGGTTGTTGACGACGAAAGCGACGTGCAAGTGCTGTTTGAGCAGCGTTTTCGGCGCGAAATCCGCAGCGGCGCGCTAAGCTTCTCGTTCGCCTTTTCGGGCGAGCAAGCGCTTGATTACCTGCACGAACATCATTCCGAAGTCGTGCTCATTCTCTCCGACATCAACATGCCCGGCATGAGCGGGCTTGAGCTGCTGCGCCGCGTGCGTACCGAGGCCACCCCGCCGCCCCCGCCCCGCGTGATGATGATAACCGCCTACGGCGACGACGACAGCCGCCGCCAGGCGCTGGCCCTCGGGGCCGACGATTTCCTGACCAAGCCCGTCGACTTCGCGGCGCTCAAAGAAAAGCTACTGGCCCTGCCCGCATGAAAACGAAAATACTGGTCGTAGACGACGAGGCCGACCTCGAACTGCTTGTAAAACAGAAATTTCGCCGCAAAATCCGCGAAGGCGAGTACGAGTTTGTCTTTGCCGCCAATGGCCAGGAAGCGCTCGTGCGCGTGGCCGAGCACCCCGACACGGCCATCGTGCTCTCCGACATCAACATGCCCGTGATGGACGGCCTCACGCTGCTCACCGAGTTGCATCAGACCAATCCGGTCATCAAAACTGTCATCGTATCGGCCTACGGCGACATGGCCAACCTACGGGCGGCCATGAACCGTGGCGCGTTTGACTTCGTGTGCAAGCCGGTCGATTTCAGTGACTTGGAGGTTACGATTGAGAAGACTATCGTGCAGGTGCAGCAGCTGCGCGACACCCTGCGGGCCATGCAGGAGAATAATATTCTCAAGATGTACGTCGATGAGACGGTTATCAACTTCATGTCGCGCCCCGATGTGGAAAACCGCCTGCTAGCCTCCGAAACCATTGAGGGCACGGTCGTTTTCATCGACATCTGCGGCTTCACGTCGCTGTCCGAAAAGCTGCCCGCCGCCACGGTGGTCGAGCTGCTCAACCGCTACTTCGACCAGATGGTGAAGGAGATAATCGCGCACGGCGGCTACGTCGATAAGTTTATGGGCGACGCCGTGATGGCCGTTTTCCGGGGCGACTACCACCTCGACCGCGCCGTAGATGCCGCCCTCGCCGTGCGCGCCAGCCTCATGGCCCACGCCGACGAAAAAGTGCCCGGCACCGAGTACCGCCCCGCCGTGAGCATCGGCATCAACACCGGCGAAATGGTATCGGGCAACATCGGCTCGGCCTCGCTCAAACGCCTGGACTACACCGTAATCGGCGACACCGTGAACGTGAGCCAGCGCCTGCAAAGCAGCGCCAAGCCCGGCCAGATTATCGTCAGCGAAGCTACTTATCAGCGGCTCAAGGAGTCATTCGAGTGCCGCCCGGTAGGGGAGGTGAAGCTCAAGAATAAAGAGCAGCCGGTGATGACGTATGAGGTGGTTGCGTAGTGCCGTTGGCACGCTGCACGCTGGCCGCCGTTTAGCGCGCAGCGCGTAACGGCAGGCCGACCAGTGGGGCGAGTCTCCAGACTCGCGTAGCGAACCGACTAATCGGCCCGGCTCATCTCAAACTGCCATTAATTCGCGAGTCTGGAGACTCGCCCCACTGGTCGGCCTGCCGTTGCGCGCTGCGCGCTAAACGGCGGCCAGC